>DATEDU010000362.1:0-77118 GCA_035281525.1 Pyrinomonadaceae bacterium | reverse complement strand
GGTGGTTGGTATACAAGGTAACGTGGTCCAGTGGTCGGAGTCGGCGAAGGTGTGGGAGTTGGCGTTGGTGTCGGTGTGCCCGTTGCGCACGCAGCATTGCCAATGAGTGTGTACGTTGCCGTTCCGGCAGTTGGCGCTGTGTTCGGCGCTATGTCATGAGTCGGGGTCGCTCCTCCTACAGCTCCCGCTCCGGCTAGTGTTTGAGTTCGCCCATAAATACCCGTCAACGTTGTTCCAGCGCTCGGATTTCCAACCTTGCTGTTGGAAATCAGAATCGTCATCGTCTTGTTCGCAGCATTAATCGAGCCGCTATCGGCGGGGCCAAGCGTAGTCGTAACAGTTCCTGACGTACCGTAATTAAACTGCATGCCCGACACCGGATCGTTAAATGCGCCTACGAAGTACGTCGTGCCTCCGACTGTGAAGAACGCGCGCCAGATTCCGCTCGCCGCCAAAGCGGTTGCATCCTCCAAGCGCAGAGTCACGGCTATTCTGCTTTCGCCGTCGGATTGGAACGGCTCAGCCATAAAGACTTCAGTCATGTCTTGCGATGGAGTGCCTGGTGCAGTGCCAAGTGTGCCTGTACCCGTGTCGCCACTTGGATCGGTGATCAAAGACACTCCTGGCAAACTGCAATTCGGTGTCCCTGTCGGCGTTGGAGTGGGAGTCGGCGTTGGAGTTGGAGTCGGAGTCCCGCCCGAACAAGCATTGTTGCCAATAGTGGTGTACGCCCCGTCACCGGTCGTCTCGTCTACTCCTTGTAACAAACCGCTTCCGGCGGCGCCGACTAATAGAGTGGTCGTGCCCTGAATGCCCGCGAGTGTCTTGCCGGGACCGAGATCAACGTCGAACACGTGATTGCTGTTGAGATCCGAGAAACTCAGTGGCGTTCCAGTTGCGAGGTTGATTGTTATCGTTCCATCAGCTGCAAACGTCCCCGTAACCTGAGGACAGCTATTCAGGAAGCATTGCCCGATATCAAAGTTATCCGCATCACTGTGATACCCATACGTGAACGAGACAGTCACGGGGGTATCCGACGTGCTCATTTGGACAAATACTTTGCGAGAAGTGCCACCCGTGTCGGGCACGTTAAAGTACGTGGTCCAGATGGAGTTGGGTTGCAGAGTGCCGATCAGATTGTTCACCTTCATCGTGAAGCTAATCGATTGATCGTCACTGCTGATGAAAGGCTCGGCGATCTTAACTGACTGAACATCGAGTTGAGTATTAGCGGCCGGAGCCCCGAGCTGGTCACCATCCGCATCGCTCTGAACGGTCACGCCTGGTAAGGCACAAGGGTCGCCTGGTGTTGGAGTCGGTGTCGGAGTGGGAGTCGGCGTGGGAGTTGGAGTTGGGTCACCTGAGGGATCGAATTGGTGGAAGAGCCGGCGTCCATTTACCTGTCGCGCGATCGTCGCTTTACTCGCGCGTGACGTGGATGGTCCAGTGCAGTTGACACAGCCATCTGCGTATCCGATCAGAACTCGGCCCTGTTGATCGACTGCCGAGCCCATGAAGTCCAGAAGATTTCGACATGGATTACTCCCACCCTGCATCCATATGCATCCGCGTTGCACTGGATCCGTGGGCGTAGCATCAATGGTGGTCCAAGTTTGACCTCTGTCGAACGTGTGTGAGATGTAGAGATGCCACTCACCGGTGAAAGAAGCATCCTGGAATGCTCCTTCTGTCGGTGTTCCCAGAAATGCGAAAGCAGCTCGATCGTCATCGCCCGCTACGACGCGCGGGAAGACCGTATTCTTGATTCCATATGCTCCGCCGACATCGACGGGCTCGCTCCACGTAAGCCCTTTGTCAGTTGACACCGCAACGCTGGGTCTGCCATCTCCGTTTTGATAACCGAGATAGACCGTGCCCTGCGCACCAATACCAACACCAGGATCATTTGATGATGCGAGGCTGCCCTCTACGCTACTAACTCTCCAAGTGATGCCATTGTCTTCTGAAATAACGACACCTTGCTTGCCTCCGCAAGCCTTGTTCGGTACATACACCGTCCCATCATTAGCGACCATCGGATGGCCGTGCAGCCCGCCGCACTCAGTCGTGTAAATGGGAACGCCCGGTCCATAAGTCACGCCGCCATCATCGCTGCGAGAACAATAAGCCGTGAGGCCAGACTGCGCGCAGTAGTAGGTCGCATGCGAATATCCGCCTAACTCACCCGGCAATGGCAGTTCGCTCGGCAGCGGTTCGTGGAATGGACCACCGCCGATCGATTGATGATCGGCGCCGCTCGGCAGGCCACAACCCTGATCAACGACCCACGTATCTCCATCATTATCAGTGAAAGCGGATATACTGCATCCATCGGTAAGGACGAGTGTGCCATCTGCTGCGGCCGGGGTCACCAGTTGCGAGACGATCGTGCGGCCTGTTATCCGATCGGTGAAGAGAATCGGGTCCATCGTGATCAGACTCGTCCAAGTAAAGCTCTTATCCTCCCACGTGGCTTTTGCTGGAATTGTCGAGTCATCAAATGTGACGCGCAGAGTCTGCAGCAGTGCGATAAACATTGCGCGGCCAGTATTCCAATTGACACCAATCGAGGGTTCACCTGCGGCATTACCTAAGGACCCGGTCGCGACAAAATTGTGATAGCTGACGTTTGTATCTGATCCTTGTTCGGCAGGATTTACTATGTGATGTTTGAGTTCGGCACTGGCCGAATAGCTGTTGCCATCTGTTCCTACGACGGGTGCAAAAGGAGCTGCCGCAAGGGTGTACGTCCCCGACGGAGGATTGATTAGCACGATCAGTTCGGACTGGCCCGGACTGTTTCCGGATCCGGTTACTAAGTTCCCCGAAGGGCCATACACTTGCAGATCCCAGTCGCCTACGAGCGCGGGCTGCAGTTTGATTTCGACCAGATAAGGACCAAAGGCTGCGGATGGAGCTTCAATCGTGAGGCTGTAATTATCGCACGCAGCGTTATTTGCATTCTCACAGTCGGCGGAGCCTGTTGGCGCCTTAAATTGACCTGTCCACGTAACTAGAGGAGAGGCCTCTGATATGGTGCCGCCGGCAGGATTTGCGCTGAAGGTTCTGGGCACAAACAGGGCCGCTGAGATTGCCGCACAGCCGAACAGCAACAAAAACAATCGCCAGTTCATGTGCGTGGAAACAAAGGTTAACGGCCGCAGTCTGTGATACATGGAAAGGTCTCCTTTCGAGCCAAAAAACGAAGCAGTACGCCGGCGGGCGTTGGATTTTCAGAACACAAAACGACCTGTACAGGATATGCAGCGGCCTTGAGGAATTCTTGAGAAAAACTTGAGGTGAAGATGAGGAGAACTTGAGGGGTAAAAGCTAGCTCGCCCAGCGCGCTAAAACTGCGAGCCAAAATGCGAAAACCGCCAGCTTTCTGGCGGCTTTCACACTTTTGAACTGCTTGGTAGACGCAATTACAACACGCGCAGGAACGCGACTAAGTCGGTCTTCTCCTGTGGCGTCAACTTGAGCTCCAGCACGAGATTGAAAAACTCGACCGTGTCTTCCAGCGTCAGTAAGCGCCCGTCATGCAGGTAAGGCGGCGACTCCTTGATGCCGCGCAATGGAAACGTCTTGATCAATCCCTGAGCCGTAATCATCATCCCGCCTTCCATCCGCGGACGGAAGAACCGTTCCACCTTCAAATCGTGCATAAGATTGTCGGTATAGTAAGGCGGCGTATGACACACACTACAGCTGGCCTTGCCAAAGAACAACTCTTCGCCCCGAATCTCACTTTGCGTAGCCTTGTTGCGATCCAAACGACCTAACAAATTCAGTTTTGGCGCAGGAGGAAAATCAAACAACTCCTGGACCTCGGCCATGAAGTGAACTTGTGATCCACGCTCGAGGATGTTGACGCCTTTCTTTGTAGCGATGACCGGGTCGCCATCAAAGTAAGCCGCGCGCTGCTCGAATTCCGTAAAGTCCTCAATCGATCGGAGCGCTCGCTGTGAACCAAACAAACGTTGAATATTCACGCCGCGCAGTGACGGAGTTTCAATACGGCGGCGATTCTCCTGTGGACGAATATCGCCAACCAGGTGAGTCGCACCTGATGTATGACCGTTCACATGACAATCCAAACACGTGACACCTAACATGCCATCGTTTCTTTCCGTCTTGCGATCGTCGGTGGCGTTGAATTGCTGTTGCGGGAACTGCGTCACCAACAGACGCAACCCTTCGAGCTGTTTAGGATTCAGAATCCCGTTGAAGAGCTGGTAGAAGTTGTTAACAGTGACAAGCTGTCCTTTGGATACATCGCCAAGGTCGGGCCGCGTCGTTAGAAAAATCGCCGGCGGAAATTCGGGCAGAAAGTGGTCGGGAATATCAAAGTCCATGTCAAAACGTTCAAGGCGCGGCAACAGCTTGATTGATGTTTGCGGAAAGACCATGCCGCCGACAGGATGACTAATATGCGGCAGCGGAAGGTAAGGAAATACATCTTTCGAGCGGATTTCTTCGGGTGACATCCTGCCCAACGCTTCCCAGGTCACGCCGCTCTTGAGCTTGGCAGTCGGTCCAACGGGAATGGGTTTGCCGCGCGTCATCTTAACGCTCTCATCCACCCGACGCCGCAAGTCATAACGGTCCTCGAGCAAGCGCATCGCCGCGACCATCACGCGCGATTTTGCAGCCTTATCACGCGCGCGCACAACGTCAAATGGCTCTTCGATTACCGGCATAAACGATGACGGTGGTTTCTGTGGCTGCTGTTGTTGCGCGCGCGTCCCCTGTGCCACTAAACAAGCAGCCACCATCGCAAGCATTAAAGCAATGGTCGAAAGAGTTCTGGTTCGTTTTGAGTTCTTCATGACACACGTCCCCCCCGATAATGAAACTGACTTTCAAACAGACTTCTTCTACTCCTCAAGAACACGCGAACCGCTTTCTTATTCCACGTCGCCGATGGGAATAACTTTCTCAGCGAAGTGTTGTTGTAAAATGCGGACCGTTTGAGCGATGGCTAAGCAGAGCAAACCTGACGCGAGTCTCAACCACCCGGCGCTCGAATATCTCGATCCTCTTTATGGCTACGCGCTCACTTTGACGGGGAACGAGACAGAAGCCGAGGACCTGGTGCAAGAGACGTATTTGCGAGCCGTGCGAGCATTTGGCGGACTGTCGCCGAACAGCAATCTCAAGGGCTGGTTGTTCGTGATTTTGCGCAACGCGTGGCTCAATCAACTTCGCCACCAGCGAAGTGGGCCGCGTTTCGTGGAACTTGAAACAGAGGAATCAAACAGCAGCGGCTGGCTGGATAGGCGGGCGACCGATCCGTATGTTCTTTACCTACGCAAACTTGAACGCGAAGAGATCATCGAGGCTATCGAGCATCTGCCGGCGCTGCATCGTGAAATCGTGGTTCTTCGCGACATCGAAGGGTTTAGCTATCAGGAGATCGCGTCGATACTTGACTGTCCAGCGGGCACCGTGATGTCGCGGCTGGGCCGCGCCAGAGAAAAACTGCGAAAGCTTCTCAGCGGTTGGCAAACTGACAAACCGGCTCGTGCCGTCTGAAGTGAAGATGAAGACTTGTGACGATGTTCGCGCGCGTTTGATTCTGTATCTCGATGACGAGTTACAGGGAGCTGAACGTCGTGTGCTCGAACGGCATCTTGAGCACTGCGCATCATGCCGGGCCATGTTCGAGAGCGAGCGGCAGTTTGTTCAAACGATCCGCGAGTCCGCTCCGCATCATCACGCGTCACCAGAGCTCCGCGCACGCGTCGAACGATCCTTCCAGGAATCGTCGCCAGCTCCAGCGCGATTGCGCCGCCGCATTCAGCAAATGCTCTCGACCGAAACGTCTGGTCGTCGTTTGCGTTGGCAATTCGTCGCGATAGCCGCAATTCTTCTGCTTGCTTTGCCGTTTTTGGTTTCATATTTCAGAAAGATTAAACCGAATGGGGCATCCGAATTTGCTTTGATGGCTGCCGAAACTCATTTGCGACGAACGCGCGGACAACTTCCTCTCGAGATAACATCAGACGCGCCGGGGCAAATCTCTGATTGGTTCAACGACAAAGTGACCTTCAGCGTGAAGCTGCCGAACTATCAGGAAGCCTCAGGGCAGGAAAAGTTGTACCGGCTCGAAGGCGCAAGACTGGTGGCATACAAGAATGACTATGCGGCGTACGTCGCTTACCAAATGAAAGCTCGGCCTATCAGTCTCGTGATCACGTCGGATAGAGTAGCATCGCCGACTGGGGGCGAAGAGATTAGGGCGAAAGGACTATTCTTCCATTACAACGCGATTCATGGTTTGAAAGTGATCACCTGGTCGGATCGCGGACTCACCTATGCGCTGGTTTCTGATCTCGAAGAACGCGGGCAGCAGTCGTGCATTGTTTGCCACGCAGGAACGAAGGATCAGGATTTTATTGCTCCTCTGAAACCGCAATAGCCCAAGCGTAACACCACCATCATTCATTACGAAAAAATGGAGTAGTCGATCATCTCTCGATCTCCCCTAATCCAATAATTCAAATTTCTCTTCAATTTACGAATCCAATTTCCGCAATTTTGAATCGCGTCACACCTGGCAGTGTGGACCTTGCCCAACAAAGCGACCGTTTCCATCAAATGGTCCACAAAAGGCATGCTCATTGCGCTCTCCGAAAAGAGTCAGACTGAAGCGCGGTCTGAAAATCCGAGTTATCGGATCGACCGAATACTGACTTGAGTCTCTGCTTTCAACTTTTAAAAAAGGAGTAGTTAATGCGGACCCACACATTTTGCCTGTTAGCCTTATTGGCCCTCTGTGCGGTGACTGCGAATGCGCAGACCAGCCGGGGCACGGTTACCGGCGTTGTCACCGATCCAAATGGCGCGGTCGTCGCGGGCGCGACCATAACATTGACAAGCGCTGAGACATCGCTAACCCGAACCACAACCAGCAACAGCGAAGGCGTTTACCGATTCGATGCGGTAGACCTTGGCACATATTCGATCAAGTTCACCGGATCCGGATTTGGCGAATTAACCAAGACCGATGTAATTGTTCGTGCCGGTCAGACTTCCACTGTTGATACACAACTCCAACTCGGTGGCCAGCAAGCCTCTGTTACCGTAAGTGCGGAAGGGGCCATACTGTTGCAATCAGAAGCCCCCGTTCGTGGAGGTAACATCAGCCAAAAACAGATCACGGAGCTTCCTGTTGCAGGTCGCAACCCGGTTGCTCTGGCGCTGACTTTGCCGGGCGTTTCGTCTAATCGCGGAGGCCTTGGCGTCAGTACTTTTATTGTGAATGGCGCTCGAGGCAGATCAAACAATTTCATGATCGACGGGATGGAGAATAATGACATCTCCGTCGCGGGCCAGGCATTTCAGATCACTAACCCTGACGCAATTCAGGAAGTCAACATCCAGACCGGCAACTACGACGCCGAGTTTGGAAGAGCCGGAGGCGGAGTAATCAACGTGATTACGAAGTCCGGCGGGAACGAATTTCATGGATCGCTCTCTGCTTTTCTTGACTCTACGCGTGACGATGCGATCACGAGTTCCCAAGCTCGCAATCCAGCAATTGTGCAACAAGCAAACCAGCCTGCTAATGTAATTCCCAGAGGCTATCCGCCGTTCGGAATCCAAACTACCTACGCGGGTACCTTGGGTGGTCCACTCTATCTGCCCAAGTTTGGCGAAGGTGGGGCGTCCTTGCATGATGGGCGGAACCGGACCTTCTTCTTCGTTGGTTACCAGTGGGAGCGCCAGCGATTAGGCGGCCAGCAGTTGTTGACGACGCCCTCAGCAAATGGTGTGGCTACTTTGCGTTCGATCTTCCCACAAGGGACGAACGCGAATGTGGATGCATACCTGGCTGCTGTCCAAAACGTTCTGGCCGTGTCGAGCTTTCAACAGGTTGCGCTCGGACGCGGGGGCAACACCAGTGCGGGCTCGTCCACTACGTGTCCCGCGCCGGCCGGGAACAGACCGTGTGTAGAGTTTGGATCCTTCTTCAAGAGCTTCACGTCAGTTTTTGATGAGCGCCAATTCCAACTCCGGATCGATCATAAGATTAGCGATAACGATCAGCTATCCGGCCGGTTCCTTTATGACAAACAAGCGCAACCGTTTGGCGGTACCGCCAATGCATTGCCTGGCTTTGAAGCCGACTTTGCGGCGAAGTTTTACAACTTCGTGCTTTCTGAGACTCACGTGTTCTCAGGAGATCTGACAAACGAGATGCGTGTAGGTTACAACCGAATCCTTCTCGATTTTCCGTTGCGTGATGCAAACATCGCGGCCGACGTGCCTAGAATTGTTTTCAACGGTCTCACATTGTCTAGTCTCGGCGCGGAGGCAACCTTCCCACAGGGTCGCATCGCTAACAACTACGTGGTCCAGGACACCCTGACAAAAGTGATGGGCAACCACACCTTCCGCGGAGGAGTAGATTATCTACGACAGATTTCGCGGCAGGCAGCGCCCTTCAATCCGCGTGGCAATCTCACTTTTACCGCGAGCACGGGTTATAACTCGTTCGGTAATTTCGTGGACAACTTTGGCGGGTCAAACGCGACTGCTTCACGAGACTTTGGCAGCGCCATCTATTTCCCGTCTCTGCATCGCATCGCGGCCTTCTTCCAGGATCGTTGGAAGGCATCACAGTCGCTGACGCTAACGTTGGGACTCCGTTATGAGAATTTTGGAACGCCGTTTAATACGTTGCGGACACCAGCTTTCAGTGGTCTCTTCAACGTCGATCCAGTAACCCTCGAAGGTCCGTACGACGATCCGAATAAAGTTGCATCCGACAACAATAACTTTTCTCCAACTTTCGGCTTTGCGTGGTCGCCGTCCTACTCAGGAGGTTTCTTAGGACGCTTCTTCGGCGAGCAAAAGACCGTCATCCGTGGCGGATATCAAATGGGATACGATTCGTTCTTCAACAACATCGCGTCGAACGCCGCGGTGTCCTCTCCTAACATCATTTCAACGGAGGTGAGGTCTCTGACATCAGTGGCGAATCCTCGCGGCCTTGCTAACTTTACCTCGCAGTTTCCCACTACAGCCCGGCCAACGTCGCCATTTGATCCACAGACGTTAGTCGACCCGAATCTGGTTAACCCTTACTACCAGCGTTGGTCTCTCGGTCTGCAGCGTGAACTACCTTACAACGTAATCCTCGATGTCTCTTATGTCGGATCGAAGGGCACCAAGTTGTATGTAACTGAGGACGCAAACCCGACGTTGAACCGGCCCGACCTGCTGCTTCCGGTTCCGGCCGGCTTCACTGGCACGCCGTCGAGTAGACTTGACCGGTTGCAAGGCGGACGTAGCGTTCGAACCAACGGCGCCTCGTCGATCTACCACTCGGGACAGCTCGAGGCACGGCGACGTTTCGCTAACAACCTGACAATGACCGGTGGTTACACGTTTTCAAAGTTGCTCAGTAATGCTGATGAAGTATTCGGCATAGGGCTGGCTACTACGACTGCGTTTTTCGCTCTACCGCAAGCGTTTGGTGGTGGTGCACGCGACCGGAGCATCTCTTTCTTCGATCGCCTTCACAAAGCAAACTTCACATGGGTCTACGAACTTCCGTGGCATAGAGAACAACGCCATTTCGTCGGCAAGGTACTGGGTGGTTGGCAGATCTCCGGCGTCGCAACCTGGGAGTCGGGTGTTCCGTTCAGCGTATTTAACGGCCTCGATTCGGACGGTATCGGCGGTGGGCTTGAACGACCCGAATTCAACCCAAATGGAACGCCAGGTGTACGCGCCGTCCCGGTCGTTGACGCGAACAACTGCATCCTTCGCTACACCAATCCTGATGCTGGCGGCGCAACCATCGATCCCGCAACCGCACAGTTTATTGTGAACCCAACCTTCGTATCTGGCGCTTCTTGCAGTGTTCCGCGCTTTGGTTCCTTGGGCCGCAATACATTGCGCACTCCGGGTCTCAACAACTGGAACATCAATCTGCAAAAGAACATCCGAATTGGTGAAACTTCCCGAATCGAATTGCGCACGGAGTTCTTTAACGTGTTCAACCATCCGCAATTCACCCAAGGGTCGATAAGTCCGTTTTCGCCAACGGGCGGAACGATCAATTCAAACGCTGCCACCGCTCCCGCCGGTCGATTCCTCAATCCCGACACAGTAGGAAACGACGGAGGTGGACGCGTGATTCGGTATCAATTGAAGCTTGTGTTTTAGGCGTTTGCGAAACGCAAGCTCTTGCATCAGGGCCCACGTACAACGTGGGCCCTGATTTCTTTAGAAGACTTTCGGGCCGTTTGGCAATTGCGCGCGGCCCTTTCATCACAAAGCTGTTGTGCAAACCGTTACCGCCACGATAATTGTTTGACTCGCGAGTCTGCTTTGACCTCGCACGAAGCATATCGCCATGCTCCAGCATCTAAAATTTCGCCCAGGTTACTCCCGAGTTCTGGTTCCCCAGCCTTCAATGGATCTATTATTGGGGTCGCATGTCTGAGCAGAAAGATCAGAACTTCGAATCAAAGGAGGCTCGGGTTCCTTTCTGGCACCGTCGCTGGGGACGACTGCTGCTGATCTTCATTATTTGGACCTTCATTGGCATAGTCTTCACACTTCAGGGCTATTTCACGTCGTATAGGTCAGCCCGCCCCATCGCGTTGGTAGACTCAGCCTATCTCCAATTCACGTGGTCGTATCTTTGGGCATTGGCCACCCCATTGGTACTCTGGACCGCCTCCCGTCTTCCCATCGAACGAAATAACTGGTTGCGAAGCGCTTTGCTTCACGTGCCGATAAGTATTGTCCTCGGTGTGGTGGTCACCGCAATTGGACATGTCCTTATGTGGCTTTACTGGGATTTCAGCGTGGGCAGACCTTTCTCATGGGAAAGAATGGCAAGATTTGTCATAGGCAATTTCAGCGAGGCAATAGGGATCTACATGCTGGTCGCCCTCACCAGCTATGCGTTCACTTATTACCGCCGGTTCCGCGAAGGCCAGCTGAGAACTTTTCAACTCGAAGCTCAACTCTCACAAGCTCAACTGCAAGCTCTGAAGATGCAGCTTCATCCTCATTTCCTATTCAACACCCTCCACTCAATCTCTGCTTTGCTCAATAAGGATGCGAACGCGGCGCGCAGGATGATCACCCGCCTGGGAGACTTTCTCCGGCTCACACTGGAAAACTCAGGATCGCAAGAGGTCACGCTGCAACAGGAAATGGAGTTTTTGTCCTGTTATCTAGAGATCGAGCGCATCCGGTTCCAGGACCGGCTGACCACTCGAATCGACATCGCTCAGCAAACCCTGGACGCAAAAGTTCCAAACCTTCTCCTCCAACCCATCGTCGAGAACGCAATCCGCCACGGAATTGCGCCCCGCTCCACGCCCGGATTAATAGAAATTGAAGCGAAACAACGAAATGGCACGCTTCGTATCCAGGTTCGAGACAACGGACCGGGGCTTCCGGCACATCGGACATCCGAGAATTTGTTCAAACGAGGTCTGGGACTGGCTAACACTGAGACCAGGCTTGAACGCTTGTACGGATCCGATCATCTCTTCGACTTAAGTAATGACCCAGATGGTGGAATGGTAGTTACTATGGAGATACCGTTTCACACCGAAGAGCCACGACCGACAAGCGAGAACTCCCTGTAGTCTCATCTTTTTTGGCAATCCGCAATTTCGAATTTTTGCCAGAATTTTTACATCCGTGGTGTAAACAGCAAGGTTAGGTCTCCCCGATCGCCTCAGACCATCACTCAGTTTCCGAAACTATGAGTGCGTCTCCCCCCATTCGTGTGTTGTTAGTGGACGATGAACCACTGGCGCGCGGAATGCTGCGCGAAATGCTTCAGGATGAGCCTGATGCAGTGATAGTCGGAGAGTCTGTAAACGGCCGCGAGGCGTTGGAAGCCATCCGAACTCACCATCCCGACCTCCTCTTTCTCGACGTCCAAATGCCCGAATTAGGCGGCTTTGAAGTTCTTGAGGCCCTTGATAAAGAGCGGCTGCCGTATGTGATCTTCGTTACGGCCTACGATCAATATGCCGTCCGGGCCTTCGAGGTACATGCTCTCGATTACCTGTTAAAGCCGTTTGACCGTGACCGCTTCGACCTCTCGTGGCAACGAGCCAAAGCGCAGATGATGCGAGACCGGAACGGCGGATCGGATCAACGGATTCTGGCGCTGCTCGAAGAGCTAAAAGCCGGACCGAAGTACCTCGAGCGGCTCGTGATCAAAGCTGCAGGTCGTATTTATTTTCTCGAAACGAGCGAAATCGACTGGATCGGAGCGGAGGGGAACTACGTTTCGGTTCACAGCGGCAAGAAATCTCATCTGCTTCGGGAAACCATCAGCAGCCTCGAGTCGCAGCTCGATCCAAAGAAGTTTGTCCGCATCCACCGGTCGTCAATTGTCCGTATCGACCGTATTCAGGAGCTTCAGCCGTGGTTTCATGGGGAATATCGCATCATTCTGCAGGACGGCACTCAGCTAACACTGTCCCGTAACTATCGTGACAAATTGCAGGAAGCCCTCGGACGGCTACCCTGAGATGGGTAATTATCACGGTCTCAAGCCTGCTAATCACAAATGGCTGCCGTTCTGTCACAAAACGGCACGGATTTCCAAGAAAATGCGTATAACTCTCGTGTTCTATCCGGGTTATTGAAAAGCCACGGCTTGGCTTTTTGAAAAAACTTCGTTGCTCATCAAGCGCTCGATCCCCAGCGAGCCCAATCGGACCCGGACGATGCGCCTTAAAAGAGATCATGGAGGATTACGGAGGAAGAGTATGGAATCAGCAAGAGTTTGGGAAGGCGAAGGCTTGGTGCAGGCACAAGTAGAGCAAAATGAGCATGAAGAGAGTCAGGGTCGGAACAGCATAACGGCCTTGAAGGAGTTGACGCTTCGGCTACTGCGTGAGGTGCAATCCATCGGCGAGGTTCGCACGATCAATTTCGAGGGCGGTCTCGATTTCTATAATGAAGTGACGCAGTTCGAAATCGATCTAATCAAACGCGCCTTGTTGCAAACCGCTGGACATCAGGGGCGGGCAGCCCGGTTGTTGAATCTCAAGGTGACGACGCTGAACTCGAAGATCAAGCACTACAACATCTGCCTGAGCAATTTTGCGAACGGATATCCGCTCGTGGAAACGCCAGACGTTGTTAACAGCCAGCCGGCCTAATTCTCTTTCGGCTTTTGCCTTACGCCCAGAAGGGAGTCACCCAGCCTATTCAGGGGGGCTGGGTGATTCCTTTATAACATCAGTTCTTAATCTCAGTCGCAACATCCACTACGACTCGCCAGACACCTTTGTCCTTCTTCCAAAAGCGCATGTAACTGCCACGCTCACCTGGTCTTTGCGGCTCGGCTTTGCTGGTGACTGTGTAGGTTCCGTACGTGTATCCGAGGTCGTCCGATCGGGATACGTCACCGCCTTCTGTTTGCCAGCTCCAGACGGTGTTCGTCGAGGTCTTGAGTTTCAGCGCCTCACCCATGCCTTTCGCACCGGCGAAGGGATAATGGCCGTCACGGAAAAGTCTCACGTTTGGCGATGAGTAAGCGAGAAACGCCTTAAGAGAACCTTGCGTTGCCGAAGTGTTTGAGAACTCGCGATCGCGATCCAATAAGCCTTTGCTGGAGGATTCGACGTTGACATCAGTAGGTTTCCAAGGTTTTTGTTTGTCATCACTGGATAGTTGTAACGGCGTGATTGGGGCTTGGGGCTGAGGATGCGAGATGCCGTGATCGATTGCAAATTTCCACGACCCGTCTGCTTGCCTTTTCCAAATCGTGGCGAAGTGGCCATAACCAACAGGCTTGTCGTCCTTGATGTCTTCTTTATATTCCCACGGTCCAAAGGTGTATCCCATGTCGCCGGCGAGTGCCATCTCGGCAAAAGCCGGTTGCCACACGAGCAGCGGACGCTTGTCTGACGCCGGTAAGGGATGTTCTTGCATCCATTTTTTTCCCTGCACGGCTCTCGGGCGAAAAAGAATTCCATCCTCCGCGATGAATGCAAGAAACGCCGGCCGCGTCCCTTGGTCTACTGACATTTTTGAAAATGCGCGCTCGGCGTCGACCATCGATTGCAGTGCCGAAGAGGGCGGCGCGGTCTCTTGCGCTATTGCCAAAGCAATTAAGACGGAAATGCAGAATGTTGATTTCACGCTGAACAGATAGACGAGGGCTCAGATGAAAACGTAGCCTTTTGTGATGGAAAGGCCTGATGAGCTGATTAAACGGCTTGTCACACGACCCTTGTTTTCCATTTGCCGCGACGAAATACAAGCGCGCTGACAACTGCCAAACTCGAAAACGCGACCATCATCGCGATAAAGACTCCGCGTGGGCCGATGCCAAAAACGATTGCCAGCGTATAAGCCAGCGGTAACTCCCATAACCAGAATACGAACAGATTGATGATTGTCGGCGTCCACGTATCACCCGCGCCGTTGAATGAATTCGTAATCACCATCCCATAAGCATAGAAGAGAAATCCATACGCTACGATTCGAAGACAATCAACTCCGTATGGAACTACCAGAGGGTCGTCCGTGAATAAACCGATGATTTGCCGGGCGAAAATGACAAAAATCAAACCGACGATGCCCAGGCAGATCATGTTGTAAAAGCCTGCTTTCCAGACGGCCCGTTCGGCGCGATCGGGCTTACCTGCACCGAGCGCCTGGCCCACCATCGTGGCCGCGGCATTGGCCATTCCCCACGAAGGCAACAGAGCAAAGATGATCACCCTGATGCCAATCGCGTAACCAGCCACCGCGTTGGTGCCAAAGGCCGAGATGGTGCGGATCAAACCGATCCAACTGGCCATTCCGATAAAAACCTGAAACGTGCCAGTAGCCGAGAGGCGAATCATTCGGCCCATGATCGAAGGCTCGAGCCTGACATGTTCCCGCCGGATGTCAAAACGCCCGCCACTCCGAATCAGTCTGCTGAACGCGTAGATGACGCCCGTACTTCGACCAATAGTTGTTGCAACAGCCGCTCCTGTCACACCCAATTCGGGGAATGGACCAAGTCCAAAGATGAAGCATGGACCAAGCAGAATGTTGACGGCATTCGCCAGCCACAGCACACGCATCGCGATCGCGGCATCACCCGCACCGCGAAAGATGGCGTTAATCAAGAACAACAACAGGATGCTCGCATTTCCGGCGAACATCATTCGCGTGAATCCCGACCCGTGCTCAATCACCCACTGTGAGCCGCCCATCAAAGCGAGAAGTTTTGGCGCGAGCATAACACCAATAACGGCGAACATGACCGAAGCGATAAGTCCCAGCGCAATTGCCTGGACGGCCGCGCGGGCTGCGCCGTCGGGATTCTTCTCTCCTATACGACGAGCCACCATCGCAGTCGCGCCAATGCCCAGCCCAATCGCAACTGTGTACATCAGAGTCAGCATCGACTCTGTCAGGCTGACCGTCGCAACCGCGTCCGCCCCCAGGTGCGCTACCCAGAAGATATCGACGACAGCAAAAATGCTTTCCATCAACATCTCAAGGACCATGGGGATAGCCAGCAGGATGATTGAACGGCCAATGGGTCCTGTCGTGTAATCGCGATGAGTGCCCCGAAGAGACTCGCGGACCGCTGCCCAGAAGCCCGTCTCCTCAGGAGGTGGAGTCTGTAGCTCCTGATGATCGGCCGCGGGAGTAGTCTGTGGCTGGGCCTCAAGGGCTTCAGTTGAGTCAGTCATGCGTCAAAATTGGAGATAAGTTATCAAAAAGTGCCAAATACTTGAACTTAATCCCGGAAGATCCCGGACAATCAAACTACTAAGGAAGAAAGGCTCGAAAACTAGTCTGTGGAGAGTCCGGGGCTGACGAAATGTAACGTAAAAGACCGACGCGAAGTTCGGCCTGTGCTATACTTTGCGACCGTCGAAACCCAATCCGTTCGAGTACGTTCTCTGGCCCAACCGGTAGAGCAGTCCGCCGGTTCCCCGACAGCCCGGAGAAACACTCTTCCGCATCTCGAGCCTTGGTTTGCGCATTAGTCTAAATTCTCATCAGCGATAACGGAGTCAGCTTAAATCATTGATGCGCGATGCCCATTCTTCCAGCAACGGACATGAGGAAGACTCAGTCCTGATCGTTAATGACGTACCCGAGCAGTTAGGGTTGATGGACAGCCTTCTTCGCAAGGCAGGCTACAACGTGCTGACTGCCGGCGATGGAAAAGAAGCCTTTGACATCGCCAAGTGCATACGCCCCGACGTTGTGATCAGCGATGTTTCGATGCCGCGCATGAATGGAATGGAGTTCTGCCGGCTCATTCGCGAAGACGCGGCTTTACAAACGGTTCCCATCCTCCTGGTTAGCGCTCATCGGAGAGACACAGATAGCGTAGTCGAAGGTCTGGCATCAGGCGCCGATGATTATCTGGAAATTCCCTTTGACTCCACACGATTGATTGCCAAGGTCTCTCGGCTGGTGGAGCGCTCGAAAACTGATGCGATTCTGCGCGAGTCTCAAGAGCGGTACCGGTTACTCTTCGAGTCGATACCACAGCCGATTTGGGTCTATGATGAAGAGACGCTGGCGTTCCTCGCTGTCAACGAAGCGGCGATCAAGACTTACGGGTATTCTCGCGAAGAATTCCTCTCGATGACTATCGAAGACATCAGGTCGAAAGAAGCGGTGCCCGCATTGCTCGTTAAAACTCCGACTGGAGATGGCGAACCCATGATCTCAAGTCCCTGGCGCCACCGTCGCAGAGATAACAGCGTGATCTACGTCGAGCTCACCTCGCACCCACTAAAGTTTAACGGCACTCGAGCGCGACTGGTGATCGCTAACGATGTCAGCGAACGAAAGCTGCTGGATGAAAAGCAGCTAAACATGCATGCGTCCGTGCAACAGTCGGCAATGGAATGGCGCCAGACCTTCAACGCGATGGATTTCCCCGTACTGATCGTGGATCTCGAAGGCCACATCCGCCGTTGTAACCAGGCTGCTGAAGAAATCGCCGGGCTTGAAACCGAAGAAATCCTCGGTCGTAATCTTAGCGAGTTTGCCAATAGGCAACCCTGGAAAAAAGCGGCCGAACTGATAAAACAACTCGGCGACCACGATGGTCAAACTTCCTCGGAGGTAATCGACGAATTTACCAACAAGACCTGGATAATAACGCTGTTCTTGATTCATGAGTTTGGATCAGTGGGCCAGCGCGTGATTTTTATTGCTCAGGACATTACGAAGCGAACGCAACTCGAGGCCTCTTTAAGACAAAGTGAAATGATGTCTTTGCTCGGATCGCTCGTAGCCGGCGTCGCTCACGAAGTCCGCAATCCATTGTTCGGAATATCATCAATCCTGGATGCGTTCGAAACGCGATTCAACGATCGAACTGAGTATCTCAGGTACACGAATGTACTCCGCGACGAAGTGGGGCGGCTCACTAACTTGATGGAAGAGCTACTGGAGTATGGCAAACCATTCAGAGGAGATCTTTACCTCGCACCTATTGACGAAGTCATCGCTAAATCACTGCGCTCGTGCACTCCATCAGCCGAAGTCGCGCAGGTTAATCTCGTCAACGATATTTCCCAGCCGCTGCCGAAAGTGATGATTGATCGGCGGAGATTATCTAAGGTTTTCGTGAATCTGATCGAAAACGCTATTCAGCATTCTCCGTCCGGCTCAACGGTCAGCTTTGACGCCAGGATAGTGAGCGAGGGCGGCAAAAGCTGGATTGATTGTTCGGTAAGAGATAATGGTCCAGGCATCAACGACGAAGATCGCGTGCAGATATTTGAACCCTTCTTTTCCAAGCGTCGAGGCGGTACAGGACTAGGCTTGGCCATCGCGAAGAGAATTATGGACGAACACGGCGGTAAACTGATCGCCGGCAATAATCAGAGGGGTGGCGCTTGCATGACTGCAAGATTCCCAGCGCCAGAGCAAGAGGAGACAGTGGATGGCTAAGAATCGCATACTGATCGTCGACGACGAACCCGGCCTGCGCTTCGGCATTAAGGACTTTCTCGAGCTCCAGGGCTACGACATTGACGAAGCCGAAAGCTGCAAGGATGCGCAAGATCTCTTTCGAACCTCAAGGCCTGACATCGTAATCGCCGACTATCTATTGCCTGACGGCACCGCCTTGGATCTACTACCCCGACTAAAGGAAATCAATCCCGATATCCCTCTGCTGATACTTACTGCTCACGGTTCGATCGACCTGGCTGTAAGAGCCATTAAAGAAGGTGCAGAACAATTTCTGACTAAACCTCTCGAGCTGCCGGCGCTGGTCGTCATCCTCAAACGCCTGCTCGAGAATCAGCGAAACCGGCACAAACAGCTCGCCACACGATCACGGGAAGTACGCCGGTCTGTCAATCCATTCATCGGCGTTAGCTCGAGCATTCGCATTTTGGCTGAGCAAGCGAAGAAAGTTCTGGCAACCGAAAGCCCGGTTTTGATTCTCGGTGAAACCGGCACCGGTAAAGGTGTGCTCGCCAGGTGGCTACACAACAATAGCCCTCGAGCAGAAGAGGCATTCGTCGATCTGAATTGCGCCGGTCTATCGCGCGAGCTGCTCGAAACAGAATTGTTCGGACATGAAAAAGGTGCGTTCACTAGTGCCACCGCATCGAAACAGGGACTCTTCGAAGTTGCGCATCGCGGAACGATCTTTCTCGACGAAATCGGCGACGTCGATCTTCAAATCCAACCAAAACTACTGAAAGTGCTCGAAGAGAAACGATTCCGCCGCGTAGGCGACGTTCGAGATCGTCAGGTCGATGTGCGCTTGATTGCTGCTACGCACCAGGACATCGGACAACTGGTACGCGAGAAAAAATTCCGCGACGATCTTTATTTTCGCGTGAGCACGATACCGCTCGCGTTTCCACCTTTGCGCGAACGTGTTGAAGATATTCCGATCATGGCCGAGCATCTTCTGAACGAGCTTGCGGTCGACATCGGACGCGGCGAGATCAAACTCGAGCCCGATTCGATCAAAGCCCTTCAGTCGTACTCGTGGCCCGGTAATGTTAGAGAATTACGCAACGTAATCGAACGCGCAGTACTGTTAAGCGAACAGCGAAACATTCGTCTGAACGATCTTCATTTCGATGGACAAGGCGGACGCCCTGCACAATATCTGGACTCGAACCTGACGCTCAGCGAGCTCGAGCAACTGCACATTGAAAGAGTGCTCAGAGAGGAAAAAGGAAGAGTCGAGCGCGCCGCAACGCGACTCGGAATACCCCGTAGCTCTCTTTATCAGAAGATCAAGAAGTACAATTTGAACACGTCCAAAGTCTAGAAAGGCGGTCTGAATTCCAGACTGGCTTCCTTCCACCGGCCGTATATTTGGCCCGAACCCCTTTGAAAATAGTGATTTCCGCGGTCTCTGGCGTGCTTCTGCGTCTGGCCCCAGGTTTGCTCCAATTCCGCTCGTGCCAATCTAAATTGCGCTCTTGATTAGCTCAAGAGCGCCTTGGCTGGACCCGTTCGAGCGTTGCGATTGCCCCCGCAACGCTCATCCGAAGCCAGCGTCGCGTTGACTTGTGCGAAGTTGGGCAGCGACGTGCAAGTCGCAATACTCAATTTTAAAAACGAACCAGGAGTATCGACATGTCCCGATTAACATTTACAAGGAAGTTAGGGTTAGTAATTGGCGCTTTGCTGCTGCTCGGATTTGGCACTACTGCTAAGGCTGAGACCGTTTTTATCGTCGGCAACACGACCGGATCACTGGCGACGGCGACGGTCACGTGCAGTTTTGACGCTGGCACTAACACCTTCACTTTCACAATTACGAACACCTCCCCGTTTGACGCCAGAATCACTGGCATTGGATTCGATTTGCCACCTACTGGTAACGCCAGCGCCACCGGCCTTGACGGTTTCAGTGGCAGCGTCGATTCTCAGCCGGCCGGCGTCAATTTCACTTTTAATGATGGCGACCTCGGCAATGTGAATCAGTTTGATGATGCTGTACTCGACTTTGGCTTTCTGACCGGCAGCAATTTTTCCGGCGGCGACCCAAATGAGGGGTTACCTCCCGGAATTCCACCGAATAACCAAGCCAGCTTCACCGTGAGTGGGGACGCTTTCGCGGGTATGACGGAAGAAGAGATTTGCAATGCTATCTTCGTCCGCTTCCAGCGAGTAGGCGCGGACGGTGAAGGCAGCGATGTGGGTGTCCCCGGAGAAGTAGAGCCAATTCCAGAGCCGGCCACGATGCTCCTGTTGGGCACGGGCCTAGCTGGCATCGCCGCAGGAATTCGCCGGCGTCGGAAAATGGCGAAGCTGGAATAGCTTCATAATTTATTCATCGGTACGGCAATGAAACCTATGATCCTTCCACTCGATCCTGAAGGCAATATCTACGCGCTTCAGGATGAAGGAGGAAAAACGATCGGTACGGGGACGCGAGAGGTTTGTGAGGTGTTGCTCCGCATCATCAACAAACCTCTCTCAACCTCCGTGTCTGGCAAAGGTCCAGCGTTACTTTCGCAACGGCCTAACGTGCGGGCTGCTATAGCAATATAGTATCCGGGCCGGGCGCCCAGTTTTTGGTTTTTCACCCTCGCTCTTCTTTTATTGAGTCCCAAGCCTGGCCTCAAACGGATACGGATGCGTTTGGAGGATTGAAGATGAGCGTCCGGGTGAAAGCGGTTTTCACCAACTCGCCTGTCGCCCGTCTTCGCAACACGTTGCCTTCGACTGCTGCAAAGGTCTTCCCCGAGTTCATTCGAGTGTAGAACTGAGCAGCTTAACTTTTGTCGGCATTCAAAAGGGGGCTTCGAACAAAGGGAATTGGTTTACGGGGGCGAGGACCTGTTCTTAAAGGCTCCAGCTTAAAACTAGAAGAATTACAAGCCGGATTGCCCGGTTGTAATCATGTTGTTTCCCTCGATGTAATTATTGGCGGTACTCTGAACGGTCGCGCGAAGCTTACGCTCCGAATCGTGACCTGGTATTGAAGGTGAAGCCAAATCGATTCGGACAATTGAAGAAGGTGTCGGGCCGTCTGAAACGCATGTTGGGTATACACGACGAACCAGAAACGCACGAGACGCCGCTGCCTCGCCTGCTGGTGGTGGATGACGAAGAATCGATCTGCTTCTCGATGAGTGAATACTTCTCACTTCACGGCTACGAGGTTGATACGGCAAGAGAGTACGAGCAGGCGGAAAAGCTGGTGGAAAGTACCAACTACGAAGTGATCATTCAGGATTTACGCCTCAACACCACTCGCAATCCTGATGGGCTCGAGATAATCAGGCTGGCCCATCGCAACCATCCCAAGACTCGCATTATCGTGCTGACTGCTTATGGCTCGGCCGAGATTGAAGATGAAGCAAGACGCTGCGGCGCCGACGCGTTCTTGAGAAAACCCAAACCTCTATCACAAGTGGCGCAGGTGGTTCAGGGCTTAATTGAATCTCCGGCGAAACAGACCGCGAAATTAGCCTAAGCCGGCTGTGCCGCCGAGTTGACATCCTCGCGCGGTTTCCACGCCGCCAAAATTCCTCCGCAAATCAATCCAGCGACTAGTTGATAGCCAACGTTCAGCAAATACAAGCCTAGCCTTCTCTGCTCAAAGATCACGGTAGCAAGTTGTGTGGTTGCGACGAAACCAAGCCATAGCCACGCCGCGGTCTGCATGCCGCCAGCGAAACCTTTGGCTTTGGTGTATTGAACGAAGTGAGCAAGGATGTAGACCAGGACGAGCGAGCAGACGAACGCAATGACATACTCCATCACGTGGTTTTGACTTTGGATTTGTTGCAACTGTGCCGGTGTCCATTCAATAAACCGCAGGAACAAGTTGCCAAAGATAAGCCCATACCACAGGCCACCGATTATGAAATGGACAATCGCCGCCACCAGCACTGCGGCGTAGTTTATCTTCATGGGGTTTTCTCCTCTGAGAGTATTTGAAGAGCTTTGAAGATCGACTTCTGAACCGTATTACAAGTTAAGGTTTGGTGCTTCTCAAAAATTGCGGAATTAGGTCTTTGATCCTAATGAAAATCGTGCGAGGGGGCCGCGGCCACTTTCAAGAAAAGGGGCTGCACTTTCCGTGCTTTGACTGAGACGACATTATCCTGATTCTGCAGAATACCGTCGATTAAAAGGAACGGATGATCGATCAAAGCGACGCGATTCTTATCAAAGAGTTGAGGCGTCACGATCACATTAGCCACTCCAGTTTCATCTTCCAAAGTAAGAAAAACGAATCCTTTTGCAGTGCCTGGGCGTTGGCGAACGATGACCCAACCCGCAACGCGAACTGCCGTGCCGTCGCGTATTCCGGCGATGTCGATGGCCCGAGCTGCACCCAATTTATTTAATTCACTTCGATGATGCGCAACGGGATGTTTGCCGATTGTCAATCCGGTGCCGCGAAAGTCTGCATTCATCCTTTCCGGCAAAGTCATTGGAACTAAAGGCGAGCTCGCATTCGTTTCCTGGAGCTCTTTGAAAAGAGACCCGGCCGGGCGTGAGACGCGTTCGACTTGCCACAACGCATCACGACGATTCATCGCTTGTTCGTTCAAAGTCCAACGTCCAATGTCCAACGTCTGTTTTGCTGTCGTTTTTGACTTTGGACTTTGGACTTTGGACGTTGGACTTTTCCGATCCTGGATAAAATTCAACGAACCGACAGAAGCCAGCTTGCGCAATTCATCTTTTCTGAGCTCAGGCACGCGATTGCGTAGATCGTCGACGCTGGTGAACGAGGCTGCAGCTCGCGCCTGCACAATGGCCCTACCGGATTGTTCACTGAGCCCCTTTACGTAGCGCAGACCGAGCCGCAACGCCAAAGGATACGGAGACGCGGAGACGCGCGGACGCGGGGACGCGGAGACGGGACGCAGGGATTCCGTGTCTCCGTGTCTCCGTGTCTCCGTGTCCCCGTGTTTCCGTGTCCCAGCGTCTCCTGGCTCTTCTTCGATCGTGCACAGCCAATCCGAACGAGTAACATCGACCGGCTTAACTTTCAATCCATGTCTTTGCGCGTCCTTGATGATCGTAAAAGGTTGATAAAAACCCATAGGCTGGTTGTTGAGAAGTGCAGCGGTGAATGCCGCGAGATAATGGCATTTGAGGTACGCGCTGGCATAAGCGATTAAAGCAAAGCTCGCGGCGTGCGATTCCGGAAAACCATACAACGCAAACGACGTAATCGAGTGCACGATCTCATCCTGAGCTTTACCAGCAATTCCATTTTGCGTCATCCCTCGCCGCAATTTGACTTCAACGTCTTTCATGCGCGCTTCCGAACGCTTAAAACCAAACGCGCGGCGTAGCTCTTCAGCTTCACCACCAGAGAAGCCTGCACAAATCATTGCCATCTTCAACAGTTGCTCTTGAAACAACGGCACTCCCAAAGTCCGCCTGAGCACCGGCTCGAGCGAAGGGTGCGCATAAAACACCGGCTCACGGCCCTGACGTCGTTTTAAGTACGGATGGACCATGTTGCCGACAATCGGCCCCGGACGAATGATGGCGACCTGGACTACGATATCGTAGAACTTTTTGGGGCTGAGTCGCGGAAGACATGACATCTGCGCTCGGCTTTCTACTTGAAACAGGCCGATCGTGTCTGCCTTTTGCAGTGCCGCATAGACGGCCGGATCATCCTGCGGCAGTTGAGCCAGATCAACTTCTTCATCGTAAGCGTCGCGTATCAACTCGATCGAGTCTTCCAGCACGGCCAGCATGCCGAGTCCAAGCAGGTCGACTTTGATCAGCCCCATGTCCGCACAATCTTCCTTGTCCCACTGCACCACCACGCGGTCAGGCATCGCTGCCGGCTCGAGCGGAACCACCACATCAAGTTGTCCCTGGCAGATCACCATGCCGCCTGAATGTTGGCCCAGGTGCCGCGGCAGATCCTGAACGGCTTGATAAAGCTGAAAGAATTTCTTGATACGCGGATTGCGAATGTCCAATCCTGCGTCGCGAAATTGCCGCTCCGCCGAATCATTCGGATCCTTCCATTCCCAAGTGTGGACTAATTTGGAAAGCAGACCCAGTGTTTCATCGTCAAAGCCCAGCACCTTCCCAACTTCGCGCGCTGCCGAGCGTCCTCGATAGGTAATGACGTTCGCCGTCATGGCCGCGCCCAGTTTGCCGTAGCGCTCGTAAACATACTGAATGGCTCGCTCACGCTGATCGCCACTCGGCAGATCGAGATCGATGTCCGGCCATTCACCACGTTCCTCCGAAAGAAAACGTTCGAACAATAACTCCATGCCAACGGGATCGACTGCGGTGATGCCGAGGCTGTAACACACGGCGCTGTTTGCGGCCGAGCCTCGTCCTTGAATCAAGATTCCGCGCTGGTTACAAAAGCGAACAATATCCCAGACGATCAGGAAGTACCCTTCCAGGTTGAGCTTCTCGATCAACGCCAACTCGCGCTCGATTTGCGGGCGCGCGCGCTCATAGCTGGGAGTGCCGTTGCGGCCGGTATAACGAAGCCGTGCGCCCTCGACGGTTCGTTGGCGTAGAAACGACGTCATGGTCTCGCCCGCGGGCACTGGATAACGCGGGAACTCATAACCCAGATCTGCAAGTGTGAATTTCAACCTGGAAGAGAGTTCGACTGTATTCGCGATTGCTTCAGGCAGATCGGCGAAGAGTTTGGCCATTGTCTTTGCCGGCTTCACATACGCTTCGGAATGGCACGCGAGCAATCGTCCGGCAGTTTCCAGTCGC
Organism: Pyrinomonadaceae bacterium; assembly: GCA_035281525.1. GTDB lineage: Bacteria > Acidobacteriota > Blastocatellia > Pyrinomonadales > Pyrinomonadaceae > PSRF01. The sequence goes on along the minus strand of DATEDU010000362.1, from coordinate 52,431 downwards.
ACGTGATTTCTAAGACAAGCAAACACGTCCGCAACTTCACGTTGTGCGGGCGTGGCATAGCAGACGCCGTTAGTCGCCAGCAGCGGCAGCTTCAAACGTTTCGCAATTTCGACCACCTTCTGGTTCCGTGCTTCTTCTCCGCGATTGAAGTGTCTTTGTAATTCGGCGTAGACATTTTCTTTACCGAACACGTCAATCAACCATTCGGCTCTGCTCTGTAATATTCCCCCGTCCCCTCGTCTCCGCTTCCCCGCTTCCCCCCATCTCCCCGTCTCCGCCTCTGCACCCAGTGGTCCATCGTCGACGCCGGTCAAACAGATCAAGCCTTCCGCATGCTGTGACAACTCCTGAGGTGTAACTGCACAGTCACCGCGGGGAGCATGTTTCGGTACGCGCAACTTCATCTTCGTGATCAAGCGACAGAGGTTTTGATAACCGGTCCGATTCCGAACGAGGACGGGAATGTTGACTGCTTGTCCAACGTCCAACGTCCAACGTCCAACGTCTGTGGATTTTGGACTTTGGACTTTGGACTTTGGACTTTGGACTGTTATTTCGGAGCCGATATGTGCCTTGATACCATTTTTCTGCGCTGCCAGGTGAAATCGCGGAGCGCCGTAAACACCGTTTCGGTCGAGCAATGCCATCGCCGGAATTTGCAACTGAAGACATGCGGCGATTAACTCTTCCGGCACCGAAGCGCCTTCCAAAAAGCTGAACGCCGACCGCGCATGTAATTCAACGTAATCCATACATTGCCGATTGCCAATTGCCGATTGCCGATTGCCGATTAGTCTTTGGCCTTTGGTCTTGATCTTTTAACTCCGTTCTTAGACCTTCTTTTGAATTAAGACCAATTGGCAATCGGCAATTGGCAATCGGCACTGTTCGGTCAGTCATAAATCCCTTCGACGAACCAGGAACTAGTATTTAAGTCTCGATAAATGCGACAAAAGATTTGCACCGGCGCACCACTTGGTGGTTCAGTACTTAGTGAGCTCATTCTTGACCGGTTTTCAATCGCGACATCCCACTCGTCGCGCGCCCACGCATCCGCACGCCACCAGTCGCCCGTCGTTCGCCATGGACCACCCAGCCGCACAACTTTCCCATGCACACTTTGACTCCCATACATGCTTTGGTTCCGCTGCACACTTTGATTCCACTGCGCAGTTTCATTTGTTCCCCAAGCGGTAACTTGCGTTGGATACCCTCGACTAGCTTCAACAACTGCTCGCTGCGGCGGCCGAAAAACTCGAAAGCCCCGAACAGATCTCAGATCTGAGATCTCAGATCTGAGATCTGAGATCTCAAATTTCAGATTGCGGATTTCGGATTTCGAACCGCGAATTCTTCTCCGCTTCTCCCTTTCACCGAGAATGAATTTTTTCATTCGAAACGCGTCAGGCCGATGCGTATCGAGCACCTCTGGCGAACCGACATTGTCAGTCCCCACCAGTTTTTCCAGGCGAGCCAGAGTAAGCTCGAGCTTCTCAGGTTGAGGCGCGACGGGAACAAACAGTCCGTTTTGAAGGACGCGAGGCTTAACGGGTTCACACGCGATATTGACGCCAATCACGGGCGATGCAGGCGGATGCTTTTCCGTGTCGAACAGTAACAATTTCAACAAGACCTTATGATCTCGCATCGCATAAGGAAGATTTAACTTGCGCTCGTGGACAGATTGATCCTCCAGTTTCATCCGTACTTTGATTTCATTCGTCGCCAACGCATAGGCGTTCAGATTTGCGCAGAGCTGATTAAGCAAACGGGCGAAGATGAATGAGAGCGGCTCGAGTTCCGCGAGCGCATGCTCCAGTTCGATCGAGTTTTCGAAAACCTGCGCAGGCTGTTTGAGGTTTAAATGCCGTTCGGTCTGTCCAGTCGCAAGTTGTTGTAGCCTTAGACCCTCTTGACCCAAACGCGCCGCGACTCCGATGGCCGGCAGCGCCGCCAAATCGCGGAACGTGCGAACCCCCCACAGGCGAAATGTTTCGAGGATTTCTTTAGTCCTTGGATCGTCCAAAGTCCAACGTCCAAAGTCCAACGTCTTTTTATTTAAGATCGAGTTTGTGTTTTCAGACTTTGGACTTTGGACTTTGGACTTTGGACTTACTTTGGACTTTGGACTTTCTGGGCAAAGCGCCTCGATCGGTAAGTCTCCCAACGCGGTGTATTCTTCACCAGGAGCAATGTAGGTGATTCCTTCGAAGAACCTGGCTGCATATATCGCGGCATCAGGATTTGCAGCCAAAGCAACATTCACCTTGGATCCTAAGCCGCCAGCCTCCGTGGGCTTCCGAGCACCGTCAACAATTTCATTTGCGAGTTCGTACGCTGAGCCAAACAGCAACTCGCAACCGTCAATGTCCAAAACGACGGTGTCGGCCGCTGTCTCTTCCAGGAGAGGTGAGAAAGCATAGGCAAACTCCGCCAATGATGGCGTGAGCGGGAGACTTTGACCGTGTATACAAGCAAACATCAGTGAATATCACCAAAACTCACGACTGGAGCCCGTTTGGGCGTGAACAGCATCGGCTTCTTAAACTCAACATGGAAATGCAGGCCAGTCATTACGTTTAGATCGGGGGAAATGTCTGTGTTGCGTGTTAGTAGCAAAGCTAGCGAGGCACACGATCGAACACAGGAATCTGCCGCGATGACAATGAAGGTTGTCGGCGTCTTTTCGACGGCTCGGCGGAACCGATACCACCAGGAGGAAATAATCCGCCGAGCACTTTGCGGCGGCACATCACTAATATCTAATCCCACAAGTCCAAAGCCGCCTCCCTGCAACAGCATGTCAGCAGCCTTGAAAGCACTTTCCATTTTTGACGCACAGCGCACCCACAACAGTTGATCCAACTTCACTCCCGCTGCTTCTGCTGACAGAGGATCAAAGTTATCGTTCGTATCAACCAGAGCACAGACTTCATCATGCGTGGTAGCCTGGGCCAACGCTGAGAGCAAAAAGCTGGTGCGGCCGGAAGAAGGCAATCCGAAGATCTCGGTAATCGCTCCGCGCGGAAGTCCTCCCATAAAAGAGTCGACTTCACTGACGCCCGTGGGCATGACATGATCCGCGGCCGGCTTTTCATGAAGTTTGAAAGCGTCCGAGAAGCGCGCAGTAACCTGAGACTCAATTTCGGCTTTGGAAATTGCTGCCATCATAATTTATAACCCTCCCTGGGTTTTTGAGGATCGATTATGCCGAGTCGCAAATCTCCACCAGATTCCGCAGCAAAACTAATCCCCGATCGACCAACCCTCCCATCAGTGCGCGCAGCCGCAGCGGATTGCCGTGCATGCGATTTATGGGAACGCGGAACGCAAACTGTCTTTGGGGAAGGCCGCCGGCGCTCCATCGTTATGTTCGTCGGCGAACAACCTGGCAACGAAGAAGATCTAACAGGCAAGCCTTTCGTCGGCCCCGCGGGAAAACTGCTTGATTCTGCTTTGGAAGAAGCCGGCATAGATCGCTCACAAACCTACGTCACAAATGTTGTTAAGCATTTCAAATGGGAGGCTCGCGGAAAACGTCGCATACATAAGAAACCTAATGCCCAGCAAATTAGCGCCTGCCGGCCGTGGCTCGAGACGGAGATTGCTCTCGTAAAACCTCACGTAATCGTGGTCCTGGGTGCGACAGCAGCTCAGTCATTGCTCGGTCCTAAGTTTCGCGTCACCCAACAACGTGGGCAATTCATCGAATCCGATCTCGCTCCCTACATCATGGCTACTGTTCATCCCTCATCCATACTGCGTGCTCCGGACGACGAAACGCGGCGCCTGGAGTACCGGCGTTTTCTCGATGACCTGAAAAAACTGGCTCGCGTCATCAAGGAATAAATTTAACTCCTACTGGGGAAACATTGCGTGATCATCGAGCAGCACGTCGGTTGAAACTCCACTGATCCGCGCATATTCAAGCAGGATGTGATAAGGCGGTTCTCGTTTGCCTCTCTCGTATCCTGAGATATACGACGGATGGATCGTTGGAACATTCAGGCGTTTGCACATAGCGACTTGTGACAACCCTAGATGCTGACGAATAATCTTCAGCTTCGAGCCGAGGCGCTTCGGACGTGGGCGAGATGCTCTACCCATTAGCCGCACCCTCCGGTTGTGTCAGCACATATTCCATTTTCCGGTTGACACCCGAATCCCTCGTTCGATAATATTCGCCTGATTTTCGCCAACTTACGCAATCTCCGAAGATCATCTCGTTTTCGGAAATTTTCGCTAGCGGCGAAAATCTAGCACAGAGGCTAATTAAGGTCAAGAGAAGAGAGGGGAAAAGTGCCGCTCACACCCAGACAAAGACAGGTTTATCAGTTCATTCGACGGTTCATAGACGTGAATAAACAGCCGCCTACAATTGCCGAAATTGGGAAGCAATTCAGGATGAGCTCCCCGGCGAGCGTCCATAGCATCCTTTCCGCCCTGGAGCGCGAGGGGTTGATTAAACGCATTCCCAACGTCAGCCGAGGGATTGAGGTGATCGAACAGGATGAGCCAGAAAACGAGTACGAAGTCCCGCTGCTGGGAGCTGTGGCCGCAGGACAGCCAATTGAAGCCATTCTCACTCACGACACTGTTTCTGTGCCACGTGGTATGACTTCCAATGGAGGACGCACGTTCGCCTTGCGGGTACGTGGCGATTCAATGATTGAGGAGAACATTCAGGACGGAGATATCATTATTGTCGCATCACAGCAGACGGCCGAGAACGGACAGATGGTCGTGGCTTTGATCGATGGAAACTACGCCACAGTGAAAAAGTTTTATCGCGAACCGGAGTTCATTCGGCTCCAGCCTGCGAATACGCAGTTCAAACCCATCTTTATCAAGACTCCGGAGCGGATTCAGATCCAGGGCATCGTGTGCGGCTTGATTCGCAAGTACGATCAAGTCAACACCAGTTAACCAATCGAAACTGGCTCTAACTCTTTTTTGGAACGCCGGATCACGACAAGGGCGATTCCGCTGAGAACGAGCACTCCACCCACGAGAGTGCGCCAATCTAATTGCTCGTGCAGAACAATCATTCCGAGTATGACTGCCGTTACCGGCGTGACCAGCGCAATCAACATACTCTTCGTTACGTCCATATGCTGAACCAGCCAGTAGTACAGAATGAACGCGATCACTGACCCTATAATCGCCAGATAAGAGAGCGACACCAACGCCATCCCGGTCCAACGAAAGTTCAACGGATTGCCTTCCCAGATCAACCCAATAATCAGGATAGGTATCAAGCCAAAACTCATTTGCATTGCCGAAATGATTGGGGGCTCGAACTTAGCGCCATGAGCCTTGATTAGGACATTCGAGTACGCGGCACCGGCCGCGCTAATCACAATCGCAACGGAACCAGCGAAGGCTCTCGGACCAGCCAGGCTTAACTGGTTTGAAAAGATCACTCCTACACCGATCACGCCAAGCACCACTCCGAAAACTTTCGCAGGCGTCATTCGTTCCGCCGGCAAGTGTAGATGCGCAATCAATAAGCCGAACGCCGGAATCGTGGATTGTAAGAGGGCGGCGAGGCCGGATGAGATGTACTGCTCGCCCCAAAAAATCAGACCGTAATTTACCGTAAAGCCCAGGACACCTGTGCCGGCTAACAACAACAGGTCTCGCAGCGATGTGGGCACACGTAATCGACGCAGGAATACGATGACCCAGAGGATGGCCGCGGCGATTACAAAGCGAATCGCCGCGAATGATAGTGGCGGGAGATCGTTAAGACCAATTTTTATAAACAGCCAGGTCGAACCCCAAATCCCGCAAAGGATCAGCCAGACCAGGCGTGCTTTCATATGAGTCGAAACCCTACGACTGCGGATTCTCGAGCTTTATGATCGCAAAAACGGCACCCTGCGGATCCTGCAAAATAGAGAACCGCCCGACACCTGGAATGTCCTCAGCCGGCTTGAGGATCGTCGCTCCGAGGTCAGCCGCTTTTTGTGTTCTGGCGTCGCAATCGTCCACCGCAAAATAAAGCAGCCAGTGAGGCGGTATGTTGCCCATTTCAGGCGTGATTCCAAACATCCCAGCCGCCGGCCTGCCACCATTGACGAACATCGTGTACTCAATTGGCCCAAACGGCATTACGTTGCCTTGCCACCCGAAGAGGTTCGTGTAGAAATCGCGGCCTTTGGTCGTATCAGTCGTAGCAAGTTCGTTCCAACAGAATGATCCTGGCTGGTTAACTATCGCTGCACCTTTATGTTTGTTGGGTTGCCAGACAGAAAAAACAGCACCCGTTGGATCCTGAATAACCGCCATGCGTCCCACGTCGAATACGTCAAAGGCTTCCTTCATCAACGTGGCGCCTAGAGACTTCGCTTTCTCGGATGATTCGTCGGCGCTGGTGACTGACACATACGACATCCAATGCGGAGGAACTCCGTGCGACGTCATCTCGGGAGGCATTTGATATAGCGCGGCTACATCTTTACCGTTCAGCGTAAGCATGGTGTACACCCCAGACGGACCCATTGGATGGTCCGTGAAGCTCCAGCCGAACAACTCAGTGTAAAACTTTTTGGCTGCCTCGCCATCGGTCGTGCCTAGCTCAACCCAGCAAAAAGTTCCTGGCGCATATTCCGGGCTCTCTTGCATTCTAGCTTCTGTCATTTTTCACTCCTTGGAGTTGGGCGCAAAAACTCAAAGGGAGACTATGAGTCTGCGCGAACATTAAATGCGTTAATTGAAAAAGTAGGCGCCCATAATAAACGCATTTCTCCTTTAGGCCAAACGTAGACCAAACGGCTTCCAGATCACGTCTTTAGGACCAAAAACGAAAAGCGCTACCCTCAGCAAGCTGAAAGTAGCGCGATCCGTTTTCTTCAAAGAGCCGAAGCTCTTTGAAGAGTGGCAACCCAGCATGTACACGCACGAGTTGCCGATTTGTATCCCGACGATCAACTGGCGGTCAGTCAATCCTCGGTCAGCACGCGGCCTGCTTTCGCAGGCCTCGCATTCTTTCGAATGCGGTGCCGCTAGGTTTTTGTTGTGGTGGCTTTTCCTCCACCGCCGGTTACGTTCCGGCAACGAAGCTCAACTTTCGCCGAGCTTTTGCCCCTCCTGGCGGGTCCTCTTCCAAGAGGTGCTACTCGTTTTTATTCGAGTAGCTTGGGAAAGTCTCGCGACCTTCCCTAGCTGAGCCTTTCGGCTCCGACCGAAGGCGTCATAGAATTAACAGCCGCCTGCTAATTCTCTCTTACGGGCGTCACCGCACCGTTTGCCGATCCTTCAGTCCGTCTCGAAGGCCGTAACCTTCGTGACACGCGCTTTATACTTTAATGCGACCTCGTCGTCAATTTTTTGTGTGTTTTATTTTTTAGATCGGTTTCGATCGCGATTTTTTTTAGTCGTTTTCTATCGCATTGCGAATCGCACGTTGCACTAAATCCATCTCGCTTTCGTTCTGATATTTAGTTCGCGGCCAGAAGAAGCCTTTTAAACCGTCCTTTCGCCGGCGTGGCACTACGTGAACGTGCAGGTGCGGCACGCTTTGGCTCACTCGATTGTTGATCGCGACAAAACTTCCCTGCGCAGCAAGCGCTGATTCGATTGACCTCGCCAATAATTGAGCGTTCCGGAAAAACGTGCCGACTTGGGTGCTCGGCAAATCCAAAAGAGTTTCAAAATGTTTTTTGGGGGCAAGCAGAGTATGGCCCGGAAAAAGCGGCCGGTGATCGAGAAACGCGATTGAAACATCGTCTTCGAAGACGACCTTGGCATCGAGATCGCCGTCGATAATTCGACAAAAGACGCAATCACTCATAACAAATTGTAGGGGCGTGCCTCCGTGCGCGCCCCTTTTCGTCGACAAGGTAACAGGGGCGGCCAAGGAGGGCCGCCCCTACGGTCTTCACGAGATCGGCCGGATTCTAATATGCTGTGAGCCATTATGGGAAATGAAACCGCACATTTCGCTTCAGTGGCTCCATGTTTTCCCGTTGCCGACATCAGCGCAACGATTGTTTGGTATGAGCAACTTGGATTTGAGGCAGACCCGTTTCCGGAACACGAGCCTTATGTATTCGCGATTCTTAGGCGAGACGCAATTGAGATCATGTTGCAACGGCTTGAAGATTACGAAAAACCTGAGCTCTATTCGCGTCGCGATGGCGGCGTTTGGGATGCGTATTTTCAAGTGAAAGGCGTAAAGGAGTTCTATGACTCCATCAACGAGCGGCTTACGATCGTGAAACATTTGCGGAGACAACCGTACGGCGCTTGGGAATTCGAGGTGAAGGATCCGAACGGGTACGTCCTGGTCTTCAGCGAGGTTTAAAGCGTAAGCAAGATCCACAGATTACGCAGATTTCAAACTTAAAGGCCAAATACGTATTCTTTGCGTTTTAACTCACGCGAGTACCGCAACCTTAATCCTCTCAAGTACCTGTGTTTGTTCTTAATCTGTGTAATCTGTGGATAGTCAGCGCATTACAGACTAGGTCGAACTGCCTTTTGAAAGCCTTTAAGCGTAAGTGTATTCAAGACCTCTCCGCGGCGTACCCAACCGCGTCGAGCCATTCCAACTCCATATCTTAGATAATTCAATGCGCCAGTCGAATGCGCATCAACTGAAATCACGAATTTGATCTTTCGCTTCCGAGCTTCCCTAACCCACCGTGGCTCGAGGTCGAGCCGGTAAGGATCCCCATTAATCTCTATCGCAGCTCGTGATTCAGCGATGACATCCAGAATTCGCTCAAGATCGCATTCGAAGGGCGGCCTGCGTTGAATCAACCGTCCGAGCGCATGGCCCCAAATTTTAAACAGCGGGTGTCGCATCGCCGCGACGATACGCTTGGTCATCGCCTCTGAATCCATCTTGTAGCGCGAATGAATGCTTGCGAGGATCACGTCCAGCTTTTCCAGAACGTGATCGGGATAATCCAGGGCGCCGTCCGCCAGGATATCGGATTCAGTTCCTCGTAAGAGTTTTACCTTGACCTGTTCCTGGACTTCATCAATCTCGTCCCACTGCTGTTGTAATCGATCGAGCTTAAGGCCGTTAGCATAAAACGCAGTGGGAGAGTGATCTGTAATCGTCATGTACTGCATTTTCAGTGCGTCAGCGGCCTGGGCCATTTGTAAAAGCGAGTTCACTCCGTCAGAGTACGTGGTGTGGCAGTGGACCATGCCTCGTACGTCGTCGAGACTAACCAGGTCTTGCGGTAACTTCCCGGCGATGGCCGCCTCGATCTCTCCGTTATCTTCGCGCAGTTCGGGAGGGATAAACTGCATGCCCAGACGATTGTAAAAGTCTTCTTCACTTCGGATTTGAGTCTTCGCTTTCGATCCTTTGTTTCCGACCTTCTGAAGCTTTTCCAGATGGGCGTTCGATCCCGTTTCAAAGATGAGTGTTAGTGGGAACTTGTTCGGACGCACAACTGTCAACATGACCTTTCCGCCGTCGGCAAGCTCCACCGTACAACGATCGTTGTCTTCATCGATGACATTCACAATCAATGGGAATTGAAGGAAATGTTTGACAACGGCCGCGGGGTTCTTCGAACTCGCGACAACGCGAATTGCGCCCACAGTTTCCTGCCAGCGACGCAAAGCTCCCGCAAAACTAGCCTTATCCAAATCACGCGAAGTTTGGAGGTAGTTCAGGATCTGCTCGCCAGTTCGTTCAGCGTGATGAATGTGCAGACGTTTTTCAGTTTGACCTCGATCCTGATATTGACGAATTGCTTCGAGCAGCTTCTGTTCTGTCTTCGCGCCGAATCCTTTTACAGTGCTTACTTTGCCTGCTTCGGCAGCAGCCTGGAGGTCAGCAATTGAGCTAATGCCGAGCGCCTGATGTAGTTGAGAAATCTTGGGGAGAGTCAGACCTTGCACGCGTGAAAGCTCGAGGATGCCGGGCGGAAATTCCTGTCGCAAATTTCGAAGAACGGATGACTCACCTGTTTGGTACAGCTGCTCAATTTGTGATGCAAGCGCGCTGCCAATGCCTCGGATTGACCTCAACCGGCCTTGTTGGATTACCTTCGCGATGTCTTCATTCAGTCCGGCAACTGCACGAGCGCCTGCTTTATATGCGCGAGCTTTAAAACGATCCATGCCGCCCTTGAGCTCGAGCAGGCTGCCAATCTCCTGCAGCGCAGCAGCAATCGCAAACTTGTCGAATTTCTTCTTAGTCTCGGACATAGGAAACAAGCCACAGATTACACGGATAAACACGGATCAGACAAAACAACCAAATGTTCTTTTGCCGATAGACCTATTCATATCCGTGTTATCCGTGTCCATCTGTGGCTGTGTTCTGTTCGTTGTGTTATTACAATAAGCGGACAACCGCAACGCCTATTTGTCTAGATTTTTTTGAATCTGCGTAATCTGTGGATTAACGTCGGTTGAGTGAGAAGATTATGCCAATTGCTAGCATTAGCCCAACGACGGGTGAAACTCTAAAAACATTCGAGCCGTTAACGCAGCCGCAAATCCAAAGCAAGCTCGCGCGTGCCGAAGAAACGTTCCGAGCATTTCGGCGCACCTCATTTTCCGAACGTGGCGAAATCATGGATCGCGTCGCGCACATACTCGAGTCAGAAAAGCAGAACTGGGCGCGCCTGATGACTACGGAGATGGGGAAGCCAATCAAGGCGGCGGTCGGTGAAATAGACAAGTGCGCGTGGGTCTGCCGCTATTACTCCCAGACTGCGGAACGACACTTAGCGGATGAAATAGTCGAGACAAGTGCCACCCGCAGTTATGTGCATTTTCAACCGTTAGGACCAGTGTTGGCGGTAATGCCATGGAACTTTCCTTTCTGGCAGGTATTTCGGTTTGCCGCGCCGGCGCTGATGGCCGGAAATGTTGGTCTGCTAAAGCACGCTTCGAATGTACCTCAATGCGCGTTGGCCATTGAGGAGATCTTCCATCGTGCTGGTTTTCCTGAAGGCGCCTTTCAAACACTGCTGATCGGATCAGACCTCGTTCAGTTTGTTCTGGAGGATCCACGTGTAGCAGCTGCGACTCTGACAGGTAGTGAGCAAGCGGGACGCAGCATCGCAAGCATAGCTGGCAAGCAAATCAAGAAGACGGTATTGGAGTTGGGCGGCAGCGACCCATTCATTGTGATGCCATCAGCGAACTTCGACGAAGCCGTTAGCGCTGCAGTTAAAGCACGCACCATCAATAACGGCCAGTCATGTATCGCCGCCAAGCGTTTCATCGTAGCTGCCGAGATTTATGAAGAGTTCGAACGCCGCTTCGTTGAGGGAATGAAGGCTCTCCGCATAGGCGATCCGATGAATGAATCAACCGATATCGGCCCGCTCGCAACACCTCAGATTTTGCGAGACGTTGAGGAACAGGTGAAGACTTCGATTGCAGCCGGCGCGCATCTTTTGACCGGTGGAAAGAAGGTGAACCGATCCGGCAATTTTTATGAGCCGACGGTGTTGGCGAACGTTCCCGCAAATGCGCCTGCGTCCTGCGAGGAAGTCTTTGGGCCTGTGGCCGCACTTTATCGAGTCAAAGATATTGAAGAAGCGATTGAGCTCGCGAACAATAGCAGCTTTGGATTGGGAGCAGCTGCGTGGACCAACGATACGCGAGAGCAAAATCGCTTTATTGAGGCTTTGGAAGCAGGGTGCGTTTTCATTAACGGTATGGTGGCGTCGGATCCACGCTTGCCTTTCGGTGGAATCAAGAGGTCAGGCTACGGCCGCGAGTTGGGGGAATTCGGCATCCGCGAATTCGTGAATATCAAAATGATTTGGGTTAATTATTAGTAATAAATATTTTAGACCGGGAAGATTCGAAATGTCTGAATTCAGATCGGCTGTAGATCGGCTCCTGGCGGGTGCGCAAGAAGTCGACTCCCCGTCTGAGCTACAACCTCTCGGTCAAGCTGTGCTTGCCCTCTTACCGATCGCCTCCCCGAAGGAACTCGACGAGGCGGTCAAAAGCCTTATCGGGGCCATTGATCCCGAGCACGCAGAGGCCTCTGGCTGGCTGGCGATAACCGCAGGCTCAATAATCGAGGAGGGCACCGATCCTTCCGCTCTTGCGAATCTATTCATCGAGTTTCTTCCGGTCGTAATCCAGAGGGCGACGGCGTTCGGTGAGTTCGCCCTGACTTACGCTCTGTCGCCTGAAGCATCTCAAGAGATTGAAGACGATTCAGGTGGCGAATGGCTTGGTGATAGATTCCTGCCGCCTGAACAGGTCTCAGTAATTGCGAATGAACAGCCCGATGGAGCCGACGCGTGGGCAGCAATATGGTTATGGTTCATGCCTGCGGTTGCTTGCTTCACGCGGGACCTGCATCTTCGTAAGCAGGCAATCGCTTCTCTTCCACCGGTGCAGCGGCTCTCCGAGCTCAATGGTCATGCACAGTGTCTTTCGGTACTTCTATCGGTTCTGGATGACGAACCATTTTTGGTGTTCCATCCTGCGACAGATCAAGGCTATCGTATGCGAGTGTCCGGCGTTGCAGACAACTTTCAGCTGCACCTGCTACTCGCCGATACTCTGATTCAGCCATCAGCATGGCTGCCCCGAACAGCCACTGGCCTGCCTGGTGTGCGGCCGCATCCGGTTGTTGCTTCCATAGCACGCGGCGACGGTCCGCAGGAAAGCGACGTAACGTCATACGGTGTCTGGGACCTCTATAACTGGACCGCGCTCTTGACTAACGGCCGACTACCTGCTGAGGTGCCAACAGAACACTGGATTTGGGGCGAGGGCATACCGGCAGACATTGAGCAATTCGGTGAGTTCCGAGTCGTCCTTCTCGGGCCCCCATCGTACCCACGATTCTGGAATACCGCGCGCTACTTTGGGGCTCTCCGAGCCTCAATCGTCGTTGAAGAGGCATTCTCTGCATCCGATACCCGGGATTGGCTGCGGCAACTTGGGACAGCTGTCGGAAGGTCGTAAAGTTTCTGTCAAAGCTAAACCCGGACGCCTCGATAGCATCGTTCATGGATTGGAAAGAACAATCTAAACTCGTTTTCAACGTGACCAAACCTGATCACTTCACGAACTACCAGCATTGTTGTGAGTGTGCTGAGCATGATGAGACTCTGCTCACCTACGATAGAGATTCAATTGGGCTGGATCAAATCGGGTCTGCGGCTTGGGATCCTATAACCTTTTCATCGCCTGAAGGAATAATGTATTACATGCCGGCGTTGATTAGACTAACGCTGGACGGGATTGATAACCCGCAGGAAAGTTATCTCGAGCAACTGCTCTGGCATCTCATCATGGATGGAAAAGATAATCGTTTGATTACCGCGTGCAGTGTCGAACAGCGCAAATTCATTGCAGACTTTCTCGAGTATTTAATCGACAATTACGCGCCCCAGATTCAAGCTGGTCTGTGGGTTTCGGATGACATCTTGAAGGCCCACGAAATCTGGACTGCCACATGAGAAGAGCTGCAGCTCAAGAGCAAATCCACGTTTGGCGGCTTGAGGACATTCCAGGGTTGGAACTGCGCAGCGGAGTCGCGGTCACTGCACCCTATCCTCGACATTGGCATGAGGAGTATCAATTGTGTCTAATTCAGGCGGGTGGCGGAGAACTCTTCTACCGCGGAGTGCATCATGAAACTCCATCCACCAGCCTTTTCATCGTTCATCCGGGTGAGGTCCATGCCAATCAAACAGAAACGGGCTGTTCGTTCCGTTCAATTTACGCTGCGCCTGAATTTGTGAGCAAAGCTTTCGCTGGCGTCTCTCGCTGGGAGCGGTCACTACCTTTCTTCCCTGACCCGATGATCTTTGATCGAGACATCATCGCACTCTATCAACGCGTTCATGCCTCATGCGGAACGACTCTCGAGCGGGAATCAGCGCTGCTCGAAATGCTTAGCCGTTTAGTTACGCGTTACGCGCAAGGGAGATTTCCACCGCCGTCCGCGGACAAAGAACACAAGGCGGTGCTACGAATTCGTGATTACATCATCGAAAGCTTCGCTCGTAATATCTCTCTAAAAGAATTGTCCGAACTGGTTAACCTTAGCGCTTTTCACCTCACCCGAGTGTTCGCCAAAGAGATTGGTATGCCGCCCCATGCTTTCCAGACTCAGGTCCGGATCGCCAGAGCCAAGGAACTTTTGGCGAAAGGGATGTCTCTTTCCAGTGTCGCGGCATTGACCGGCTTTGCCGATCAAAGTCACTTCACCCGGCACTTCAAACGCCTCATGAAGATCACTCCGGGCGTCTACCTAAAAACAGCAAGAACGTTCAATACAAACTCTTAAAGCCCACGCTAGTCTCTCTTTCAACCACCCGTTGAAGGAGCAGCCATGCGAAAAGTCTTCGAAGATCTAGAAAGACCGCCTCGGCTTATTGCGTCGTTTGTTTTCCTGGCTCTAGCTTTCGTTTGCTCTACCGTAGCTCAGGATCAGAATCGCGTATTAGTCCCTGGCTCGCGCGACGAGTGGTACATCGAAGGCGCCGAGCGGAAGGGGGACGCCCAGGTCGCGGAGTTCCTGGGACGCGAGTCTCTCTGGCTTCGGAACAGTACGCACGTAATTCGATCAGGGGTTGAATTTGTTGACGGAACAATCGAATTCGACGTCGCGCCTATGGACAAGGGTAATTTTGTGGGAATCCTGTTCCGTCGCGCCGCATTTCAGAATCAAGAGAATATTTATCTCCGCGTTCATCGATCGGGACTTTACAACGCCGTGCAGTACGCGCCCAGAGTCAACGGCAGCTCAACCTGGCAGCTTTATCCGGAATTCAACGCCGTAGCTGACTTGCCGAGAAATCAGTGGACACACGTTAGGGTAGAGGTGCGCGGAACAAAGCTCGAAGTTTACTTAAATAATAGGACGGAGCCGACACTGGTTGTGCCTCGATTGCGGGGCATTCCACTGAAAGGGTCCGTGGCATTTTGGGCACGAGTTAACGATCGGCCGGCGATTTGGGCCGCCGCACTATCGAATATCTCCATTCGCCCCATAAGTTCGGTAGGCTCCGACACAACTAATCGGCTGGCTCCGCCGGCTAATCCGGTCACGTCCTGGGAGGTTTCAGGACCAGTGCGGAATGAAAAAGGAATTGTTTCGACCTTGCCGGATTTACAGGAGTGGCGACGTGCCGAGGTGGAAGAATCCGGGCTCGTCAGTCTAAATCGTGCTCTTGGAAACGTGCGGGGACGCTGGACTGGCTTCGCCAGGACGACTATAGCAACCGAAAAGGAAAAGACGGCGCTGCTTGAACTTGGCTATTCGGATGATGTCACCGTCTTTCTCAACGGTGAAGTGGTCTATTCAGGCATCAACGGATTTGAAAGCAGGCATCCTGAGTATATGGGCTTCGTGAAACCACAATTTGAGACCATTCACCTAAAGCTACGCGCCGGAAAAAATGAAATCGTTCTCGCTGTTACAGATGACCAAAGATTTGGATGGGGATTTATTGCGCGACTGAGAGATTAAAAAAAGTCCGCCACAGATTTACACAGATAAAACAGATCAGAAAACAGCCTAGCCGGTTCTGATCTGTGCTAATCCGTGCAAATCTGTGGCCCATTTCTTTGTGGGTTATTGAAGACTTTCTCGGATTTGAATGATAATCACGGCATGCAGGTTCGTTCACTTAGTAGTACTGAAGAAATCAAACGCTACATCGATTTTGGCGACGAGGTCTATCGTGATAATCCAAACTGGATCGCGCCTGATACTCATCACCTGACTCAACTGCTGTCTGGCGACGGCGGGTTTGGACCTCAATCTCAAATCCAACCTTTCCTGGTAGAGAAAGACGGTCGGGTGCTCGCAACCGTCACAGCCTTTACAGATGAAGTGTACAACCGGCATTGGAATGAACCTATCGGACACCTCTTTTTCTTTGAAGCACTGCCAAACCATGACGACGCAGTAAAGTCTTTAATGAACACGGCCTGTGAGTGGCTTCAAGCGCGCGGATGCATTGCTGCACGGCTCTCGTTTATGGGCGGCATACAGATGCCGTTAATGTTCGACGGCTATGACGAAGTCCCGACGGTTTTTCATACCTATAACCCCAGCTATTATCACAACTACATAAAGAACAGCGGATTCGCAACTGAATGTGGAGTAGTTCAGTACCAGGTTGAGTTCACGCCAGAGTTAACCGAGCGTTATAAAGAGATGGTCAAACGCGCATCAAGCGGAGGTATCACATTACGTGCGTGGGATTTCGATCACTTGGAAAAAGAAACTAAGTCTTTCACGCGCATAGCCAACGAGACATTCAAAGCGCACTGGGGCTTCATGCCTCTGCCCGAACCCGTTTACCAGGGACTGACATTCGGATTGAAGGACTTTCTGATATCTGACTTCACGTTGTTTGCTGAGGCTGACGGGCAGGTTGTCGGTTTCGTTTATTCTCTTCCGGATTTGAACCAGGCACTTCACGCGATGAGAGGGAAAAATCTTGAGGAAAACTTTGCGGAGTTTCAGCAACGCTTCAAACAAATAGACCACGGTGTTCTTCTGATAATCGGCGTTCTTGAGTCCTACCGCGGACGAGGCGTCAATCTGGCGCTGGCTGCAAAAAGTTACCTCGCCATGATCGAGCGTGGTTACAAGACCGGCAGTTACACCGTCGTGATGGATGATAATTGGCCGTCACGTCGCACCGCCGAGAAGCTCGGCTGCCGAGTCACCCGCAACTTTAACGTCTACCGCAGAGATTTCGGCTAAAGACAGTTCACCGGCGTGCCACTAAATCTTTACTTTTCAGTTAATTTACCTGCAAATCCGGTTTACATCGCCGGCCAAGATTAGGTATAACTACAAGACGCAGAAACTGCAGTCCCCGCTGTCGTTTCTGCTCCCCCGAATTAACAGTTTCCCCCAAAATGCCACCTCACGGTCCAAGACCGTGTGAGGAGTCTCTTCCCGTCGCGGGAGAATTGTCTCTGCGTCTTTTGACCAAATTCGATCAGTAGGGTTTTGCCATTCACAATTTATGGCTGAATTGCAAAGGAGAATCATGCCATCCACTTCCCCGACCACGAATTCACTCAACACAAAACAGCTCCTCAAAACACTCGTAGCCTTCAAAAAAGGCGACTTTTCCGTACGCCTGCCCGGCGAGTGGACCGGCGAAGCCGGGAAGATCGCCGATACGCTCAACGAAATCATTGAGCTGAGCGACAAGACTGCGAAAGAAGTAGAGAGGGTCAGCCGGGTAGTTGGTAGAGAAGGAAAAATCCAGCACCGGGCCTCCGTTCTGAGCGCTTCCGGGGCTTGGCTGCGACTTGTAGATTCCACCAACTTACTCATCGATGACATGGCTCGACCCACCAGCGAGATGGCTCGCGTGATCGGGGCCGTAGCCAACGGCGACCTGTCTGAAAGAATGGCTCTTCAGGTCGATGAAAGGCCGTTGAAAGGCGAGTTCCTTCGCACGGTAAAAATCGTCAACTCGATGGTCGATCAGCTTAGCTCCTTTGCGTCAGAAGTTACCCGCGTGGCTCGCGAAGTGGGAACGGAAGGCAAGCTCGGCGGCGAAGCGCGCGTCAAAGGCGTGGCGGGCACGTGGAAAGACCTGACTGACAGCGTAAACTCGATGGCCAGCAATCTGACCAGCCAGGTTCGAAACATCGCCGAAGTCACGACAGCAGTCGCCAACGGCGACCTCTCAAAGAAGATCACAGTCGACGTGAAAGGGGAGATTCTCGAGCTGAAAAACACCATCAACACGATGGTCGATCAGTTGAACTCTTTCGCTTCCGAGGTGACACGAGTCGCCCGTGAAGTGGGTACCGAAGGCAAACTCGGTGGGCAGGCTCAGGTAATTGGAGTCGCGGGCACGTGGAAAGACTTAACCGATAACGTGAATTTCATGGCCGGCAACCTCACCGGCCAAGTGCGTAACATCGCCGAAGTCACCACCGCAGTCGCGAATGGCGACCTCTCGAAGAAGATCACGGTAGACGTTAAAGGCGAAATCCTCGAGCTCAAAAACACCATCAACACGATGGTCGATCAGTTGAACTCCTTCGCTTCAGAAGTGACGCGCGTGGCGCGTGAAGTGGGTACGGAAGGCAAGCTCGGCGGCCAGGCTGACGTGCGCGGAGTCGCGGGCACATGGAAAGACTTAACCGATAACGTGAATTTCATGGCCGGCAACCTTACCGGCCAGGTGCGTAACATCGCGGAAGTCACTACGGCGGTGGCAAATGGTGACCTCTCGAAGAAGATTACGGTAGACGTCAAAGGCGAAATCCTCGAGCTTAAGAACACCATCAACACGATGGTGGATCAATTGAACTCATTCGCCTCGGAAGTTACCCGCGTGGCTCGCGAAGTGGGTACGGAAGGCAAGCTCGGCGGACAGGCTCAGGTGATCGGAGTCGCGGGTACTTGGAAAGACTTGACCGACAACGTGAACTCGATGGCTAGCAACCTCACCGATCAGGTGCGCGGCATAGCTCGAGTCGTGACCGCAGTTGCGAACGGCGACTTGCAGCGCAAACTGACAGTCGAAGCAAAAGGAGAAATCGCTGAGCTCGCCGACACCATCAACAACATGACCGATACACTCGCGACATTTGCCGACCAGGTAACGTCCGTGGCCCGCGAGGTAGGCGTCGAAGGCAAGCTGGGTGGGCAAGCGAACGTTCCGGGAGCTGCAGGCACCTGGCGAGATTTGACTGATAACGTAAACGGCCTCGCGGCCAACCTAACGACGCAGGTACGCGCGATCGCCGAAGTGTCGACGGCAGTGACCAAGGGCGATCTGACGCGGTCGATCACTGTAGAAGCGCAAGGCGAAGTCGCAGCTCTCAAGGACAATATCAATGAGATGATTTTGAATCTCAAAGATACGACTCAGAAGAACATGGAGCAGGACTGGCTGAAGACGAACCTTGCGCGCTTCACTCGAATGCTCCAGGGCCAACGCGACATGACCACCGTCGCGCAGATGGTGCTGTCAGAGTTGGCGCCGCTGGTCGAGGCGCAACAAGGCGTCTTTTACGTAAACAGCAGCTCGAATGGGCAGCCGCTCATGAAACTCTTAAGCGGTTATGCATACAAGAAACGAAAGAACCTGGCTAATGAATTTCGCCCTGGGGAAGGGCTGGTTGGCCAGTGCACCCTCGAGCGTGAGCGGATTCTCGTAACGAACATCCCACCAAACTACGTTCATATCGCATCAGGTTTAGGAGAGGCTCCTCCCAATAACATTGTCGTGCTGCCTGTACTATTCGAAGGTGACGTTAAGGCCGTCATCGAACTTTCCACCTTCGGCACTTTCAGCGACACTCACCTCACGTTCCTCGACCAGTTGACTGAAAGCATTGGCATCGTGCTCAACACGATTGCGGCCAATATGAGAACGGAAGATCTGCTCCTGCAGTCCCAATCACTCGCCGCTGAGCTTCAAAGCCAACAGGATGAGCTAAAGAAGACGAATGAGCAGCTTGAACAACAAGCTGAATCATTGCGCGAATCCGAAGAACTTTTGAAGAGCCAGCAGGAAGAACTGCAGCAAACGAACGAGGAGCTGCAGGAAAAGGCCGAACTCCTGGCACGTCAAAAAGCAGAAGTCGAAGCAAAGAATCGCGAGGTTGAAGAAGCTCGATGGGAAATGGAAGAGAAGGCAGAGCAGTTAGCGCTCACCTCCAAGTACAAGTCCGAGTTTCTTGCCAACATGTCGCACGAACTGCGCACTCCTCTTAACAGCATGCTGATCCTTTCGCGACAACTAAGCGAAAATTCCGAGAGTAACCTAACGGAGAAACAGGTCCAGTTTGCTGACACCATTCACACCTCCGGTGCTGATCTCCTTTCGCTGATAAATGACATTCTCGACTTGTCGAAGATCGAGTCCGGCATGATGGGAATTGAAGTCTCGGACGTTTCTATTGGCGACGTAGCAGAACAGTTACAACGCAATTTCCACCAGGTTGCTCAGGACAAGGAGCTCGATTTCGTAATCGAGCAGGACGAGAACCTTTCACCGACTCTGCGCACCGACGACAAGCGGTTGCAGCAGATACTTATGAACCTGCTTTCGAATGCGTTCAAGTTCACCGAAGAAGGAAAAGTTATCTTGAGAATCGCGGCGGCCGCGGCCGACGAAACCTACCACCTCGACTCATTATCGCGAGCGAAGAACGTAATTGCTTTTTCGGTAAGCGACACGGGAATCGGAATTCCTTCAGAGAAACAGCGGATCATCTTCGAGGCATTTCAACAGGCGGATGGAACCACCAGCCGGAAGTATGGTGGCACGGGCCTCGGTCTCTCGATCAGTCGTGAGATCGCTCGGATGCTTGGAGGCGAGATTCGCGTGCTAAGCACGCCGGGCGAAGGCAGCACATTCACACTTTATCTGCCGCAGGAATACGTGCCGGTTAAACCGCCGAGCGCTCAACCTGGCAAGGTCAGACCTGCTCAACCTACGAAGGAGATTGAAGCGGCTTGGACGCCCGTCGAGACCTTCGACACAGCATCCGCGATGTTGGATGAACCGGCAATTCTCGACGATCGACTCGAGATTCAACCGGGCGACCCGACCGTGCTGATTGTCGAAGATGACCTGAGCTTCGCTCGAATCTTGCTCGATCTTGCGCAAGACAAAGGCTTCAAAGGGTTGGTGGCAACCAGCGGAACCATGGCTCTGGCACTGGCTCGCAAGTACTTGCCGACCGCAATCACTCTCGACATCAGACTTCCCGATCGCGACGGATGGACGGTACTGGATCGCTTGAAGCACGATCCGGAGACAAGTCACATTCCCGTGCACATCATCACTGTCGAGGAGCAACGTCAACGAGCGTTGCAGCAGGGCGCATTCACCCATTTGCAGAAACCTGTTTCGCACGAAGAACTCGGCAGGGCATTTGACGGCATTCGAGAGTTTGCCGAACGCCGCATCAGAAAACTGCTCGTAGTCGAGGACGACGACGTGCAGCGCATGAGTGTTGTGGAATTAATAGGCAACAGTGACGTCAAGACCACGGCGGTAGCCACCGGCCAGGAAGCCTTGGACCTTCTGAAAGATGAACGGTTTGATTGCATGGTGCTTGACCTGCGGTTACCCGACATGTCGGGTTTCGAGCTGATCGAGAAGTTGCAAACCGATCTCGGTCGTTACGACCTGCCGATTATCATCTACACAGGCAAGGAGTTAACCCGTAAGGAAGAGATCCATTTGAAGAAAGTTGCCGATGCGATCATCGTCAAGGAAGCCAGCTCACCTGAACGGCTGCTGGCAGAAACGGCGCTCTTCCTGCATCGCGTCGAGGCTAATCTTCCCGAGCCTAAGCGGCGGATGCTCGAGAAGTTTCACCGCAGTGACCCAGTGCTCGCCGGCCGCAAGATCCTGATCGTCGACGACGACGTGCGAAATATCTTTGCGCTAACGAGTGTGCTCGAGGCGCACAGCATGGAAGTGGTGCATGCGGAGAACGGTCAGGAAGGCATTGATTTGCTCCGCGCGACTCCAGGTATCGAAGCTGTTCTGATGGACATCATGATGCCCGAGATGGATGGCTACGAGGCGATCGCCGCCATTCGTCAGATGGAAGAGTATAAGCAGCTTCCGATTATCGCGTTAACTGCGAAGGCAATGAAAGCGGATCGCGATCACTGTTTGGAAGTCGGAGCGTCAGACTATATTTCGAAGCCCCTCGACGTAGATCAACTACTCTCGCTGCTGCGAGTGTGGCTTTACCGACAGGATGAAGCAACTTGAGTTTAGCTTTTCCAGACGTGACTGATTTGGAAGACGTCGAGATCAGCTTGCTGCTTGATGGTCTTTATCGACTCTATGGTTTTGATTTCCGTGAGTATTCGCGTCCTTCATTGAGGCGGCGAATTCTGGAATTGATGCAGGCTGAAAAACTCTCGACCGTCTCGGCGTTGCAGGACCGGATCCTGCACGACAGTGCCTGTATGAATCGTTTCGTGTTGGGACTGGCGGTGCACGCGACCTCGATGTTTCGTGATCCCAGCTTCTACCTGACGTTTCGCCGGAGGGTCGTGCCGCTGCTCAAGACTTATCCGACGGTCATGATCTGGGTCGCAGGATGCTCGACGGGTGAAGAGGTTTATTCGCTGGCGATTCTGCTCGCCGAAGAGGGGCTGTACGGCAGATCCCGAATCTATGCCACCGACATCAGTCAGGCTGTTTTGCGCAAAGCTCGCGACGGCATTTTTCCTCTGGCAGCCATGAGGGAGTACACGAACAACTATCACTTGGCAGGGGGCGTTAACGAGTTTTCTGACTATTACACCGCACAATATGAAAGTGTGATTTTCCGTTCGGAGCTGAAAAAGAATGTGGTCTTTTCAGAGCACAATCTGGCGACGGACGGTTCGTTTAATGAGTTTCAAGTGATTCTGTGCCGCAACGTGATGATTTACTTCAATCGAGATCTTCAAGCACGCGTTCACAACCTGCTCTATGACAGTTTGAGCATGTTTGGAGTGTTTGGAATCGGCAACAAAGAGTCGTTGAAATTTACGCCACGAGCGGCGTTTTACGAACACTTGAATGGGAGTGACAAATTGTATCGAAAGGTAATGTAGGTGGCGTACGCAATCGTTGTGATTGGCGCGTCTACCGGTGGATTGAAAGCATTGCAAACTTTGCTTTCCCACTTGCCTGAGGATTTTGCCTTGCCTGTAGTAATTGCGCAGCACCGCGGCAAAGATTCGGAATCCGGCCTCTGTGATTTCCTGGCCAGAAGCTCTCGCATTCCGCTCACAGAACCAGAAGACAAAGACTCGCTTTTGTCAGGCCATGCTTACCTCGCGCCTCGTGACTATCACATGTTGATTGAAAACGGGAGCGTTGCTCTTTCTACGGACCCGCCTGTCGGCTTCGCGAGGCCGTCGATTGATGTGTTGTTCGAAGCCGCCGCCGCCGAATACAAGGAGCGTACGATTGGAGTGCTCTTAACCGGCGCCAATCGCGACGGTGTGCGGGGTCTCGCCGGAATTAAGTCGCACGGCGGAGCAACACTTGTCGAAGACCCAACCAGTGCCACCTGTAGCGAATTGCCGGAAGCTGCAGTTCGTCTGGTCCAGCCCGATTGGGTTCTCCCTTTGCACGAAATCGCTTCATGCCTCCAAAGATTAACCATCAAGACTGAGCCCAAAACGGAGCATCATGTCATCTGAAGAGCTAATTAACATTCTGATGGTTGACGATAGCCCGACGAACCTGGTGGCGCTGGAATCGATCCTGCATGGGCCAGAAAGAAATCTTGTAAGCGTGTCTTCCGGAGATGACGCACTTCGCTACTTGCTCGACAACGAAGTAGCGGTAGTGCTGCTGGATGTTTACATGCCGGGCATCGACGGGTTGGAAACAGCGGCCCTGATTCGGAGTCGTGAAAAATACCGGAACATTCCCATCATATTCCTCACTGCCGATAGCACAGGCGGTCGTCACTTGAGCCGCGGATATTCGTTGGGCGCAGTTGACTACATTGTGAAGCCGGTCGAGCCTGATGTCCTGCGCTCAAAAGTGAATGTATTTGTCGAGCTCTTCAAGAAGAATCGGGAAGTCGAACACCAGGCGGAGCTGCTCAAGGAAAAAAATCTGGAACTCGAGAGCGCTAACCTCGCCCGGTTGAACATGCTCATCAACCTTGGTCAGGAGTTGGCTGCCGAGCACAATCCGTGGAAAGTGCTCGAGAACTTTTGCCGTTCTGCCAGGAAGATCGTCGAAGCCCAGGAGGCCGCTGTCGGCGTGCTCAACGGGGACGGCAAGACGTTAAAGTATTTCTTCCGATGTCGCGAGACTGATGAAGCAATGCGTGGAACCGAGATGCCGCGGGTTGCAGAACGCGCGCTCAAATGGCTCATTAACCAGCGACGGCCCGTGCGACTCAGCGAGTCAGATGAGCTACTCGTAGGCAGTTCGGATGAAGACGATCATGTGCGTTCGTTTTTGGGTGCTCCGATTCTGTCCGCTGCCGGAGTCGGTGGCTGGGTTTACTTGGTAAACAAGCTCAACGGAGAAGAATTTAGCGAAGCTGATGAGCGACTCGCTGCCACGCTCGCGACTCAAGTCACGATTGCCTATGAAAATGCGCTCTTGTACAGCGACGCTCAACGACACGCGACCGAGCTTCAGTTGGAAGTGGCGGAACGAAAACAAGCCGAAGAGGAACGGGCTCGGTTATTGGTTCGAGAGCAGTCTGCTCGAGCCGAAGCTGAAGAAGCAAATCGAACGAAAGATGAATTTCTCGCTACCCTTTCCCACGAGTTGCGTACGCCGCTCTCAGCAATCCTCGGTTGGAGTCACCTCGTACGGACTGGAAAACTCGACGAGACGCAGCTGTCTCGCGCGTTTGAGACAATAGAACGCAATGCGCGATCACAGTCTCAACTGATAGACGATCTGCTCGACGTTTCTCGCATCATCACCGGCAAACTGCAAATCGAGTCACGTCCAACGGAGCTGTCTGCAGTGATCGAAGCTGCAATTGACGCAGTGCGGCCCGCGGCTGAGACAAAGTCGATCGAGTTTGAAACGGATCTGGCTTCCGCAGGCTGTCTCGTGCCCGGTGACCCGAACCGTTTGCAGCAGATCTTTTGGAATCTCTTCAGCAACGCCGTTAAGTTCTCGCCCCAAGGCGGCCAGGTAAACGTCAGCGTCAAGCGGTGTTCACCATGGGTCCAAGTCGCGGTAAAGGATTCAGGAATTGGAATCAGTCCTGAGTTTTTGCCATTTATCTTTGACCGATTTCGTCAAGCCGATGGATCGACTACGCGAACGCACGGCGGGTTAGGTTTAGGACTCGCGATTGTGAAACATCTCGTTCAACTGCATCGCGGCACTGTTGAGGTCGTCAGCGACGGAAAAGATAGAGGCTCAGAGTTTACGGTAAGACTCCCACTCACAACTGCGCAAGCCTCGGATGTCCAGACTCAGGTTACGGAAGAGAGTGACGGCGATGGGCTGCCTCCCGGCTTTTCCGATATACTTCAGGGGCTACGCATTCTGGTTGTTGACGACGAAGCCGATTCTCGTGAGTTGATCACCGCTATCCTGAGCCGCTGCGGAAGTGAAGTGAAATGCACCGAATCAGTCAAGGGAGCGATAAAAGAGTTCACGAGTTGGAAACCTGACCTGCTGGTTAGCGATATCGGGATGCCTAACGAAGACGGTTACAGTCTGATAAGTCAAGTACGAAGATTGAAATCAAAAAAGGCTCGCGAGGTGCCGGCGGTGGCGTTAACGGCGTACGCCACGGTGGAAGATCAAACGCGCGCGCTTTCGTCCGGATTCCAGTTGCATGTGCCCAAACCAATCGACCCTGAGACACTGGTCCGCTCGCTTGCCAGCGCCGCCGGACGTAAAATCGTGGCATAAGTGATAAGTGATGAGTGATGAGATGAAGGACTAGTCGCTCGATGGACCTTATCACTTATCACCTATCACTCATCACTGCTGCCAGTAAGTAACTATGCAACGCTCGGGAGTCGCAGACCTTCCTTTACACGGCGGACGTGTCCCATCATGGCTTGCCGAAAGAATGACCAAACTCGGCACGGCTATTACCGAAACAATTGTATTGAATTATGGCGCGTCAGCCTTCCTCTCGCGCCTGAGCGATCCGTTTTGGTTTCAGTCATTGGGCGCCGTGATGGGAATGGATTGGCACTCCTCAGGTATCACGACTTCGGTGATGGGCGCTTTGAAACGTGGACTCTCACCGCGAGCGGATGAGCTCGGCATCTACATCTGTGGTGGTCGAGGCAGGTTCTCGCGAAACACGCCGGGCGAATTACGTTCGCTCGCCGACCGTCGCGGCTTCGATGGTGAAGCCCTCGCGCGCACGAGCCGGCTGACTGCGCGCATCGACAACAACGCGATCGCCGATGGATTTCAGATTTATCTACACAGCTTCGTCGTGACATCCACCGGCGAGTGGGCAGTCGTGCAGCAGGGCTTGAACAATGAGAGTGGAATGGCTCGTCGATATCACTGGCACTCAGCCGCGGTGAAGGATTTCGTCGCTGAGCCGCACACGGGCATAGTCGGCCAACATCAAGGCTCGATCATGAACCTGGTGGATAAACAAGCAAAGCCTGCTCAGACTGCTCTATTAGACATCGCTCGCGAACATCCCGAGAAAACTCTGGGCGACGCGCGTTACCTCCAAATGCCTGCGCATCATGACGTGCGGCCCGCGAATGTAGACCTAAAACGACTCGGGGCCGTGCTGGCAGTCGCGTATGAGCGAGACTTACATGACTTTGCTGAGTTGCTGTTGCTGGAGAAGCTCGGGCCGCGTACGCTACAGTCGCTCGCGTTGATTGCTGAAGTCGTGCACGGTGCGCCAAATCGCTTCTCGGATCCAGCGCGCTTTTCGTTCGCGCACGGCGGCAAGGATCGACATCCGTTTCCAGTTCCATTGAGGACCTACGACGAGTCGCTCAACGTCCTTCGCACCGCCCTGGACGCGGCCAAAGTGGGCGATAACGAAAAAATGGAAGGGTTTCGCCGTCTTGACTCGTTTGTTCGGGCCGTAGAAACTCGGCTTCGGCCTGAGGCTGACTTTCATGCTGCCATAGCTCATGAAAAGGCGATCTCACGGTCTCTTAACGGACGATCAGTGTTCGACGACAAGCCCCGGCGCCATAACAGCAGGCAACGCAGTCTTTTTTGACTCTCATTGACCCCTGGCTTCAGCCGGGTGGTCATCGCCAAATACGGCGGGAAACCGTTTAAACGGTTTCCGTTTTTATTCCGTGCGCCAGACACCCGGCTGAAGCCGGGTGTGAATGAGATGAAATTACTTCTTTCTTTAACCGCGGAAGGAGTATCATCGTCCAAAATGAAAGCGGTGTACAAAAGCACCTGGCCGTATCAGGACGACGCGATGAACCTGCCCGTCGAAAATCTCGAGTCGGCAATTCCGTTCTACGAATCCGTGATGGGATTCAACGTGGTATCGCGAAATCAATCGCCTCATAAATCCGCAGTACTCGGTCGAGACGACATTCAGATTGGATTAGCAGAAAACGGCGGCGACCCGACTCAGGATGGGTGCTTTTTCGAGGTTGATAACGCCGAAGCAGCTTTCGCTGAATTGAAGGCGAATGGTTTACCAAAAGACGACGCGGAATTCCGTGTCGATACGTACGGCGACAAGTCTTTCAAAGTCTTTTTCGTGGTTGCGCCCGACGGATTATGCTATTGCCTGGGTGAACGACAGAAATAGAATCAGGCCATGCTTCAATATCAAGCAGAGCAATGGCGAAGCGACGAATGTGCACGCTCTCCCGGTAGGAGTTTGTTTGCTCAGCCTCAACTCAACCCTAGTGCTGGAGATCAAACCAGGCTGCTGCACTTGTTAGGCCTCATCAATTATCAGATCCTCAAGGGCAATCGGGTTTACATTGAAGTTGACGGGCTGATTTATAAGACGCTTTACGGTGCATACTGGCGAAGTGTTTTTACGGGAGTCGAACATTACCTGCTCAAGTGTGAAGAGATTTCAGGTTGGTCCCAATGCAGCGGCTCTCACATAGTTGACGTCCCCATTGCATATGCTGACGGCGGCTGGTTGGCCGGAGGCGCTTCCCTGTCCCTCATGTTATTTCGAAACACCGACCCGACATCACATTAATCAAAACCTGAATCATGGAATTTGAAAAACTAGGGGCGTTTTATCTGGGCCGGCCTTTTGACCTCAAAACAAAACAACCTAAAGATGGATTACTGCTTTACGACTCGAAGGATTTGGTAACTCACGCCGTCTGCCTTGGCATGACCGGCAGTGGCAAAACGGGGTTATGCATCGCTCTCCTGGAAGAAGCAGCAATCGATGGCATTCCTTCAATCATCATCGATCCAAAGGGCGACTTGCCCAATCTACTGCTGTCGTTCCCTGACCTTCGACCAGAAGATTTCGCTCCCTGGATTAACGAAGCAGACGCCGCCAATAAAGGACTGTCACCCACTGAATTTGCTGCTCAGCAGGCGCAGTTATGGCAAAAGGGGCTCGGCGATTGGGGGCAGGATGGAGCGCGGATTAGACGCTTAAAAGAAGCAGCGGACTTTCGCGTCTATACACCCGGCAGTAACGCGGGAATTCCCGTTTCGATTCTCAAATCTTTTTCCGCGCCGCCGCAACTGATTCGTGAAGACGCCGAGTTGCTCCGCGAGCGCATCAGCACGACCGTCGCGAGCCTCCTCGGTTTGCTCGGCATTGATGCCGATCCAATCCGCAGTCGCGAACACATCCTGATCTCAAACATACTTCATCACGTTTGGTCGCAGGGAACCGATCTCGATCTTGCCGGGCTGATTCAACACATTCAAACGCCACCGATGACAAAAGTCGGCGTTATGGATCTCGACTCTTTCTTTCCTTCAAAGGATCGGTTTGAGCTGGCGATGGCGCTCAACAACCTTCTGGCGGCGCCCGGGTTTAGTACGTGGCTGGAAGGCGAGGCGCTCGATGTGCAGCAAATGCTCTACTCGCCTGGTGGAAAGCCGCGGGTTTCGATCTTCTCCATTGCACATCTGAACGACCAGGAGCGAATGTTTTTTGTCTCGCTGTTGCTTAACCAGGTACTCGGATGGGTTAGAACACAATCAGGCACCACGAGTTTGCGAGCCATACTTTATATGGACGAGATCTTTGGCTATTTCCCACCGGTCGCAAATCCTCCCTCGAAGACACCTTTGTTGACTTTGCTGAAACAAGGACGAGCGTTCGGCGTCGGAGTCGTGCTTGTTACCCAGAATCCAGTCGACCTCGACTACAAGGGTCTCTCAAACACGGGCACATGGTTCATTGGACGTTTGCAAACTGAACGCGACAAAGACCGTGTGCTCGAAGGACTGGAAGGAATCGCAGCAGGCACTGGACTAAAGTTTGATCGCCAGGAAATGGAAGAAACATTGGCTGGCCTCGGCAATCGTATCTTCGTGTTGAATAACGTGCATGAAGAAGGTACTGAGGTATTTCAAACGAGGTGGACCATGTCATATCTACGAGGCCCACTGACGAGGAACCAGATCAAGATTTTGATGGAGCCGGTGAAGTCGCAGGCGCCGGTTGGCGCGCCCGCACAAGCTGCATACGCTGCCGCCGCTGCGGCCTCTTCGTCGTCGCCGCCGTCGTTGATTGGGTCGACGATTGCCGCAATGCCGGCCGCCGTAGCTGCCGCGAGTCGTGGACCGGCATTGCCGGCGGAAGTCGCTCAGTATTTCATCCCCATTCGCAGCAAAGCTCCTGAAGGCGCTTCGCTCGTCTATCATCCGATGGTAATAGGTGCTGCCGAAGTACGCTTCGGTAATAGAAAAATCGACATCACGCGAGAAGTCAGTCTACTTACGCCGATTAAGGAAGGAGTCGTTCCGGTCGATTGGGATGAAGCGATAAAGCTTGATATGCCGGCGACTGACTACGAGCAATCGGTCGACGAAAGCGCGCAGTTCGCCGGCTTGCCAAGCACCGCAGGAAAGGTCAAGAGCTACGAGAAATGGCAGAAAGACTTTGCCGGTTGGCTTTATCGCACTCAGAAAGTTGAATTACTGAAAAGCCCATCCCTCGGGCTGATTTCAAATGCTGACGAGTTGGAGCGCGATTTTCGTGTGCGGCTCCAACAGACGGTTCGCGAGCAGCGTGATGCGGCCGTAGAAAAACTCAGGCAAAAATATGCGCCCAAGATTGCCGCGTTAGAGGAAAAGCGCCGGCGCGCGGAACAAGCCGTCGATCGTGAAGCGGAACAGGCAAAGGGACAGAAGATGCAGACCGCGATCTCCTTTGGCAGCACACTGCTTTCGTCGTTCCTGGGTCGCAAAACTGTGAGCCAGTCAACGCTCGGTCGTGCGACCACGGCGGCGCGTGGCGTCAGTCGCTCGATGAAAGAAGCTCGCGACGTTGAGCGCGCAGAAGAGACGTTGGCTTCAGTGCAGGAACGGCTTAGCGATCTTGATGCTCAATTCCGCGCTGAAACGGAAGCGATCGAGAAAACAGTGGACCCCCAAACGGAAGCGCTGGAGACAATCGCCTTAAAACCGACTAAAGCAAACATTGACATTAGGCTGCTGAGTCTTGCGTGGGCGCCTTACTGGCACGACACGCACGGCCAACAAACTCCAGCCTGGCAGTGACGAGTGAAAATTGGTCCAACGTCCAATGTCCAAAGTCCAAAGTCAGACCTGATTGCGAACATTGAGCAGACGTTGGACGTTGGACATTGGACCTGGGAGACAAATCATGGATGAACTCATCAAACAAGTATCGGCGAAGACCGGAATCTCGGAAGACCAAGCCCGCACAGCAGTCACTACCGTGCTTGGGTTTTTGAAAAACAAACTCCCTGCTCCGATCGCAGGTCAGATTGATAATGTTATCGGAGGCGGTGAGGGCTCGACGGGCGGCGGTCTTAGTGACCTGGCATCAAAAGCAGGCGGCTTCATGCAGTAGATAATCGGGATCGGCCAAATGAATCTCCCCCGATTCATTTTCATTTGGAGCTTCTCATTACTGTCATTCTTGGCGCGAGCGTCAATTTCGCGCGCCCGGCTCGCTGTCTGCCTGGGCAGGAGAAAAATGAAAATCATCACGGAACCAAAATCACTTTGCCGATGTTCCGTCGCCCTTCGATGTACGTGTGAGCGTCACCTGCTTCGTCAAACTTAAACGTGCGGTCAACGTACGGACGCACCCAGCCTTCTTCCACTCCGCGAATGATGTCTCTCATCCAAACGGCAATCTTCTCCGGCTCGTGCCACATGTGACCGAGATTCAACCCAAACACGCCTCGATTCTTGCTGAATAAACCAAGCGGATGGAACCTCGGCATCTGAATGGCGGCCTTAAGCATTTTGAACTTTCCTGTCAGTCCAGTACCTGAACCTGTTGAAACTCCATACATGCCCAGCCGACCCGTATGCCTCAATGCCGCATAACTCTTTTTCCAGTGCCCGCCGCCGAGCGGATCGAGCACCAGCTCAACCCCGCGGCCGCCTGTTAACTCTTTCAAGACGGGAAGCCAATCCTGATTGCGATAGTCAATCGGGTGATCGAGGCCACGCTCGCGGAGGAACTCGTGCTTGCCGGGACTCGCTGTGCCGTACGTTTCGGCGCCAATCTTCTTCGCTATATCGATTGCTGCGAGACCGACTCCTCCACCAGCGTTATGAATCAGGATTGCCTCGCCGTCATGCAGCGAGCCCATCACAACTATCAACGCGTAAGCCGTCAGGTAATTCACTGGTATCGCGGCAGATTGCTCATACGTCAGCTGCTCGGGTTTCTGAAACATCTGAGTGGCTTTCACTGTCACGAATTCCGACTGCCCACCGAAGCGAGTCATGGCGATTACAGATTTACCGTTGAGAGCGGAGTTAACTCCTTCGCCTAACTCTTCGACTACGCCGGCAACTTCGTAACCCATGACGCACGGCTTTGATGGCCCGTCAGGGTACAAGCCTTGTCGCGCAAGAATGTCGGCAAAGTTGAGTCCCGCGGCACGAACGCGGATGACTGCCTCACCGGCTTTTGGGTGCGGGTCCGGCTTCTCTTCGACGCGAAGTACTTCGACGCCGCCATTTTTAGTAGTCACAACCTGCCGCATGGTTCGCGTATCCTATCATTACTGAGATCAGACGGGTAAATCGGGCATCACATGCTCACGGCTCAGTGAGGTCAGTACCACCCGCGGTAGCGGGTGGGTCTCGCTTGCATTGGCATCTCGACAAAGGGCAAGCGCAACCCACCTGCTACCGCGGGTGGTACTGACGTCATGACACTAAGATACAATAGGGCGCTCGTTACAACTCACGAAGGAGTTAGTTGACTTGCGAATTCCGCGTGCCATTCCACTTCTTGTACTCTTTGCCCTCTCCATTGGCGGTTGTCAAAGCGGTCGATCAGACTCGAATCAACTCACGCTGGCGGTGAACTCTGGTGTCGAAGGTGACGCGCTGAAACAAGCCGCGCTCGACTACGAAGCCCAAACCGGAGTCCACATAAATATCGCCGAGTTTCCTTACGCTAACCTGTTCGAAAAAGAATTACTCGATTTAACGGCACGCACGGGCGCTTACGATTTGATCATGCTTGACGATCCATGGTTCCCAAAGTTTGCCTCGCAACAGCTGTTGACCGACCTTGGGCCATTGATGAGCGCAAAGAGCGTCCCTGGTCCAGACTCAGACTTCGTGCCAACCTCGATCGCGCTTTGTCGCGAGCCATATGAAACAGGCGCCCTTTACGCGTTGCCGTACGTGGGCAACTCACAACTATTCTTTTACCGAAAGGACCTCTTCGCGAAACACACCCTCAACGCTCCCTCGACATGGCAGGACGTGCTGACAGCCGCTAAAACGATCAGCGAAAAAGAAACAACCGGCGCACCGGGAGGTGGCAATATTTACGGGTACGTGATGCGCGCGGCTCAAGGCAATGCCGCGGTGGCGGACTTCATGCCAATTTTCTGGGCGTTTGGTGGCGAGATGTTCGACGCCAGTGGACGGCCGACAGTGAACAGCGCAGAAGGTATCGCCGCGCTGAAATTCATGTTGGAACTCGGTAAATACTCGCCGCCAGGATACGCGAGCTTCAACGCTGACGAGGTCGGAGCTCATCTCCTTCAAGGGACAGCGGCGATGTCGATCAATTGGCCTGCGTGGATTAGCTCATTCAACGACGCCTTGAAATCTAAAGTAATAGGCAAAATGGAATTCACTACCTTGCCGGGAGCAGTCAGACCGGGGCGTGCCGAGATCGGAAATTGGTTGATAGCAATTCCGCGTGACGCGCGGAATAAAGATGCGGCTATTAGTTTCCTGCTCTGGGCCACAAGCGCCGAGCAGATGAAGCGCTCGGCACTTCGCGGAAATCCCCCGACCCGCAAATCATTGTTTGCTGATCGTGAGCTGGTAGCCAAATTTCCTGCGTATCCGGCGCAGTTGCGCTCGTTGGAGAGTTCCAGGCCTCGGCCGCGCACCCCACTCTGGAACGAGATTGAGAATGCATTTGGGATCTACCTTTCGAAAGCAAATAGCGGTGAACTGACTGCGGAAGACGCTATGAACCAGGCCAATAGCGAGATCGCGAAGATTATTGAACGCGGAAAGTAAAACGGGTATCGGGTATCGGGTGGCGGGTGTCAGCTCGGATAGGTCATTCGCATACGTCCTGCTGGCTCCGGCCGTTTTTGTGCTACTTGCTCTCTCAATCTATCCTCTCATCAATATCGTAAAGCTAAGTCTGCAGGTTACTTCTGGTGCTGCATCGCGCTGGTCTGTCAATAACTTCGCGCGCCTCTTTTCAGATCAATTTTTTATTGATGCACTTTTGCACACCGTGATCTTTGCTGTGGCAGCGCTCACCTTGGAGTTCCTGCTTGGCTTAGGACTGGCAGTTTTACTCAACAGACAGATTCGCGGTCGCTCATTCTTTCGCACTGCGCTGCTGGTGCCCATGATGTTGCCGACGGTAGTAGCTGGTGTTGTGTGGCGGCTGATGCTGAACCCCAATTTCGGAGCTGTAAACGGAAGTTTGAAAGGTCTCGGAGTTCAGACTGTTGCGCTCACATGGACGTCGTCGCCACGGCTCGCAATGCTTTCGATCATCCTTGTCGATGTTTGGCAATGGACGCCTTTCATGTTTCTCATTTTGTTAGCAGGGCTGCAGGCAATCCCACAAGAGCCTTACGAGGCAGCATTAATTGACGGGTCGAGTCCATGGCAAACATTTCGACATGTGACTTTGCCGTTACTGAAGCCGGCGATCCTTGTCGCATTGCTGCTGCGGACGATGGACCTGCTGCGTGTGTTCGACCAAGTATTTATTCTTACCGAAGGCGGGCCCGGTTTTGCTACGGAAACGATCAGCCTTTACATCTATAGAACTGCGTTTCGTTTTTCCGATTTCGGATACGCCGCTGCGATGTCTTTCGTACTGCTGCTGGTCACAAACATTATCAGCGCCCTTTACATTCGCGTCCTTCAAACTCCTGAGAGCGTCCAATGAAGTTGCGACGATTCGCTAAATATTTCGTTGCCATACTCGCAGTTTTGTCGGCGTTGATGCCCATTTACTGGATGCTGACGATTTCGCTGAAACGTGAAATCGATCAGTTTGCTGTGCCTCCAATCTGGTTCTTCTTCACACCCACGTTGGAGCACTATCGAGATGCTTTCTTGATGCGCTCGTTCGGCCGGTACCTGGTCACCAGCGCGATTGTGGCAGTGTTGTCAACGCTGTGCGCGATGACTCTAGGTACTCTGGCAGCGTACGCACTAGCCAGATTCAAAATGCCGTATCGCCTCGATCGAAAACTGTCGCTTTGGATTCTTTCCACGCGCATGTTTCCGCCGATCGTCACTGTCGTGCCCCTGTTTCTGATGATGCGCGATCTACAACTCCTTAACACGCGAGCTTCGCTGGTGATTCTTTACACGGGATTCAATCTGCCGTTCGTCGTTTGGATGATGCGCGGCTTCTTCATTGAAGTTCCGCGCGAGCTGGAGGATGCAGCCCTGGTCGACGGCGACTCGCGTTTAGGGGCTTTGTGGCGCGTGCTCTTGCCGCTGGTCGCGCCCGGACTCGCCGCTACGGCTGTTTTCTGTCTAATCATTTCCTGGAACGAGTTTCTGTTCGCACTCGTGATGACTCAAACCGATGCCGCAATGACTCTTCCCGTTGGAATCGCTGGACGTGTGACTCAATACGAGATTAAGTGGGGTGTAATGAGCGCCGCAGGTGTGGTGGCGATGATGCCAATTTTAATCTTTGCGCTGGCAGTGCAACGATATTTAGTTCGTGGATTGTCGCTAGGCGCAGTTAAAGGTTAACCCAAATCGATGGAGATTGAGTTTCGTAACTTAAGCAAGCGGTTCGGCCAGCAAGTCGTGGTCGACGAGCTGTCCCTCACTATTGACGACGGCGAATTTGTAGTACTGCTGGGTCCGTCAGGGTGTGGAAAGTCAACGACGCTACGGATGCTGGCCGGCCTTGAAGAAGTCACTTCTGGCGATATTCTGGTTGGCAATGAACGCGTTAATGATGTTCCACCGCAACGCCGGGACTTGGCAATGGTCTTTCAGAATTATGCGCTTTATCCGCATTTAAGCGTGGCCGAGAATATTGCCTATCCCTTGCGCATCCGTAAACTTTCACGTGAAGAAATCACAAGCAAGGTTGAACGTGTTGCTGGTTTGTTGGAGATCGCGCATCTGCTGGCACGCAAGCCGCGAGAACTTTCCGGCGGTGAACGACAGAGAGTGGCACTGGCTCGGGCCATCGTCCGCGAGCCGCGTGCGTACCTCATGGATGAGCCGCTGTCGAATCTTGATGCTCGACTGCGAGTGCAGATGCGCGGTGAGCTAAAACGACTCCAGCACGAGCTTGGCACGACGACGATTTATGTTACTCACGATCAGGCTGAGGCAATGACTTTGGCTCATCGAGTCGCTGTTATGCATCGGGGTAAGCTTCAGCAGTTCGATACTCCTTTGACTGTTTACAATCGTCCGGCAAATCGCTTTGTGGCTGAGTTTGTAGGCAGTCCCAGTATGAACTTTATCGACGGACGAATTGAAACAGAAACTCAAACCTTTAAGAGCCACCATCTGACTCTGCGCCTGAGCGAAGCGTTACTGAGTGGAATTGACGGCAGTGCGGTCACTTTAGGCATCCGTCCCGAACACATTCGAGTATCACCGGCGCAACGCGACGGATGGCTGCAAGCGACCGTCTACGTCACAGAATTAATGGGAAGTGAAACATTTGTTTTCCTCACGGTCGGCAACGCGAGGATCATCGCTCGCGCGCCGGCTGACTTTCGCGCCGAGGTGGAAACAAACGTCTGGGTTGAGTTTGATATTGATAGAGCACACTTCTTTCACCCCACGTCAGGGGAAAGGCTATAGTGTGAGACCCAAATGAAAATCGCACTTAACGGCGCTACGACAATGAAAGCGGATCTCGCTACTGACTTGCGCGCAGCGCGAGAAGCCGGATTCGACTATCTCGAGATTTGGGCAGCAAAACTTCGTATTTACTTGCAGAAAAATTCCGCGTCGAATCTTCGCAAGATGTTCGATGATGCCGGCATCGAGCCACTTAGCATCAATTCGATCGAGCATGTTTCCTTTCGCAGCGATGCCGATTTCGCTCGAATCAAAGCTGAATGTGAGGAGTTGTGTGCAATAGCGGAAGAGGTCCGTTGTCCTTATGTCGTCGTGGTGCCCGGCAAACTTCCTGAGCCCATGCCGTCCAGAGATGAGATTGTGAATGAGTCTGTGCGAGTGCTGAATTCCCTAGCCCGAATTGCAGAACGACACAAGGTTGCGCTCGCGTTTGAGTTTCTGGGCCAAACAGATTGCAGTGTGCAGACGTTGGACCTCGCGGCCGAGATCGTACAGCAAATAGCGCGACAAGATGTCGGCTTGGTTATCGACAGTTTTCATTTTTATGCCGGCGGCTCGACTGTTGAAATGATTGAAAGTCTTGATCCCGAGCGGTTGTTCATCTTCCACATCAATGACGCGGAGGATCTGCCACGTGATCAGTTACAAGATAGCCACCGGCTGCTGCCTGGCCGAGGTATTCTTCCGTTAACAGAAATCATCCGAGCATTTGGGCGGATTGATTACGATCGTGTGGCGAGTGTCGAGATCTTTCGGCCAGAGTATTGGGACTGGGACCCCTACGACCTTGCCCGCCAGGCATATAAGGCGACTGTGACGATAGTCAATACAGAACGGGAGCGGTAGCGACTGCATCATTTGACATTTGTCATTGGACATTTGTCATTTGTCATTTAGTGTGTTTTCGAGGACGGTTTAGTAATTTCGTGGACCATTTAGAGTTGTTTCGTGGATCGTCTTTTATGACCAAACTTAAGATCGGAATCATCGGAGCGGGATACATTGGTGGAATTCATGCTGCGATTCTGGCACGAGATGATCGGGTTCATGTTTTCACTATCCATGATCCCGTGGCAGAACGGGCCCAAAGCTTGGCTAGCTCATGCGGTGGGCGCATCGCTGAAAGTGCAACCGAAGTAATAGAAAGCTGCGACGCTGTCTACATCACCACTCCAAACACAAAACATACTGAGTTGGCGATCGCCGCCGCAACGGGCGGCAAGCATGTCTTCTGCGAAAAACCCATGGCTACGAGCGTTGCCGACGCCCGTGCTGTCGTCGAAGCAGTGAACAGGTCTAAAGGTGTCTTCCAGGTTGGCCATAACCGTCGCTTTGCGCCTGTTTATGCCAGGCTGAAGCAAATGCTAGCCGAAAGTTATCCGCCTCATTCGGCGCACGTGAAGATGAATCGTGGAGAGCTGATGCATCCCGAATGGGTAGGCGATCCCCAAGTGACGGGCGGGTTTCTGTATGAAACTACGATTCACATGTTCGACATGATGAGGTTTCTGTTCGGTGAAGTCTCAACGCTGCACGCGATTGGTTCAACGCATGAGTATCCTGAGGTTGATGATTTTTCGGTGCTTCTGAAGTTTACTAGTGGCGTGCACGCGACATTTGCTTCGTCCGCAGATGCGAGTTGGCTATTTCCATTTGAGCGAGTGGAAGTGTTTAGTCATCACGCGACGGTTGTCACGCGCGAAATGGAGAGTCTCGTGTATTCAGGAGGGTTGGAGGGACGTCACGTTGAATACTCAATGCACCAGTTATCAAAGGAAGAAAAATGGGGCTACTCACAGGAGGATCAGAGTTTCATCGATTCCATCATCTCTGGTTCACCACCCGCAGTCTCTGCTTGGGACGGCTTCAAAGCAGTCGAGTTGGTGGATGCTTGTTACCGCTCAGTAAAAACTGAGGAATCAGTCTCTCCGTTGACAGACAGTGGGTAAAGGTGAATACTCCGAGCAATCATGAAAAAGACCAAAGTACCAAAAAACTCAAAGCGTCCACCTCGTGCTGTTCTCACACGAGAAGAGGTCCTCAAACGAATCAAAGAATTCCCAAAACGAAAGGAGCAGCTCCTTGCCACTGCTCGAACGGGTAAGAGTAGAAACTTACATCCCTGACCTGCGCTCGTCTGCCTATCAGAATCTGCTTTTCACTTTTGAAGAGGAGTTTACCTACGCGTGCGGTGGATGTACGATTTTGCGCGGCCTTGACGGCAGCTATCTTTCTCATGATGGCCGCATAATTAACGACCGCGTTAACCTTATTTACACCGACTTGCCTCTTGCTTTCTCGGTTGATTTCAAAAGCATCGCTTACTATGCAGATGTATTAAGGAAATTAGCCTTCGAGTCGCTCGCTGAAGAAGCAGTGATAGTTGCCGTCACCCAAGTTTATCACTCTGTGGGACCACGTTCACGCAACATCGTGTGGCAAAAACCTGAATAAATGAATTGGCAGCGCGGAAGATTCCGCGCTGCTATTTGCAAACCAATTGCCTGGAACTTAAAACGCAAAAGACGAGCGTGACGCTTACGAGGCGCTCTTGGCGGCGGTGTCCGTTGCCGCAGGCTTATTCGGCTGCGGTGTGATGCGCAGATAAGGCTTCGGCGCCTTCCAACCACCAGGGAACTTCTCCTTCGCCGCTTCATCAGACAACGAAGGCACGATGATCACGTCATCGCCATCTTTCCAATTCACCGGAGTCGCCACACTGTACTTTGCCGTAAGCTGAAGCGAATCAATCACGCGCAGGATCTCATCAAAATTGCGACCCGTACTGGCGGGATAAGTGATCATCAGCTTAATTTTCTTGTCCGGCCCGATCACAAAAACTGAGCGCACCGTGAACACGTCGCTGATCTCCGGATGAATCATGTCGTAAAGCTCGGCGATTTTATGATCCGGATCGGCAATCACCGGGAAATTCAGCGCGGTGCCTTGAGTCTCTTTGATGTCTTCGGCCCACTTGTTGTGGGAGTCCGTCGGATCAACGCTGAGTCCAATGACCTTCACACCACGAGTGTCGAATTCCGGCTTGCACTTCGCCACGTAGCCGAGTTCCGTCGTACAAACCGGTGTAAAGTCTTTCGGATGAGAGAAAAGCACGGCCCAGCCATCGCCAATCCATTCATGAAATCGAATCGGGCCGTCTGTGGTATCAGCAGTGAAATCGGGAGCAGTGTCGCCTAAACGTAATGCCATTTGAATCTCCTTTCAGGTTAAGAAAAAATGCCAAATTATCCGCGTGGGCTAAACGGGACAAAACTAGGTAATCTGCTGGAATTATTGTTGGAAACCGGTCAAGCTTTTACCTCGAAAGCCTGTCCAAGTCAAATCCGCACCTGGCTGACCGCACCCCTCGCTTCTTGAATCGGGTTGTCGAGTGCTATGATTCTCCAACCCCACCCCCAACTATTTGAATCCCCGTTTGCATTCGTATGCCTGAAGCCTTCAGCTTACAGCAGCCAAGCGCCGCCTCTGCGGCTGAAGAAGAACTCGAATTTCGACCCGATCTCTACCGCCAGATATTCATTCACTCGACCGAACCAATCGCCATCATCAACCCTCAAGGGCAGTACGTAGAGCAGAACGCCGCTCATTTTCAACTATTAGGTTATTCGGATGACGAACTCATGGGCCAAACTCCCGCCATTCATCTCGGCGAGGAAGTGTTCGAAGGCATCGCGGCCGAATTAACCGAGCGCGGAGAATATCGCGGTGAAGTAGCGAGCCGCACAAAAACCGGCGAAATCAGACAAGTTGAATTGCTAGCCTTCGCTGTGCGGAATGGACGTGGCGAACCAACTTGTTACGTCGGGATTAAGCACGACATCACAGATCGAAAGCGAACTGAATCCCGCTACGCCTTGCAATATGCGGTGACAAGCATCCTCGCTGAGTCAGCCGATTTCGTCGAATGTGCACGAAGTGTGTTGCAGACGTTCTGCGCCAGGCTCGAGTGGGACTTTGGGGCTTTCTGGAAAGTTGATCGAGGGGCGCAGGTTTTACGGTGTGTCGAGGTTTGCCGCTCACCTTCATCGCAGCTCGAAAGATTCGAACGAGTCACGCTCAAAGGAACTTTCGAAAAAGGCGTTGGACTTCCCGGACGGGTTTGGGAAAGTGGCAAACCCGCATGGATTGATAACGTCGGGGCAGATCGAAACTTCCCGCGCGCAACTATCGCCGCCCATGAAGGACTGCATAGTGCTTTCGCCTTTCCGATCCTGGCAGTAGGAGAAGTTCTTGGCGTTATAGAGTTCTTCAGTCGTGAGATGTTGGAGCCGGACGACGAACTACTGCGAATGGTCGCCGGCATAGGTTGGCAGATCGGCCAATTCACTATTCGACAACGCGCCGAGGAGGATCGAACTGAGCTTCTGGATAGGGAGACGACCGCACGCTCGGAAGCTGAAAAAGCTAATCGCTTGAAAGATGAATTTCTCGCTACGCTTTCTCATGAATTACGCACGCCGTTGAATGCAGTAATAGGCTGGGCGCGAATGTTGAAATCGGGACGGCTCGATCAAGAGAGCTCGACACACGCGCTCGATGTAATTGAGAGAAACGCCTGGGCGCAAAAACAAATTATCGAAGACATTCTGGATGTTTCGAGAGTAATCACCGGGAAACTGCAGCTAAACCTTGGCCCCGTTGATCTCGTGGCGGTCGTCGACGCTGCTCTGGACGCTGTTCGTCCAGCTTTAGAAGCTAAAAATATTCATATCGAGACGATTATCGATGCCGGACTCAGAATCGTGCCGGGCGATTCCGACCGCTTGCAGCAAGTGGTCTGGAACCTTCTTTCGAATGCAGCGAAATTCACACCCGAGGGTGGCAAGGTTGAGGTGCGCGTCAGTCAGGACGTCGCGCACGTGCAGGTTCAGGTCTGTGACACTGGTCCCGGAATCGATCCCATTTTTCTTCCTCATGTCTTTGAACGGTTTCGACAGGCTGATGGATCCATCACCAGGATGC
Organism: Pyrinomonadaceae bacterium; assembly: GCA_035281525.1. GTDB lineage: Bacteria > Acidobacteriota > Blastocatellia > Pyrinomonadales > Pyrinomonadaceae > PSRF01. Next base: position 11,596 of record DATEDU010000362.1, on the reverse strand, counting down.
ATGGCGGTTTAGGTCTGGGTTTGGCGATCGTGCGGCACCTGGTAGAACTCCATGGTGGCGTTATCACTGCTGAGAATCGTCCAGACGGCGGGGCTGTGTTCACTTTACGATTACGTCTACCCAGCGGGGAGTTGCGGACCGACGTCATGGCCGCAGAATTCTTCAAAGAGCCAGAGCCGGAGACTGCTAACCTAGAAAACCTGCGGATTCTCATCGTTGATGACGAACGAGACACGCTCGACCTCGTCACTATGGAACTTACGGAACACGGAGCAAAAGTGACAGGCGTAACCACGGCTGAGGAAGCTTTCAGCATTCTGGAAACGTCGGAATTCGATGTGCTCATAAGCGACATTGCCATGCCCGGCACTGATGGTTATGCTTTGATTCGAAAACTGCGGAAGCTGGAAGCTGGTCATGAAACGAAACTTCCCGCAGTCGCACTGACAGCATACGCACGAGTACAAGACCGCATGCGAGCAATCCTGGCCGGATTCAACACTCACGTAGCCAAACCGGTGGAAGCCAACGAACTGATTACCGTCGTTGCGAGTTTGGCTGGCCGGCTCGGAAAAAATTAAACAGCAGATGGTGAAACGCTGCGCCTGGCCGCGAACAGATTTGGCGATTGCCTATCACGACCGGGAGTGGGGCGTTCCTTTGCATGATGACCGCGGGCTCTTTGAGTTTCTGATTCTGGAAGGAGCGCAAGCGGGGCTCAGTTGGGAAACTGTTCTTCAGAAGCGAGACAACTATCGAGCTGCCTTTGATAATTTCAAAGCTTCAGCGATAGTAAGGTACGACGAACGAAAAATTAAACAGCTGCTGGGGAACCCGGGAATCATCCGCAATCGTTTAAAGATCTCGTCCGCAATCGTAAACGCGAAAGCATTTCTCGCCGTGCAACAAGAGTTCGGAAGTTTTGACAAGTATGTTTGGCGATTCGTCGACAATCGCCCTATCCGGCGCAAACGGGGAGCGCTCGTGCCGGCCAGCACTCCTGTGTCGGACGCACTCAGTAAGGACCTTTCCAAACGCGGCTTCAAATTTGTCGGCTCAACAATTTGTTATGCGTTCATGCAGGCGGTGGGCATGGTTAACGATCATGACCACACTTGCTTTCGCTACAGGGAACTATGAAAACACTGATTCTAGCTTTGGCGTTCGGAGTCATGCCTCACGCTGTGTTGTACGCGCAACAGAACGCCATCAGAGACTACCGGCGCGCGAATGAGCACCGCATACTCGAGGAGTACGTCAGGCTGCTTTCCATTCCCAACGTTGCTTCCGATCGCGACAACATTCGCCGGAATGCGAACCTGATTGTCGATATGATGAAGCGCCGCGGACTGGAGCCGCGGCTTTTGGAAGCGGGCAGTTCTGATGCACCGCCGGCTGTCTATGGCGAATGGAAAGTTGCCGGTGCAAGTCGAACGGTAATTCTCTACGCACACTACGATGGCCAACCAACGGAGCCAAAGCAGTGGACAGATACGCTGCCGTGGCAACCAACCTTCCGTTCGGCAGCTTTGCAGGCCGGCGGCTCAATTATGCCGATGCCCAAACCTGGCGAAGCAATCAATCCTGAATGGCGTCTGTACGCTCGCTCAGCCTCGGATGACAAAGCCGGTGTAATGGCCATCCTCACGGCCGTTGACGCATTGAAAGCTCAAGGAATAACGCCTACGTCGAATCTCAAGTTTTTCTTTGAGGGAGAGGAAGAAGCCGGTTCGCCGCATCTTGCGCAGATCATCAGTCGTCACAAAGAGCTATTGCAATCAGACGCGTGGCTGATCTGCGATGGACCGGTTCATCAATCGGGTCTCAAGCAGGCAGTGTTCGGAGTGCGAGGCGATACAAACGTCGATCTGACCGTTTATGGCGCTAACCGGCCATTACACAGTGGTCATTACGGTAACTGGTCGCCAAACCCGGCCATTAGACTCGCGAAGTTGTTGAGCTCGATGAAGGATGACACGGGCCGAGTCGTGATCGCGGATTGGTATGTAGACGTTGAGCCTTTGGGCGAGGCTGAACGAAAAGCCATTGCGGAGGCGCCGCAGTACGATAACGAACTCAAAACTCAGCTTGGTTTGGCAGCGACAGAAAACCCAACCCGCAGCCTGCTGGAGTTGATCAATGAGCCTTCGCTTAACATCAATGGAATGAGTAGTGGCGACGTCGGCACATTAGCACGCAATGTGATCCCAACGACTGCTACCGCCGTACTGGACCTTCGATTGGTTAAAGGCAACGACTTTAATCGCCAGGTCGATCGTTTAATAAATCACATTCGCAAACAAGGCTTCCATGTCATTGACCGTGAACCTTCTGAACAGGAGCGTCGTAGTCATGCTTTGATCGCGAAAGTTGTGCATCGACCGGGTGGCTATAACGCTGAACGTACGCGCATGGATTTGCCGATTTCACTGTCTGTCATCAGCGCGGTTCAGTCCAGTTCCGATAACCCAATCGTAAGACTGCCGACTTCCGGCGGAAGTCTTCCGCTTTCGATCATTACTGATAATCTCCGCACCGTGACGATCACCGTTCCGATTGCCAACTACGACAACAATCAACACGCGGAGAACGAAAACATCAGGTTGCAGAATCTTTGGGACGGGATCGAGACGATGGCTGCACTGATGACCATGCAGAAAGATTGAAGTCCTATGAATAAAATCAATCTGTCAGATAAGCTCTCGCTGTTTAATGATCATTACGTTCCTCATATCATCGGCGAGTTGAACGGGCAATACGTGAAACTCGTTAAGTTCCAGGGACCGTTTACGTGGCACCATCACGAGAATGAGGACGAGCTGTTCTTCGTAGTTAAGGGACGATTTCGCATGGATTATCGCACTTCGAGTGCGGGCGATTCTTCCGGCCAAGCCGGGGAGGAGTCGCATGTTTGGATCGAAACCGGAGAGTTGATCATTGTTCCGCGTGGCGTCGAACACCGGCCGGTAGCCGAGGAAGAAGTGCATGTTCTACTCTTCGAGCCCGCTTCGACACTCAACACGGGGAATGTCGACGATGAATTCACGATCAGAAATCTGCAGAAGATTTAGCTGAACGGTAGTGATGCGGTTTTGTAAATCACTCTCATTCACACCGCGCTTCAGCGCGGTGCTTCTTAGGTGAAAGTAGCCGGAAACCGTTTAAACGGTTTCCTTCTGTAAAGATTCCGCAAATCACCGGGCTGAAGCCCGGTGTGAATGAGACTCGCAAACACTTGAAACTGCATCACCACCTAGCGAACCCGAATGGTGACGTCAGAACAGACTTGTGCAAAGATAACCCGAAATCTTGTAACGGGAGGCCCCAGACTTTGAAGAAAACGTTTCTGCGCTTGCTCACGCTCTTTTTGCTGATCTGGGCCACGACCATTGCGTCGTACGGCCAGAACAGTCAGACCCTCAACTCACTTTCGATTCTTCCAGAAGCCGACACCCTCGTCTACATTAATACACAACGGATTATGAATGAAGTACTTCCGCGGGTGATGCCGGAAAAGGACTTAGCGGAGCTTCGCCAGGGTATGGCGGGTGTAAAACAGATGTCGGGTGTAGATCCCGCAAAGGTCGAATACGTTGTCATGGCCGTTCGCTTCCGAAAACCAACCTCAGACCTTAGTTTCATACCGCCTGAATTCATGGTGCTGTCAGGTGGAGACTTCAGCGCCGACTCGCTGATGGTGATAGCGCGTTTGGCTTCTGGTGGAAAACTACGCGACGAGGTTTACGGCTCAAGGACGCTGGGTGTGTTCACTATAGACCCCATCGCTAAACAAGCCGAGAAAACTCCGTTACTGAAATCTCTCTCGGAGGTCGCGGTGGTGCCACTGAATGCTACGACAATCGCTATAGGTACACCGTCGTACCTCAAGGCAGCCGTAGATGCGAGTGGTGGTCAGGGTCGCATTAGCACTGAGAGTCTTAACTCCCTGCTGCGTGACCCGAATGCCTTAATCAGTATCTCGGGTCGACCGCTGACTGCTTTTAACAAGAGTTTTGGTTTGCTGGGAACTGAGGTCAGCAGCCGCCAGTCCCGGTGCGAGACGAGCTTTGGTGACTTCTATCTTGCGGTCACCATGGATGCGGCCAACTTCATGTTGCGTGGTGCTTTGAATGCCGACAATCCCGACACTGCCAAAATCATTCATAACTTGTTTGGCGGGTTGCTGGCCCAAGCAGTTTCACACGTGCCCGACAAGACGGCACAAGAGGCGCTTAAGAGTTTTTCAATCACTCCTCAGGATAATGAAATAGTTTTGCGCGCGGACGTGCCTCAGCAAATGGTTGTGAATTTCATCAAAGAAAAGATGGCTCCGAAAAAACAAGAGCCAACGACGGCTACCAAGCCGACTACGCAGCCGGCGAAAAAGCCCGCCGTAAGAACGCGAAGACGGCCGAGACAATAGCGTGCTTTAATATTGCGTCAAAGGAGATTCCAATGCTTATTTGTGCAAAACTCGCGTGTATTCCAACCGCACTCGCCCTGGTAGTGTCCATTCTGATGTCTCAACCTTTCGGTGCTACTCCTCAGAATGCGAATTCATCGACGACGCGACCAGCGTCCCCACCAGCAAGTGGTCAACCTGCGGCGGCACAGGATTTTTCGAAGAACACCTGGGACCTTCCTCCCGATGCAGATAAAACAGTGAACCCCGTTAAAGCAACGGAGGAATCCATTGCTCAGGGCAAAGACCTCTTCATGGGCAAAAAAGGTAATTGTATTTTCTGTCACGGTGAGACAGGTGCGGGTAACAAGGAGAATTTGCCGAAATTGAGACGGGTTCCGGCTGATCTTTCTGACGCTAAGAGGATGCCAAAACTTTCAGACGGAGAGATCTTTTGGAAGATTACGAAAGGCATCCCCGGGATTATGCCCAGTCGTGAGAAACAGTTGACGGAAGAAGAGCGTTGGCACGTCGTGAACTTTGTACGGACGTTGGCGAAGCCGGCTGCGTAAGGAATGGTGATTCGAGTGTGGGGGCGGCCCTCTGTGGCCGCCCCTGTAGCTCATTGAAGCACATCGAAGGGCGACCCCTCTGTGGCCGCTCTAGTCATGAGCCAGAACTCAGGACTCTTGACTCCAGACTCCTGACTCCAGACTCATATTTAATCATTTAAAGAACAGGTCCACGTATTCCTTCAGCTCTTCAATCGAGGTCTCCGAAACAAGCGGGAACACGCGCACTTGGCAGCCGGCCGGTATCTCACTCGCCATTCGCGAATCAGTGATTACGAACGCCGCTGACCGTAGCCCTTTCTGCCAGTCGGCCTGCCGCGCATCTCGCAAGCTCAGAGTGTCGGGATCGATTCCCGCCGCCACCAATATAGTACGCGCGCGCCGCAGAAACTCTGGCCAACGAGAAACAACTCCAATGAGCGCATCCGGTGGTGGAGCCTTTTCTCCGTGCATCGTTGCCGGTACCGATCGAGAGCGAAGCGCAATCAGGTCTGCTCCGGGCGGCAACGTCGCGCGCAGTCGTTCCATTTGACTATAGAGCGCGATGGGTACGGCTCCAGTCAGTAGCTCGGGCGCGTAATCATCGAAGCCGATGCCTGTCACGCGAGCTCCGGTAGCTTTCTCGATCTCTGCGGACACTATTTCGCGCAACTCGCCGTCGGCCTCGATTAGCAGAAAATGATCCGGAGGCTGAAGTGCCAGCCATCTTCGTAATCCTGCTTGGATAGCGGATAGTGAAAAGTGTTGTCGACGAGCGTTGCGGAAGAACATAGAAATCAATTGGTCCAACTGGAGCTCGCCAACCAGCGCCTGATCCGAGGTGCGGGTCTTAACGTATACGCCGCTGCCTTTGCGAAACTCCACCCATCCCAATCGTGAGAGTTCTTTGAAGGCGGCGCTAACGGTGTTCGCGTGAATTTTGTAGCGGCGGGCCAGTTCTCGTGTGCTTGGCAGACGCTCTTTAGGTTTTAAATCGTTGCTGACAACTCCGAGGATGATTTGAGTCACGAGCTGTTCGCGCAAAGGTACTTCGCTGCTTTTCGACAGCCATAGACGCATAAGTCATAAATGGTAAATGGTAAATGGTAAATGGTAAATAGCTTGCTTGAATTCGCGTAAGAGCGAACAGCCAACAGCAGACAGCTAACAGCGAACAGCTAACAGCAGACAGCTAACAGCAGAACGGCTAAGAGACAACAGCAGCGGCGGCCAGCAGACAAAATTCTGGGTCGTACCATTTACCATTTACGATTTACCATTCCCCATTCCCCATTCCCCATTTCCCATTCCCCATTTACCATTTATCATTAACCATTTACCATGAACGCTTCGTATTTAGAGTTGTTGAAGACAAATAAGCTGACGGCGCGCGTCGAAGCGCTCGAAGCCTTGCTCGAACGTTGCACTGTTTGTCCTCGCGATTGCCTTAATAATCGGCTCAACAACGAAATCGCAGCGTGCTATTCAGGGCGCCTGCCAATCATCTCGTCTTACACTGCTCACTTCGGAGAAGAGCCCGCGCTGGTCGGTACGCGAGGCGCAGGTAACATTTTCTTCGGCAACTGCAACCTGCGTTGCGTGTATTGTCAGAACTACCAGATCTCACAAACTCATAAGCAACAGATTAAGAACGAAGTGACGCACGAGCGCCTGGCCGAGATGATGCTCGAGCTCCAAGCCGCCGGGTGTCATAACATCAATTTCGTTTCACCAACACACTTCGCGCCACAGATGGCTCGCGCGATTCTGATCGCGGCTCGCAACGGCTTGCGCTTGCCAATTGTCTACAACACCAATGCTTACGATTCCGTCGAAGTACTGCGATTGTTGAGCGGGGTCGTCGATATCTACTTACCCGATTTGAAGTATGCGGAAGATGAAGCTGGGTATCTGTATTCGAAAGTCAGGAGCTACAAAGACATCGCACGACAGGCGATTGCTGAAATGTATGCTCAGACTGGGCCGGAGCTTGTGTTCGACAACAATGGGTTACTTCAACGTGGTCTGATAATTCGGCTGCTGGTTTTGCCGAACGACATTGGCGGTACGCGAGAGAATTTGGAGTGGATTCGAGACACGCTTAGTCCGCGAGTGGCTATTTCCCTGATGGCCCAGTACTACCCGACGCATCAGGCGGCAACAAGTAAAAGGCACATTCTGCTGTCGCGCCGTATCAGCGAAACGGAGTGGCTGCGAGCAGTTTCAGCGCTGGATGAATTGGTAATCGAGGAAGGGTGGATACAGGAATTTGACGGCGCCGCCTATTACTATCGACCTGATTTCACAGACTCCAAAACACCATTTAAAGACATTAGAGATTTCAAGATTTAACTCCGTTCCTTATACACCTCACGACGATGGGGCCACGGCAACAATCGTTATCACTTTGTTCCTATCATCAATCTGGTAAAGCACTCGATACGGCCCAATCCTGATACGCCACTCTGGACGACCGACTAGTTTTTGAGCTGTGGCAGGGCGCGGATTTTCAGCAAGAGATTGGATTCTACCGATGATCTCGTGAAGGTGAGGTGTGTGAGTTTTTCGTAAATTATGCAACTTGCAGCATTGCGTGAGGAAGTTGCAGCAGTTCATAGATCATGTATCGTCAAGCTCTCGCATTGAGAAAGGATCTCCCGTTCCTTCATCAGCGGCCGTCTCGCAAGTTAATTGGTCATCCAACTCTTCGACAAATGGTTCTAACCGTCGGTCATTTAGTACCGCGGCTGCCAAAGTCCGCTGGTCTGCCTCGCCGAGCATGCGCATACTCTCGAGTATTTGATCGATTACAGACGGTGTTGCTAGTTTGGCCACTTCTATATCCTAAGTAAGGCAGTTCTTAACGAAAATAATGGAAAAAGCCGAGACGAACAAGTCACATGCTCATCTGATTTAACTCGCTTGCACTCTTATTTAGGAGCCGTGGGGCTTTAATTGGTGAGTGGTATGTTCCGTGACTGAAGGTAGAACTCGTTCTGCCTGCCCGGCAAGAGAAGGAGAACCTTGCTCGGGGCTTGTGGTTGAGGCTGGCGGAATAAACGATACTGGATTCACCGCATCGTTCGACGGAGTGCCGGGCTGCTTTCGCGGTATCGTTAACAACAACCCGTTGAGGATAATTGCCAGTCCAACAAAGAGCAGTATCAATCCTGGAATCACCGCCGTGAACAGATCTTCTTCGACCAGACTGGCTAGAACGGCTCCCAACACCGTGCCAATGCCGATAAAACTAGTCACTACGCCCGCTCTAAGCCGCCGCAGCCTTCTTTCCGTTGGCGACTCGAGAAACTTCTCGATCTCCGGCAGCACTTCCTCAGCTACTTTTTTCAACTGACCTGCTGATTTCGTCGTGCGAATTTTGTCAGCCACAGCGCGGCCGATTTGGTCGCGTGCGAAAACCGCTGACTCGGTAACTGCGTCAGGCCTTTCGAGAGTAATCCGCACCGCGCGCATGTCAGTGCCACACGCCCGGCAGAACTGGCTGGGTTGTCTCTCTTCTGAGCCGCAGGTAGGACAGTACATCATTTGACTTCAACGCCGCGCCAGAAGGCCACGTGGTCCTTTATCTCAGCCGCGGCAGGCTTGGGCTGTGGGTAGTACCAAGCCGCATCTTTGTTCACCTGGCCGTCGACTACCACGTCGTAATAACTTGCCTCACCTTTCCACGGGCAAGTGCTGTGCTTGCTGCTTTCCTGAAGATACTGGCGGTTGACGGATTGTGGCGGAAAATAATGGTTCCCTTCGACCACCACTGTTTGATCGCTCTCCGCGACCGTCGCATCGTTCCAAACTGCTTTCATCTCAGTACCTCCGCCACTCACTGACGGCAGAATTGTAATCTCACTGCCGTTCGAAACTTCCGTGTCCAACAACTGCTTCCGACGGATGTTCTCGCTATCGAGGAAAATGTTCACGTGCGGCCGTAACTCGCCTCGTTCGTTGATAACACGATCCCGCAGGCCAACGTGCAGACCCCATAATTTGTCCAACGCCTCACGCACGGTCGCGGGCGCTGAGTCGATCTTCAACTCTCGCTGTCCGGCCGTGAAGTCAGTCAAAAAACCGGTGATATGAATAGTAACCATAGAACTCAAGTCTCGAGTCGAGAGTCTTCTGAAGTCTGGAGTCTAGAGTTGCGAGTCTGGAGTCCAGAGCCCGCGGGCAGCGTTTGCAGAGTGCCCCGGTCTCTTGACTCTCGACTTTCGAGCCCAGATTCGCGACGTCTCCTGACTTCAGACTCCTGACTCCCGACTCGCGACTGCCTTACGGCAGAATACCCTCAGGTACCAGCCACGTGTGAACGTCAAGCGCGAGCCGGCCGGCCTTCACCGCGGGATCAGTTGCCGCCAACTCTTTAGCTTCTTCCAACGACGCGACTTTGAAAACGAAAATGCCTCGTAATTGACCGTTATCACCAAATGGTCCAGCAACTACGAGTTTACCAGTCTCGGCTAAACGATTGATGTTGGCCATGTGCGCCTTCTGAATCTCTTCAGTCTGCGGCGTGCGCTCAGGCGTCCACTTTGGACCGCGAGTCAGAAATGCCAGGTAAGCCGTTCCGAGTTTGATGGGCACCTTAGCTTTCTTCATTACCTCTTCGGACCACCACGGATGCATCTCGATCGAAAAGTGACCGGCCTTCACAGCCGGATCGGCTTCGGCCCAAGCGCGAGCCTCGTCAGCCGTCTTTGCCTTCAGCACATAAAGGCCCCGAATGTCGCCGTCATCGCGTATCGGCCCACCCATCACTGCTTTACCGGATTCGAGCAAACTGGTGAAGTAAGCGAAGTGCTGAGCGCGAACGTCGCTTGTCTGCGGCGTATCCGTACTCGACCATTGTGGGCCACGCTTGAAGAGCGCCATATGAAATTCGACCAACTTGTGCTGTGGCTCGGCAGCCTGCTGAGCAAGTGCCGGCATAGAGAGCACCGTCAGTAATAACGAAGTAAGAATGATTAGTTGTTTCATCGGATTTCCCCAACCTCTGCCGTCTTGACACAAACTACCGGTGGCAGGCCTTCCATTATGGAAGTCCACGACTCACCTGCGTTGGCCGAGCCAAATAATTTTCCGTTACGAGTGCCAAAATAGATTCCCGTGGGCTGAAGCCTGTCCGCCGACATACCATCACGCAAAATAGTTTCAAAGGCATTCTCTTGAGGAAGCCCATTCGTCAGAGGCTCCCATGAGTCGCCTGCATTTCGCGTGCGATAGACGCGCAGCCTCGCCTCCGGTGTGCAACGAAACTCATCCGATTCGAGCGGAACAATAAAAGCAGAGTTTGGATCGTTGTGATCGATTTCCATCGCAAACCCGAAATCTGACGGAACACCATTAGCTATGTCATTCCACGAGTCGCCGCCATCATCGCTCTTATACAGCCCCCAATGGTTCTGCAAAAAGATACGGTTCGGATTCGAAGGATGACTGACAATCTTATGTACACACTGGCCGAACTCGGGATAGTGCTGATCCGGCGGGAGAAACTGTGCGCGGACTCCCTGGTTACGAACCTGCCATGTCTCCCCGCCATCGTCAGTTCGGTAAACGCCGCCGGTCGAAATCGCAATGTGCATTCTCTTCTCGTTCGATGGATCCGGAAGAATCGTGTGCAGGCACAAGCCACCGCCGCCCGGTTGCCATTGCGGGCGATGTGGGTGATCGTAAAGACCTCTGACCAGCGACCATGTCTCACCCGCGTCATTTGATCTAAATAACGCTGCGGGTTCAACGCCGCAGTAAAGCGTGTCTGGTTGTTTCTCGTTGCCTAAAGTGATCTGCCAGATCTGCTTCACTGAGTTGTCTGCGTCATCGGGAAACTTAACGCCATAAGCTTCCGGCTCAGTCCAGCTCTGCCCAAAGTCGTCGGTGGTGCTTAAATATGAACCCCAGTACGAACTGTTGACTGCGGACCAGATACGCTTGCGCCCTTCGCGATCGTCGTAAGTCATCGCGTAAATCGCGCGTCCGGGGAAATAGGGACCTCCAACCTCCCACTCTTTTCTTGATGAATCAGATCGAAGTATGAAAGCGCCTTTCATCGTGCCCACGAGCAGCAGCACATCGCGCGGTCTAACACTTACATTGTTAGGATTAGGCATCTGGGATTCTCCGGCGAGCTAACGATTGAAACTGTGCGTGAGATTATAAATAAACGCAGTCTCACCGCAAAATTGACTGAAATAGATCTCTGCGTAATCTCTGCGCTCTCTGAGACTCTGCGGTTATTTTCGTTGCAAAATCACCGCAGAGACGCAGCGGACGCAGAGGTTGCGCAGAGCAACTGCTATCAGATAAGGTCCCGCGCAATGGACGAAGCCCGATTCAACAACCTCATCGACCGCCTCGAGTCATACGCCCAGCGCAATCCCGGCGCTTACCGCCTGCGAGTGGGCCTGTTGGCGCTCTTGGGTTATGCATATCTGTTAACCGTCGTAGTTCTCCTTCTGCTGATAGTTGTTCTGACTCTCTTTTACGCTAAGTGGAACTACATAACTTTCAAACTTGTTTGGATCCCACTCGTAATAGCCGGCCTCGTGCTGAGGTCACTCTGGGTCACTATTCCTGAGCCTGATGGACGAGAGTTGCAACGCGAGCAGGCACCGCACTTATTCGATCTGGT
>DATEDU010000361.1:0-6548 GCA_035281525.1 Pyrinomonadaceae bacterium | reverse complement strand
TGTGTTGGAACCGACGGCTGCGGGCAATGCTTGGGTACCAGTGGCGCCCGGAGAAACGACGGTTGTGCACAAGCCTCTGACACGGCGGCGCGCCATGTGGGCAATTCCTGCTTTGGCTGTGCTCCTGTTGGCGATTGTGGGGGGCTTCTTTGCTTACCAAAGCAGAAGGAGTTCGGCTGAAGTAAGTGCGCCTGTCACGGAGAGTCAGCCTTCACCAACAGTGGAGATCTCGCCTTCACCGGAAGCATCAGAAGATGCAGAAGCGAGCGCTGAAACGGAGCTCGATAAGGAAGCTGAAAAAGAAGCTGAGAAGGCGGCCGAAAAAGAGCAAAAAAGACAGGAACAGGCTGCAAAAAGAGAGGCCGCTAAAAGGGCTGAGGATCAAGCCGCTCGACGTGAGCCCGACGAGGCCAGGCAGCAGCAAGAGGCGGTGCATCCTAACGTGCCGGACCCACCTGACATAAATCCAAAGGTCAATCCGAATATTGATCCGCCGGACGTGCCGCGAACTGGATCTGTTGAAACCAAAGTTACTGCCAATGGAATGGTGATTAGGCGGTTTGCCGATGGGACACAAATCGTAACGTTCCCTGATGGAAGGCGCGTGCTAGTGAAGCCTGATGGAACGAGAGTCCTACTCAGGCCCGCCCAACGACCTTTCCGCAGACGTCCCTAATTCACCAGTCTAAAAAGAGCGAAGCATTGTCGAGGCAGTTCACATGAAATCAAAGACTACCAAAGCGATCGCAGCGTTAGCATTGTTCTCCTTGATGTGTGCGTCGCAATTCATGATCGGCGTGCGCGCGGATAGTCCCATCAACTCTCCGATCATTCGAGTGACGCCGCCAGCGCCAGTCTTCGATCAAAAAGAACGAATCGCCGAGCTCGCAAAGCGACGCGCACGTGTAGCACAAGCAATCGGCCCAAAAGCAGTCCTCATCCTTTTCAGTGCCGAACCGCGCGTGTATGCCAACGACGTCGATTACGAATATCGTCAGGAAAACAATCTTTACTACCTCACCCACCTCGAGCAGAATCGCGCAACTCTGGTGTTGATGCCGGGCAATTCTCAAACGCCCGAGATCCTGTTCATTCCCAGAAGAGACCCTCTCGCCGAAACCTGGAACGGTCACATGTACAGTGCGGATGAGGCGGCTCATCGCTCCGGCATAAGAGAGATTTGGCACGTAAGCGAATTCGAACCGTTTCAACAAGCCTTGCGCGCGCGCCAAGCATATTCTCCGAAACCAGAGAACATTTTAATGTCCGATGCCAAGCCGCACGCCGCCGGTGCAAATGAAACTCTGTTTGTCGCTGCAGAAAAGAATGAGGCCGAACTGCACATGCTGGTTCCTCGTGGACCGTACAGCCGCGAATATGGACCGGAATTGCGTTTTCAAACTGAATGGGCAAAGAGTTCGTCAGGTTTCAATATTAAGAGCGTCGCGCCGCTCTTCGCCGAGATGCGCTTGCGCAAGTCACCGATGGAAATCCGCCTGCTGCAGCATGCGATTGATATCACGATCGAAGCTCAACAGCGAGCTTGGCTGGCCTCTCCGGCAGCGAAATGGGAATACGAAGTGGATGCGCAGGTAATTTACACGTTCAAGCTTCGTAATGCCGACCACTGGGGTTATCCATCGATAGTAGGCTGTGGACCAAACGCCACGACGTTGCATTATATTGAATCGCAAGGGCCCGTCGCTGCCGGCGATCTTATCCTGATGGACGTAGGCGCCGAATACCAACATTACACTGCGGACGTGACTCGGACATTTCCGGTGAGCGGAAAGTTCTCTCCGGCACAAGCGGAGATCTATCAGATTGTTTACGATGCGCAGGATGCCGGCGCGAAAGTCATTCGGCCCGGAGCGATGTATTCGGATGTTCACCGAGCCGCGACGGAAGTAATCAAAGACGGGCTGCTGAGGCTCGGCTTAATCACCGATCGAAATTCCGAACAATACCGGATCTGGTTCATGCATGGCACCACACATTGGTTAGGCATGAACGTGCACGACGTCGGTTACGCAGCGAAATTGGAGCCGGGGATGGTGTTCACGAATGAACCTGGTATCTACATTCGGCTCGAAGCACTGGAGCATCAGCCTGTAGGCTGGCAGCCAGCTGCGTGGGAAAAGTTCAAAGCTGAGGTGCGTCCGGCGTTTGAGAAATACAAGGGAATCGGCGTGCGTATCGAGGACGACATGTTGGTGACGCAGGACGGTGTGCGCTGGATGACGGAAGCTCTTCCGCGGAAGATGTCGGAGATTGAGGATTTCATGGCCCGCGGCCGCACGAATCAAGTGATGAGTGATAAGTGATAAGTGATGAGGACAGCTAACAGCGAACAGCGAACAACGAAGAGCAGGTGTTATTTCTTTGCTGTTTGCTGTTTGCTGTTTGCTGTTTGCTGCCCTTATCACTTATCACTTCCTAAGAGTCTTCGGAGCCACCCTGAGAACCACCTCAGGGCGGTGCGAAAAAAGCCATGCTTAGGCGGAGGCTCACCCGGGGCCACTTGAGCCTCGGCCTCGAGCGCCGTGAAAAATTGGCTAGCCATCATCTTTGCGCTCGCTTGAATCATTCGCTGACCTACGCTCGCGAGCGTCCCACCCACCTGAACATCGCCCGTGTATTTGATCGTCGTGTTTGATTCGTTTGTGTTTTCGAGGTCGAGATCTCCAGAGCCTTTGAGGAACCCGGGAGTGCCTTTTCCTTCGACCACAATGCGGTAGTGCTCGGGCGGCCGCATATCCTGAAGTTTCACGCTACCATTGAACAGTCCTTTGATGCTGCCGACTCCGGCTCGGATCGTGACCGCATAAGCGTCGTCTGCTGACTTTTCAAGGCGTTCGCATCCCGGAATGCAGCGTTGAAGGACTTCGGGGTTTGTGAGTAATTCGTAGACGCGCGTGCGAGGCGCGTTAACCTGGTAGGTGCCTTCGAGTTTCATGAGCCGGCACCAATACCTACTTGACTCGTGCGACGGCGGCGGCGATCGCGCGTCGTGTGTGAACCTGAGCGAGATGCAATCTATAGTCTGCCGAGGCATGGAGATCCGAATTCGCATCGACTCCATCCGATGCGTGCGACGCAGCTCTCGCGATCGTTTCTTCGTCGAGCTTCTTATTCGCCAATGCGGATTCAACACCCGCCGCGCGATATGGTGTCGATGCCACACCAGTGATCCCGACACCACTCGATTGACACGTTCCATCGGCAGCTAGATTTAAGCTGACGGCGACGCCAACGACTGCAAACCCCGAAGCAGGATGAGGAACTTTTTGATAAGCCTGACCGGTACGCCCTTGTGGTCTTTCTATTCGAATCTGCCGCAGAATCTCTCCTGGCTGTAAAGCGGTGGTCATTAAGTCTACAAAGAAATCGTCCGCAGCAATGACACGCTCCCCACCTGACCCCGCGACGACCATGCTGCCGTGCAGAGCGATGATGGCGGCGGGCCAATCGCCAGCGGGATCGGCATGCGCCAAGCTGCCTCCAATCGTGCCCTTGTTTCGCACCTGAACGTCGCCGATGTTCGAAGCGCATTCGGGCAAGAGTGGGCAGATGTTTTGAAGCAGCGTCGACGATTCGAGTTGATAGTGAGTAGTCGTAGCCCCGATCAGAATTTTATTACCCTCCTCACGAATGTAGGACAGATCTTTGATGCGTCCGATGTCGACAAGCAGCGCCGGTTGGGCCAGCCGCAGTTTCATTGCGGGAATTAGGCTATGCCCTCCGGCTAGTATCTTCGCGTCATCCTGGTGTTGAGCGAGCAGACTGATCGCTTCGTCCAATGTCTTCGGCGCCTGGTAATCAAATTGTGCTGGAATCATGAAACCTCCGATATAGGGTATCGGGTATCAGGTGCCGGGTGCCGTTTCTCCGACACCTGATACCCGACACCTGACACCCGCATCAGTTTAGTTGATTAATAATCTTCCATATTGCTTCTGGCTTGACTGGCATATCGAGGTGCTTCACGCCGTACGGCGCCAGCGCATCCACGATTGCTCCCACGATCGCGGGCGTTGCGCCAATCGTCCCTGCTTCACCCACGCCCTTGACACCAAGCGGATTCACCGGCGAAGGCGTCTCGGTGCGGTCTAACTCGAGCGTCGGGACGTGAGACGCTCTCGGCAGCGCGTAATCCATCAGCGTGCCTGTCACAAGCTGTCCTTGTTCGTCGTAGACGACTTCTTCATACAAAGCCTGACCGATCGACTGAACAATTCCGCCTTGCACCTGCCCGTCAACCAACATCGGATTGATTACTTTGCCGCAATCATCGACGGCTACGTACCGGAGGAACTTTACTCCACCCGTCTCACGATCGACTTCGACTACGGCGATGTGTGTGCCGAACGGGAACGTAAAATTCTTTGGCTCGAAGAAGTACGTAGCGGAGAGTCCAGGCTCTGTGTCAGGAGGTAAATCTTTCGCCAGGTGCGCAGCCAAAGCTATCTCCTGAATCGTGACACTGGATTTGCCATCCGTTTCCGGTTCAGGCAGTGCGGCCGCAGGAGCTTGGCCGACTGGAACAACCGGTTCTGACGTCCCGGCCGCGGCGGCTTTAGCGGCTTCAATCGAATACCGGCCTCCCTCAAATGCGATATTTCCAGCGTCCGCTTTGAGCATGTGGGACGCGATTTTCTGCGCCTTCTCCTTTAGTTTTTGAATAGCTACGAGTACTGCCGTGCCGCCGACTGCCGTAGCGCGACTTCCAAACGTGCCAATGCCGTACTGCACGATGCCGGTATCGCCGTGAATTACCGTCACGTCGTTCAAGTCGACGCCCAGCTCGTCAGCCGCTATCTGCGCAAAGGAAGTTTCCTGTCCTTGCCCGTGCGGCGATGCGCCAGTCAATACAGTGACTTTGCCGGTGGGCTCAATTCGCACCGTGGCGCTTTCCCAACCACCCGCGGGCATTGCCGCCGATGGTCCAAGCGCGCAGATTTCGACATAAGTCGAGATGCCAATCCCTATCAACCTGCCTTCATCGCGCGCTTTCTTTTGTTCCTCTCTCAGCTTTGCATAGCCGATTATGTCCTGCGCTTTTTTGAGAGCAGTTTCATAATCACCGCTGTCGTAGTCGAGTCCGGTGGCGGTGTGGAACGGAAACTCATTCGCAGCAGGGAAGTTTCGTCTTCTGACTTCCGCAGGATCGATTCCGAGTTCGGCAGCAACAAGATCCAGCGCGCGCTCGACGACGTAGGTTGCTTCGGGACGGCCGGCACCTCGATAAGCATCCGTAGACATCTTGTTCGTGAAGCAACCCGTTACATTGATTTGGATCGCCGGGATTTTGTAAGCGCCGGAAAGCATCAATCCAGTTAGAGTAGGAATAGCAGGAGTCAACAACTGGTGATACGCGCCGAGATCGGCGTAGACGTTGTAACGAAGTCCGGTGATCGTGCCATCGTTGTTACAACCAATTTCGATGTAGCCTATTTGCCCACGCCCATGAATTGTCGCTTGTAAGTTTTCACGTCGCGTCTCGATCCACTTAACGGGCTTGCCGAGCTGGATCGCGATCCAGCCAAGCAAGGCTTCTTCGCCATAGACATTGAGCTTGGACCCGAAGCCGCCTCCGACTTCAGGCGTGATGACGCGCAGTTTGTTCTCGGGAATGCCGATCATCAATGCCAGCTGTGTCCGAAGCAGGTGAGGAATCTGAGTTGATGACCAGATGGTTAATTCGGCTTCACCGGGAAAGTACCGAGCCAAAACGCCGCGTCCTTCCATGGCTATGGGCGCGAGTCGTTGATGAATGACGCGTTGCTTGATGACTCGATCTGCGGATGACAGAGCTGCTTCTATATCGCCTTCTCCGGCCGTCAATTTGTAGGCAATGTTGTCACCAAAATTCTCGTAGATGACCGAGCCCCCTTTAGCTGCTTCTTCCGGATCGGTAACGACCGGGAGCTCGTCATAATCGACTTGGACCAGATCGACGGCGTCGCGCGCTGCGTAGCGATCGGTGGCTACGACCGCTGCGATCGGCTGTCCGACGAAATAAACTTTTCCCTGCGCGAGCACTCGATAGTCGGGCACCTTTAAATCGGGAAGGGCGCTGGCACACGGCACTGGGCCGATGCCGGCTACGTCCGTGCCTGTATACACCGCGACGACGCCGGGAGCTTTCGATGCTTCGCTGGCGTCGATGTTGCTTATCCGTGCATGCGCATAGACGGAGCGCACGAAGGAGACATAGAGAGTGTCGGGAAGTTTGATGTCATCGACGTAGTGGGCCAGACCTTTGATCAGGCGTGGATCTTCAGTGCGTTTCACTCTCTGTCCGACGTATTTGTTAGCCATCTAATCCTCCAACTAATTCAACTCGCGTTAGAACGAACTTGGAGCTTTGTACTTTGATTTACCCTGCGGCCTTCTTCGCAGCGTACTGAACCGCTTCCACGATATGTTGATAACCGGTGCATCGGCACAGATTGCCCTCCAGTCCGTGACGAATCTGTTCATCAGTGGGCTGGGGATTGCGGTCGAGGATTTGCGCGCCAGCAATGATCATCCCGGGAGTGCAATAG
>DATEDU010000360.1:0-7785 GCA_035281525.1 Pyrinomonadaceae bacterium | reverse complement strand
CCAGACAGAAAATATCCCATGCGATCTGTATCCAGGAGCTGCAGCACGGTCTCGAGTCCACGAAGAGCGCCGACTACGGTTGGCGCGCTGAGCACTGCCTGTCGACTGGTAATGTCGATGCGATAGCTCTCGTTCTCGCCTAACGCAGGAATTTCCTTGCCAGGACCTTCGCAGTGAACGATCAGCGTTGCTGTTTGATCGGCGAGAGCGAGGCCGGGCTGGAATGATAGGACGGTGCGTCCTTCGAGGCGCTTAACGAACCGGGCGATGGCTGATTGCAGTCGGGCGTCTGAGTGACCTCGAACGGCCACTTTGAAAGAGCTGTCCACGGCGAGGCGCTCGGTGGTGAATTGCACCGACACCGGCACCGGCATCAAGTTATGTTGATAAGGTTTGGCAGCCCCGCTTTCTTGCGCGCTAACAACTGATGCGTACGTTAAGAGTAGGACCAAAAAAATGTTTCGGAAAGTCATCATTTTTTGCTCACCTATGAGACGGGAACTCTGTGTTTGATCAAACTTTCAATTCTTCACTCCGTAGGAGTGAGATGTTTATAGACTTGTCAGCTACAAACACCACGCGCCGTTCGGACGAGCGGAAATTCAGATGAACGTAACCTATCAACATGAACTTCGGCTCGTCCGAACGGCGCCGGACGTCAAGTTGAGTCGTTTGCTATACACATTTCACCCCTAACGGGGTGCATCACCTCAATGTAAATTTCTGCGTGAGGCCGCCGACGCTGACTTCAAACTCGCCGGGCTCGACCACGGGCTTATTGTTTGCTCCGATGAACGACAGGTCGTCGCGACCCAGTTTAAATGTCAACGTCTTGCTCTGACCGGGCTCGAGATGAATTTTCGCAAAACGTCGCAGGCGCTTGATGGGTGGGGAGATCGATGCGACTAAATCGCCAACGTAAAGGAGCGCGGCTTCTTTACCTGCACGACTGCCAGTATTACTGACGCGGAAGGTTACTGTTAATTCATCGTTTGGGTTGATGGTCGTCTTATCGAGACGAAGGTCGCTGTACGCGAAAGTCGTATAACTTAAGCCTTCGCCGAACGCGAACTGTGGCTTGAAAGCGAGATTTCCAAAAGAAGTGTTTTCAGTCTCAAACGGTTTGTGATCGTAGGTGATGATGCCGTTCGGCGTGCGTGGATAAGTAAAGGGCAGCTTCCCGTTCGGATTGTAGTCGCCAAAGAGTACGTCGGCGATCGCAGTGCCGCCCTCATGGCTCGGGTTATAAGCCATTAAGACTGCCTTTGCGCCGTCGACGATCCGGTTAATGATTCTTGGACGACCTTCTACCAGCACCATCACAACTGGCTTGCCTGTCGCCATGATGGCTTCAGCAAGTTTTATTTGAGGTTCGCCCAAAGTTAAGTCGGTGATGTTGCCCGGCGTTTCGCAGTACGAACCTTCACCCAGACTCAGGACGACCACGTCTGCACTCTGAGCTGCTCGCACGGCGGCCGGGATGTCGACCTCTTCTTCTTTATCGGTGGGCGTATTGTTCGACGTGGTGCCGGCTGGTCGTGTAATCCTCGTCCCCGGCACATACGTCACGTTGCCGGCGCCAATCTTTGCTTCAATCGCGCGCCGGATCGTGTGACGGTCTTTTGGATAGAGTGCTTCCTCAGAGCCTTGCCAAACATAGGTCCAGCCGTTGTTGAGTGAAATCAACGAATCTGCTGTAGGACCGGTTACCAACACCTTTCGGTTCTTCGATAGCGGTAACAAATTATCCGTGTTCTTAAGCAACGTGATTGATTCGCGCGCGGCTTGCAAACTGACTGCTCTCGATTCGGGCGAACCGACTTTCGACTTGAGCGCGGGATTCGGCCCGGGATTTTCAAACAATCCGAGTTCAAACTTGACCCGCAGTATGCGTCGCACGGCCTCGTCAATTCGCGACTGTGGCACCGCGCCTTCCTTCACTAAAGCAATCAGGTGATCGGCGAAGCTGTAATCACTTGGCACCATGCTCATATCGATTCCGGCCATCACTGACAGGCGAGTGGCTTCCTTCTCGTTGGCAGCAATGCGCCAGACGTTCACGAGCTTTTTGATGTCTTCCCAATCCGAGACGACGAAGCCTTCAAATCCGAGTTCGTTGCGTAGGATTTGGGTCAGAATGTGATGATTGATGTGGCCGGGCACGCCGTTAATCTCACCTGAGTTGATCATGATCGTGCGAGCCCCTGCTTTAACTGATGACTCGAACGTGGGCAGAAAGTATTCGCGCAAGTAGTTCTCAGGAATCCATGCGGGAGTTCGATCTCTGCCGGTCAGCGGAAAACTGTAGCCCATGTAGTGCTTCAAACTTGTCGCTACACGATCCTGTGATGAGACATCGGCGCCTTCCATGCCACGCACGAAGGCGACGCCCATAACTTTAGCGAGGTACGGATCCTCTCCGAACGTTTCCCAAAAGCGCGGCCAAAGTGGTTGACGTCCAATATCGAGCACAGGTGAGAAGCTCCACGGTATGCCGGCGGCTCGCGTTTCGAATGCAGAGATCTCTGCGGCTCGTTTCATCAACTCGGGATTCCAGGTTGCAGCCATTCCGATCTCTTGAGGAAAAAGAGTCGCTTCCTGAACGTAGTTTGCACCGTGAATGGAATCGATGCCGTAGATGACCGGAATACCAAGCCGCGTTTTCTTTGTAGCAGCCTCTTGAATCTGGCCGATGATTTCATGCCACCGATCGACGGTTAAGGCTTGATCCGCGACGTTCAGGATCGATCCGACTCCATACTTGACTATCGCTTTCTCCAACTTTGCCGGATCGATCTTGATGTCTTGATTGCTGCCCGAAGCAATCATGCCAATCTGCAGTTGGGTCATTTGCCCGACTTTCTCTTCAAGCGTCATGCGCTTGAGCAGGCTCTCAATTCTTTGTTTGTGATCGCGTGATGGCCCAGGGCGGATCGTTCTCTGATAAAACTCGTGGCTGTCGAGGATTTCCGTGTTGTCGGAGGGTCCTTGATAGCCCATGTCGTTTTTCGCGCTGGCGATGTGAATGTTGGCGCTGTTCACGATTGATAACGGCAAAGCAAAGCATACAGAAAGTAAGCCTGCCCCGCAGGCGAGTGCCAGTTTTTTCATTTTAAGTTTTTTCCTCAAAATTTCAGACAAACAGGTGATGGGATTTGTGCGATATGACCGGTTGCTGTCAGCCGTCCTGTTTTCGAATCGATCTTGAACGTAACAACATTGTCGGAGCGCTGATTCGCTACCAGCAGAAATCTACCAAAAGGTTCGATCACGAAATTGCGAGGCCAGTGTCCCTGTGTCGATACGTGTTCAACATACGTTAGCCTTCCCGTATTCTCATTGATTCGAAACACGACAATGCTGTCATGTCCGCGGTTTGAACCATAAAGAAATCTTCCCGAGGGAGAAATGTGCACATCAGCACAGTAACTGGTTCCCGAAAACTCTTTTGGCAACGTAGAAACCGTTTCGATCAAACGTAAGGTTCCACGCGACGGATCGGAAACCATAGCCGACATGGTGGAGTCGAGCTCATTGATTACGTACGCGAATCTACCGCGAGGATGGAGAGTCAAGTGACGCGGGCCGGCACCAGGTAGCAGTGAAATGTACTTCTGTCTACTGTTTTTTAACTTACCGGCGGCCGGGTCGAATCGATAAATCATTACTTTATCGGTACCCAAGTCTGCCGCTAGCGCAAATCGATTCGCAGTGTCCAGGCGAATGCAATGAGCATGTGGTCCATCCTGTTGCTCTTTGATACTGGATCCTTCGAGCTGTATGAAATCCGTTGAAGTGCCCAGGCTACCGTCTCGAGTAATCGGCAGGACTGCCAAACTTCCACCAGTGTAATTCGCCACCAGGACGAACTTTCGGTTTCGGTCGACGGTTAAGTGGCAAGGATCGGCTCCCAGAGAGGGCTGCTGATTGAGGAACTTAATGTCGCCAGTCATTGGATTAATTGAGAATGCACTGACTGCCCCACTCGATTTCCCATCGAATTCCTTGACCTCATTAACGGCATACAAATGTCGACGAGTTGGATCTATCGTCAGAAATGAAGGGTTGTCAGCCTTGTACGAGTTGACATACATGAGTTCGCCCGTTTGCGGGCTCATTGAATAGCGGTAGATGCCTTCACTTTTGCCTGAGGTGTAAGTGCCGATATAGAGGCGTAGTTCCTTCGTGAGCGGCATGGACCACGCCCCGCCAGGAAAGGCAAGGGCACCAACCGTCGCCCCCACACTGGTTATAAGAAATTCACGACGATTCATCGGAAAAATAATAGGTCTAATAAGTCCTATAGGCCCTATCTAAGAGTTTTACCGCCCATATTGGACCTTTCCAATCTCGCGCCACGTGATCAGCTTAATTTGATTCTCCTGAAGTAGCTTCCGAAATGTGTCGCTGGTAAAGAACTGAAAATCACGTTGCCGCCACGCCGCACCCCAGTCCGGATGATCAGCCGTTGCCGCCCGCATCTCTTCATCATCGTAAGCGAGGTGAACAACCACCTCAGTCACTCCCGGCTGAATGCTCTTGATCGCGTCGGTATAGAACTTCTCCCAACCCTCCGCAGTCACACTGGGCTCAATGCTGATCACATGATCTATCACGATGTCTTCAGGCTTCAGTATTGACGGCAAGTATTCCACTGATGCTACCGCATCCTTCGTCAGCCTGGTGGGCAGTTTGTACTCGCGCGCGACTTTCAGCAGGATTTCGAAAAGCGCTTTGTTCTGATAGAGCGTACCCATGTGCGAGTCGAGGTGGGTCGGCTGAATGCCGAATGCTCGTGCCCGCTCGATTTGAGCTCGAATCTCAGCCTCGACCTCACTCGGGTTCGCATGAGCAGCAGCTTCGCTTTCGGTGAGATAAAAATATCCACTCTTTTCCAACAACGAAGACACCTTGTCTTTTGGAAGCACGGGTCCCCAACGATACGTCGTCCACTCGCTCGTAAGAGTCAGGTGCAAGCCCAAGTCGGCTTTCGGATTCTTACGAGCGTAGTTTGCGATGTCAGGTAGCCAGGGGCAGGGAATCATGATGCTGCCCGAATTGACGAGTCCGGTTTCGAACGCCTTGATTGAAGCGGCGTTCACTGAGCGCATCATTCCGAGGTCGTCTGCGTGGACGATCACGAGTTTGGCATCAGCTGGATAGCCTAGTCGCTCCGCGAGAGACTTTGCACCAGCCTGCCCCCATGAATTCGAATTAATTAAGACCGCTAGAATTGCGGCAATGAAGATCCTTTTATTCGACATTGATTTCGAGATTCACGTCACAATGTTAGATAGGAATGCGAATGTTCGCGCCGAAGGCGCGACAAGAAGATAGCCAGGGGCAAGTGCTGAGCGCAGCGAAGCACGCCGCCCCTGGAACCATCTAGAATTGAGGCCGAGCTCTGAAAGAGCGGCATGGAACGGCATGCATTGTCTCTCGCACTTTCAGTGCTTATCTCTTTTATTCGACTGTTCCAGGGGCGGCGTGCTTCGCTGCGCTCAGCACTTGCCCCTGGCTACCTTATCTCGCGCCTTCGGCGCGAAGAGTTGGGTACCTAGCGACCTTATCTCGCGCCTTCGGCGCGAAGATTGGATACAACCCGCGGCAGACCGGCCTTTTGGAAAAAGCAGTATCTCAAACTTTTGTCGTGAGGTACAATTAAGTCCGCCAGCTCAAATAATCCCGAAGGTTCTTCAGTCCGCCGACGTACCGATGAAACCCTTGAAGATTGGCATCACCGGCGTGCGCGGCATCGTGGGCGAAACCTTTACACCGGAGCTGGCTGTCGGTTTTGCCCAGGCATTTGGAACATATCTGGACGGCGGCCGCATTCTCGTCTGCCGCGACACCCGGCCCTCAGGTCCGATGATTCGATCGGCAGTCCTGGCCGGCTTGCTCGCAGCCGGATGCGAGGTAATCGATCTGGGAGTTTGTCCTACTCCCAGCATGCAGCTCTCAGTCAAATGGCTGTCGGCGGACGGCGGAATCGCGATCACCGCCGGCCATAATCCCTGGCCATGGAATGCACTTAAGTTTGTCCGCGGTGATGGCCTCTATCTGAATCCGAATCAGGGGGAAGAGCTGCTCGACATTTTTCATCAGGCCGAGTTTGCCAAGGCCACGTGGAACACGATTCAACAAGCGATTCGGCGAGCGGATCCTATAGAGCATCACATCGAAGTACTGAATCGCACATTTGCGTCTGACGCAATTTCCGCGAGACGGCCTGTGGTGGCTGTTGATTGTTGTAACGGGGCGTGCTCGCTGCTGACGCCGAGATGGCTCGAAGGGCTGGGTTGTTCAGTCTTAGTGGTGAATAACGATACTGCCGCGGCATTCCCGCATGCGCCTGAACCCCGCCCTGAAACGATGGCCCAACTTTGCGCAGTTGTAAAAGCGGGTCGCGCGGATATCGGGTTCGCTCATGACGCGGACGGCGAACGTCTTGGAATTGTCAATGATCGCGGTGAGCCATTATCTGAAGAGACAACGTTGGCCCTCGCTTCAGATATTCGTCTCAGGGAAAAAACCGGTACGGTAGTAACGAATGTCTCGACTACGAGTGCTATCGACTTAATTGCTGCACGGTACGGCGGGTCGGTCGTCCGTACTCCCGTCGGTCAGACCTACATATCCGAAGGAATGATTGAACATTGCGGTGTGATCGGCGGAGAGGGAAGTGGCGGCATAACAGTTCCCGAAGTGCAGCTTACTCACGACAGCGCTGCGGCAATCGGGCTCATACTTGAACGCTTGTCAAAGAACGGTGAGTCCGTTTCGGATCTTGTGCAACGCCTTCCGAAACTCACTGCGCTGAAACACAACATCGCGGTGGAGCCAAATCGGCTCTACTCGGTGTTGCAGGGGTTTCGAGCAGCAGTTGAACGCGAGCAACTCGACTACGATCAGACCGACGGAATAAAAGTGACGTTTCCGAACGGTTGGGTGCATGTCCGCGCCTCGAATACTGAGTCAATGATTCGGATCATCGTTGAGGCTGAGAAGCCAGCCGAGGCTACGCAGCTTCTTAATTGGGTGCGCGATAGACTGAAACACAGTTAGATCTCAGATCTCAGATCTGAAATCTGAGATCTGAGATCTGAAAAGAAAATGCGAGCAATACCAACACTCAAGATCAGTATCTCGGGAGTCCGCGGAGTGGTTGGCGATTCGCTGACGCCCACTTTGTTAACGCGCTTTGCTCAAGCCTTCGGTACTTACAGCGGGCCGGGCGCAATCGTGATTGGCCGCGATCCACGCACATCCGGAGAAATGGTTAAGCAGGCAGTCATTGCCGGCATTCTCTCGAGCGGTAACCGCGTTGTGGATATCGGAATGTGTCCAGTGCCGACTGTTCAGTTGTTGGTGCGACACCATCGTGCGCACGGGGGTATTGCTATTACGGCGAGCCACAATCCACCCGAATGGAACGCATTAAAGTTCATTGGCCCCGATGGACTCTTTCTCGATTCCGGTCAAGCCCGAGAGATGCTCGACATTTATCACCAGGGCGAGTACACGAAGGTCACTGGAGACGAGATTAGGAACGTCGAGCAATTTGCCGATCCAACTCACCTCCATATCAAGGCTATTCTTGACGTTCTTGGAACTCTTCCTCAGTCAGGGAAACGTCTTCGAGTCGTGCTCGACTCCTGCAATGGGGCCGGTTCGGAAGTTGGGCCAAAGTTGCTCGAAGCGTTGGGCGCCGAAGTCATTTCAATAAACGTCACGCCCAATGGTTATTTTCCGCGACCGGCCGAACCCTTACCGGAAAATCTTGGT
>DATEDU010000359.1:0-61238 GCA_035281525.1 Pyrinomonadaceae bacterium | reverse complement strand
GTGGCTGAGGCGACTCGGTACGACTGCATCACCTACCAGGAAGTGCTCGAGCGACAGTTAAAAGTGATGGACGCTTCTGCAATTTCATTGTGTATGGACAATGATCTGCCGATAGTCGTATTCAACATGCGACAGCCCGGTAACATCAGGCGCGTCGTAGCCGGTGAAGAAGTCGGCACCAAAGTTTGTCTGAAAAAATAGTTGGGTCAAGCGTTAGCCCTTTGTTAGGCCGAAGGATTCCGAAGGTGAGAGGTCAAGCTCATGGATGAAAAAGACGTCATAAAAGAATCTAGGCCCCGGATGGATGGCGTAATTGAAGATTTTCGCAAGAAGCTTGCCACCGTTCGCACCGGGCGTGCCGCCGTCAGTCTGCTTGATACCGTCACGGTTGATTACTACGGAACGCCAACGCCCCTGAATCAAATGGCCTCGGTGCATGCGCCTGAGCCCCAGCTGTTGACAGTACAACCTTGGGATCAGACTCAGGTAGTGGCTGTCGAGAAAGCGATTCGTGGGGCTGACTTGGGCTTGAATCCTTCAAACGATGGGAAGCTGGTGCGAGTGCCGATTCCTCCACTCACTGAAGAACGCAGGAGACAATTGGCCAAGATGGTGCATGAGATTGCAGAAGAGCACCGCACCGCTGCTCGCAACATCAGGCGAGACGCCAATGACCGCCTCAAGAAGATGCTGAGGGATAAGGTGATCTCCGAAGATGCCGAGCGCAATGGCCTGCAGGAGATTCAGAAGCTAACAAACACTTGCATCGGCAGGATCGACGAACTCAGTCAATCCAAAGAACGCGAAATCACCAGCGTGTAGAACAACCTCTTCCTTTTACCGGCACGCCAAAATTGCCCTGAAATACTTTGGGCTCCGCGCTCATATAGGGTAGGAGCGCCATCAGACCACGCCATTGTTCAATCAATTGAGTAGAAGGGAGCACCCCTATGAAAAGGATCCTGTTCGTTCTAGTTACCGTGGTACTTGGCTGGAGTTGCGCAGCCAGTGCCTATGGCCAACAGGAAGCGCTTATCGTTGGTTGGAATATTGCAGGAGTTGAAGCCATTCCCGACGAACGAGTAGCTGAGATCACAGAAGTAATTCGGCGGCTGAATCCAGACCTCATCGTTTTGTCGGAAGTTAATCCGAATGATGTTCCTGAAAGAATTGTTGAGGCTCTCGGGAACGATTACCAGCCCCCGGTGATTCTTCCGCAGAAGCCCGAGGTGGTTCAAAACATCGCTTTAATCTTCAAGAATGGGGTCACCGTTACCGGAGCCCGGCTGATCGATGGTACTGATCTTCAAGAAGAACCGCGCTCGCGTCGCGCCCTGACTGCCAATGTGCGCATAGGAAACTTCGATTTCATTCTTATCGCAGTGCATCTGAAATCAGAGCGAATTCCTAGCGCGCGGGCAAAGCGAACGCGGCAGTGCACGGCGATAGCAAATTTCATCGCTCAAGCGACTGCGGGCAATGAAAAGGACGTCCTCGTGGTCGGAGACTACAACATGATTCCACCCAATGACGACGACGCGCATGATCAGGTGAATTTCGTGGCCATGAGTCCAACAAACTTCCTGCGGTTTGTCTCAACAGATTTCCTTCTGGGCCAAACTTCACATATCAGCCGTTGCAACCCTTTGCGCGGCAATCTACTGGATGGTTTTGCCATCTCGCGCACCTTCACCGGTGAATTCATCCCGGGCAGTACGCGTCTGATTACATTTAACCAACTCGGAACAAACTGCTCGGAGTTTGAGGACAACGTGTCGGATCACCGTCCTATAGCTTCGCGGTTCCGGACATCAGCGGCTGATGATGATTAAGAGGTAACTTACTTGCAGCCTTCCATCTTTTCGGGAGGAACTTTAGTGAGCCGAACAAGGCCGTCGAATGAATCAAGTGAAATCTGACTGCGGCCGTTGCCGAATCGGCCAATCAATCGGCGGCCTTGAGGCCCTTCGATCACCGGCTGGTTTGTCTTCAGTTTGAAATCACTCTCGATGACGCCCTGATAAGATGACAGTGTGGCATCGAAGCCGTTTGTGTTAGTCGGGAGGATCATCTCAACCCGCCCGGACATTGATTTCAGATCATAGTTGCCTTCTTCATTCAAGCTTCCCATAAATCGCACACTGCTGTTGGTGGCTTCTGCCTTTACTTCACCTTTTATGTTCACCAGGTCGATGGGGCCCTGCGTGTTTGCGACTTCGACACGGCCTTGCACACACTTAATCTCGATCGGACCGCTAATTGACACGACTCGCACATTCCCCTGCACTCGATGCAGTTTCACGGCACCGGCTGCCGTGGTCACGGTGACAGGGCCTCCTGCGCCTTCGACCTCAACGTTCCCGCTACGAGTGCGAGCCTCGACCGATCCTACTCGTTTTAAGATCACACTGCTCTGCCCGCCCCACACACTGATCGCCGTTTCCACTCCGGTAATCTGAACATCGCTCCGCTGTACTCGGATCACATCAAACTCGATGTAGCGGGGGACGCTGACCTCGAAATGCACTTTCAAATTGCTGTCATTTGATTGAGGAGGCCCGTCCACAGGGATAGTAGGAGTCGAAGGCTGATCGACGTTGGCGTAATCGGCCTTCAGGAACAATTTCTTGTCATCGGAGTCGTTCGAAAGTATCGCGATGACTACTTCCTCACCGCGCTCGCTGACGGCATGCGCCTCGATGACGTCCCGATCCCAACCGTTTACGGTGATGCGACCGGTCGTCCGATTGCCCAAAATGATTTTCATGCCGCGTTCGGCGTTGATTTTCGCTCGGCCGTAGTACCTGTCGGGATTCTCATAAGTCGTGTTTGTCTGCGCGAACGTCGTCCGGATGTTCGCCGCGCCGAACGTGACGAGCAAAGCAATTAAGACGAACAGTTGGCGATGATTAGTCATGTCAGTAGTCCGCCAGCCCCCTCAGCACATCGACCTTTTTGGCGTATGCAGTCAGCATGTACTGGGCCGCCAGTGGGTCGTCCGGATGCCGCCGTACTGCGTTGCGAGTGGCGGCAATGGTGCGGTCGATAGACGACAGCGCCTGGTCGAGCTCCGCGACGGTTGCCGGATCGAGCCGAGATCGCTTGCGATCGACGTTGCGCGAAAGCATCGCAATGGCAGCAAGGTATTTTTGTTCCGCCTCGCGCACGAGTTGACTGGGGTCCCTTGTTTTGGCAGTCATCTCCCTTGGTGACTTGCTGTAGCGCCCCAGCGTCGTCGAACGATCATGCTTCGGCACAGGATTGTTGTTCGCTGATGACGCCCTGCCGTTTTCCGCAGACGCATTCACCGGTTTGTCTTGTGTCGTCAGCGATGCTTGTGGAGTGCCGGTAGATTGTGATGAAAGTGCCTGTTGCTGATCAACTCCACGCGGTGCCGACATGTAGCGCATAATCAGGACCGTCATTACAACGGCAACGAGCACCAAAGCTACGGTGACGGGAGCGCTGAACGCCGGCAGCGCCACCGCATTCCGTAACCATGTCCCAAATCGTTGTACAACCGGAGCGCGCGAGGCCCTCGACGCTGCTTCAATCCGCTGACTAACGGCAGCCCACATTTCAGGCGCAACTTGAACATCGGACTGGTAACTCCCATAAACCGAACGTTCGACACTTAAACTTCTCAGCAGGGCCGAGCACGACGAACAATCATCGAGGTGGCTCCTCACTGTCAAAGCCATGTCGGGATCAAGTTCGCCGTCAAAATACTCTTCGACCAATAATTGCCAATCGTCACACTTCATCATTTCATCTCCACGTAACATCGCAGGCGTTGTCTCATCTTCACGCGAGCCCGGTGCAGCTCGGTCTTGATCTTCGGAACTGAGAAACCCGTTATCTCGGCGATTTCGCGATAACTTCGCTGTTGGAAAATCTTCAGCACGAACACCACTCGCTTCTCTTCATCCAATCCAGCCAGGGCCTTCTCGATTGCAGAATTGAGTTCCTTTTCAAAAAACTGATCGGCAGGTGAAAGAATCTCGGCATCACGTACTTCGACCGAATCGCCCAAAGTGTTTTCACTCTCTCGCCGCTGTTGTGAGCGCAGGAACTCGCGCGCAACGTTATGCCCGATGCCAAACAACCAGGTTGAAAACCTCGAGTCGTCGCGCAGGTGTTTCAGGTTTTGATAAGCACGAACGAATGTTTCCTGAGTCAAGTCCTCCGACACATCACGCTGGAAGACCAGTTGATAGATAAACTGGAACACAGGGCGCGAGAATCTATTGAATAGCAGGCGGAACGCTTCCTGGTCGCCGCCACGGGCGCGCGCTATGAGATTCTCTGAACCATTCATTAACGCCCCGGTTTGCGAGCCACGCCGGCTATTCAGTTGAACCGCATCCAATGCCAGCCGCTCAATCATGTGACCCAGTTTAGCTACTTATTGCGCAAATCGAGAACCATTCCTTGGTAAAGTCCCTGGTACAGCATGCCAGCCAACTCGGGGTTGAGTGTCTTGAGTCGCTCGTATTGGACCAATGCGTCGTCTCTCTGCTTTCGCGCCAACCTCAAGACGCCCAAGTTGTAAATACCGTCTTCATAGTCAGAGTTGATCTTGATGGCTTGCATAAAGCACTCCGCCGCCTGCTTGTAATTGCCTTTGCGATAGTAGGCCACCCCGAGATTGTTGTAGGCTTCGAAATAATCTGCTCGTAGCGCAATGGCGTCTTTTAGATGCTTGAAAACTCGATCGTAGTCATGAGCCAGCCAGCTCGCGAGTGCGAGATTCCGGTGCGCCTCTGCCCATGACGGACGCAGGCGAATCGCTTGTTCATATGCGGCCATGGCTTCCAGGTGTGCGCCGGATTCAGACAGCGCCGCGCCAAGGTTATTAAAGGCAAGCGCGTAATCCGGTTTATGGCGAATTGCTTCTTTGAGCGAAGCGATTGCCAAAGTGAGCTCGTGAATTTCGTAGTACTCTGAGCCGAGGTTGCAATGAGCTTCAGGGAAAGTCGGGCGGAGCTCGATGGCTTTTTTCAGTGACTCAATGGCTTCGGCATGCTGGCCCGTTGCTGCGTAAGCGATTCCGAGGTCGTTGTAGGCTTCAGCATAGTTTGGTTTGAGAGTGATGGCTTTTTGAAATTGTTCGATGGCCTGCTGATACTCTTGCCGTTCATAGTGAGAGATGCCCCGGCTGCGATAGTCCGCCGCGGTCGGCTCGCTCTGCTTCTGGCTGCATATCGCGGGAAAGGTCACTAGCAGCGAAAGCAGGGCTCCGAAGGCAACTCTTTCGTACTTCATCGTCCTCCACCGGAATTAAACGATTAGTATCCAGTGGAGTTAGTGACACTAGTGGTGAAAAGGTTTCAGTTTTCTTGAGGAAAAATCGTAAGCGGTTCTGTGGTCAGTGGCTATGCGGTACCTAAGGAATGGCGAAGGCGTCGTCGCCTAAGTTCTGATTGAGCTTGATGTCCTTCACATTGTAGTCCGCGAAGAAGGCGCCCTGAGGCATCTCGAGCCGCTGCGTAAAATTGGTCGGAATCAACACTCCCTCAATCTCTTTAAACTTTTTATGTTCCGTCCCGAACATGTATCCATTGTACGGAATCAAAAAGCTCACCACTCGCCCAGTCGCTGTATCAATATAAAAGTCAGTTGAGTTGCCATCCGCGTCGGAGATCCGAAAGCCGCGATGCTTCTTCTTGTCAGGAATCGCCGAGACTGTGTAGCCGGGCTGGTCAAACTTGCTAAGAACGCTGATGCCAAACTTGCTCAGCGGTGGAAGCTCGACATTAGGAAGCGAACTATAAGACCGTTCGCCGTCAAAAATCTGCTTAAAACTTATGGCCGGGCGCGCGTCGATTTCAATGCGCACCTTCTCGCCAGCGGTGGCAATCACGAATGCGCCGGGGATCGACTGCGTTGAGTTCGGCGCATAAAGTTCAACCGAGCCTCTCAGCACCATGTTCTGAATCGCTTTAAACTTGTCGCCGCCCTGCGCAACCAAAGCTGCGCGAGCTAGATCAGCGGGCGCAGTAGTCGCAGTTATTGCAGGTTGCGACGCTCCATTTCCCGCGGGAGCCGACTTCTTGTCAGTTTGCGAGTAGGCGCTGACACTGGCGCCGAGGATAGTTGCAGCCAATGCAACGACGCGGAAGGCCCTTGTTTTCATGTAGAGTTATCCCTTTCCAGAGCACGCAGATCAATTGAAGCTAACGCCAAAGCCGCCCGGGAAGTTTCTTAAACTTGCCGGGCAGCTGCGTCCGTGCTTAGAAACTGAATCGGATTTGAGCCGAGATTCGCCGGTTTCCCGCGCCGCCACCTCCACCAAAACCGCCGCCGCCGAAACCTCCGAAGCCACCTCCCAGCGAGAGACTTTCACCGAAGGACGGCGAAGATAGATTGCCGACAGGGCTCGAGAGGTTGACCTTATTAAAGAGGTTCTGAAAATTAACTGACAACTGAACGGTGTAGCGTTTGGCTTCGGCGCCTCCAGGGCCTCCAAGTCCCTGGAAACCGCCACCGCCGCGCTGACCACCGCCACCGCCGCCGGGTCCGCCTCCGCCCGGTCCGCCCGCACCGCCGGCACCGGGAATACGCGGTGGTCCACCTGGGCCACCTCTACCGCCAGCTTGTGCTTGTTGACCCTGACCACGCTGATTTTGATTCGCAGCGGCAGCGCGGCTCCCGCCAACCGTGCCAAAGCTCCAACTCTTGCTGACGCGCATATTGACTGAGAAGAAGCCTGGCCCCTCACCAAAGTTGCGCGGTATTAGCGTTTCGCCAGGAGCGGGCCGCAGATTGAAGTTCCCGAACTGCGTGCACACGATGTTCGATGGTGGATTCGAGCAATCAACGCCGTCCGGCGCAAACGATGGGCGCTCGGTAAACTGCCGGTCGAGATTCGTGTCCTGTCCGGTCGTGATATTAAACGGACGCCCCGAGCTGTACGTGATGAATGGATTCAAACTGACCTGCCATGGCAGGTTGATACTGCCAAAGAAATGAAATCTGTGACGCACGTCAAATCCCGCACGTGCGTATTCTCCCGTCAGATCGTAAGAATTCACTGGAAACAGCCCGCCACCCTGCCCGTCAGCATCATTCTGACTCTTGCTCAGAGAGTAGTGTGCGGAAAAAGAAATCGTTCGGTTGAAGCGATTGTTAAAGCCGATGAATAACTGGTTCTGATCAAACCGAGCAGTGGATTCATATTGGTAAATCTCGCCGACGTTGCCAAAAGGTCTCGTTCCATTGGGATTCAACAGAGTGATAGAGCCGGGCAGTGGAGCATTTATGTCTCGGGCTCGAATGACGTGGCGAACATGAATCGAGTAAAAGCCTGTGAACATGGTGAAACGGTGCGGCAGCTGTCGCTCTACCTGGACACCCGTTACGTAAACAGTTGGTGCCTGGAGATTATCGGCCACGCGCCACGTGATTTGCCGCGGAGCCAAATCCAAAACCGCGGTTGGAGGCAGATTTGGAAATGCATCGAGCGCACTCGGTAGCGGTGGAATAAATGTCAGATTCCCATTTATGGTTTCATAAATCGGCCGCTCAGTCACAAAGAACTGCTGTTGAAGTTCCCCATTAAAGCGGTTGGCATTCAACGTATTGCCTTCGCTAAACCGATTGTAGAAAACGCCAGCTCCTACGCGGATCACCATGTTGGGTGGACGCGTCGAATCTGCTGCTCCAGGAGACCATGCCATGAACACTCTGGGAGCGAGATTAAAGTTACTGTTGATGTTGGTTTGATTTTCGTAACGGAGGCCAAAGCCCAACGTCAGATTGGGGCGGACGCGCCAGTCGTCCTGAACGTAGAGTCCGGCGTCGAGTTGGCTTACACCGGCCTCTGGATTGCCAGATGAGATGCTGAATTGGGAAGCGCCGCCACCTAATGCGCGAATCTGGACCGGATTTAAACCCAACTGCTGGCCGAGCAAAGTTCGTCGATATCGCTCCAAGCTGTCGACGAACACCGGTTGATCAAAAACGGGGTTATTGTTTGCGTCCAGTGCCGGCACAAAGCCGCCGGTGAAAACGTACGTGCCACCGAAGTTATTGGGATTGCTCTCATCAATGGTTATGCGCCGAAGCCGGCCACCAAACTTGAGTGCGTGAGTTCCCTTCTGCCAGGCAAGAAAATTTACCAATTCCCACCTGTTGTTACTGTTGACGACATGGCCCACCTGTGAACCGCCGCTAATGAATGCTCCGCTAACATTCAACACCGGAATCGTATTATCGCCGAGACTTTCATTACGATTTCGCGAGTACTGAAAGCGCGTCTCGTTGATCATCGACGCATTAAGAACTGCGGTTTCAGTAAACGTGAAGGTTTGCGAGGTAAAGCGCGTGTCAAATGCGCGTTCGGGCAGCGAAAAACCGCCGATGCCACTGTTTTCAGTTCTCGAGCGGTTGTAACTGTAACGAGCTACCAGCGTGTTGTTTGGATTGATCTGATAGTCGAAACGCGGACTGAAGCTTAGATTACGGCGTGGCACTACGAAACCAAAGCCTTGCTCTACAGGGGTCAGATTCTCATCCAGAGTAGTGACGCGAATCAACTCATTGTCGTCGGTTTCTCGTCGATCAAAGTCGATAAAGAACGAAGCCTTTTTCGCGACGATCGGCCCGCCCAGGTTTCCACCGAAGCTTCGGATCTGATATGGCGTCCGGCTATTGGCGAATGGATTGCGCGAGTTGAGACTTTCGTCTTCGAAGTTAAAGAAAGAGCTGCCGCGCAATTTGTCGGTGCCAGGCCGCGTGAGAATTTCAATACGGCCGGAAGCCTGATCGTTTTCCGCGGAAAAGGGATTCTGATTGATTCGAATCTCGCGAATTGATTCTTTCGGCGGCATGCGACCACCGGAAAAACCATCGATAAAGATCTGGCCGCCGTTCGGGCCAACCGATGGACCAGCCAAAGCCTGCAAAGCAGCCGCCAGCTCATCCGGATCGTCAGGCAAAGCATCAAGATCCTTACCAGTGATCAGCGTTTGATTAGCGTTGTTAGTGGCTTCGGTGCTGAGCGGTGTCTCCGCTGCCACCGTCACTCGTTGCTCTTCAATCGTGACTTTCAGCAGAAGATCGAGTGTGTCGCGCTTGTTTGCGGCGACCTCTATTTCAGTTTCATCTGATGGAGCAAAGCCGCTGGCGGTCGCGAGTACGACATACTTACCGGGTGTGAGTCCACTCAGAGTGTAGATGCCTTCGCCATTGGTGACCGTAGTTTTAGTGGTGCCGCTCGAGTCAATGACCGTAACGGTCGCGCCTACAATCGAAGCTCCCAATTCATCCTTGACAGTACCGCGGAGCGTGGCTTTGCCCTGTTGTGCGAAAACAAAGATTGCAGTCAACGCTACAACGAGGCCGATGCCCAAACCCTGGCGCAGTACAATTTTTAAAAGGTTCATAATTTTTCCAATCCTTAGAGGAGCTTCAATTACTTACTTGTTTGATTGCGCGCAGTTCGGTTACGGCAAACCAATACCGAACTGAACACCTGAACCGCTTAACCCCGCTGCCGGATTCGGTGTTCCAGGACCGCCGGCCTGTTGTTGCCGCGCAGCGATCATGTTGAGCAGCGTATCAGCACCAGAGACCAGCGTGATTGCCGTCAAGCGCCCAGGATCGGCGCCCTGTGTGCTCGAGACGATAATAGTGTCACCCGTCTTCACGTCTGCCAGCGCAATCGTCGGCAAACGTTCCAACATGTCCTGAATATTTGGACCACCACCAGGGCGCATGCCTGGACCACCTGGGCCACCTCGACTCTGACCACCTGGACCAGCCGCGCTACCCGCCGCCTGTTGGCCACCTGCTGGTTGAGTCTGCGCGGTTGGAGTCCCTCCAGGTCCAGGTCCACGACCAAACATCATCCCCATTTCACCTGCGGCCGGAAACTTACGCAGCACAGCATCTTGTTTGACAACAATCGTGAGTGGTTGTTTCTTCTCAAGATCGTTGATTTTTATCTCGCCTGTTGTTGGATCGACTGCGGTTACAGTGCCGGCAACTGTACGAAACGATCCAGTCACGACCTTCTCAGCCGTAAACTTCGAACCGTCCGGGCTGCGTTCGCCCAGAGCACGAAGTTGATCTCCAACTTTCAACTCTGCGAAAGTGCTCGGTTTAGCATCTCCAAATTTAATGGAGTCGGGGGCATATCGCCGCAGCTCGACTTTTTCCCCAACCGGAATAATCACAGGAGTCGAACCAGCCATGGAGCGTGTGGTGATCGTGATCTCATTCGAGGTTGGATTAAGCGCTGAAATCACGCCCAGGATTCCTCGGCGTCTCCATTCCGCGCGTTCAGCGTCTTGTTTCTTAGCTATGTCACCCTTGGTCATCACAATTAGGGCTCGAGCGGGCACGGACTTCTTATCATCCGAAACCTTGCCGCGCGCCATCACTCGGTCACCTTCTGCAACATCGGCAAAGGTGATCTTGGCAGCGTTTGTCAGATCCTTCTCACCGGGAGCGACGCGCAGGTAGGTCGTCGCATCGCTAACGATCGCGGTTACCACTGATCCAGCATCTGTTTTGACGGTCAGTTGACGCGCAGTCGCATCGATTGCCTTAACCTCTCCAATCACGCTGTTAAGAGTGATATTCGGATCACCTGTTTGCGCTGGAGCTGTGGCGGTCGGCGTTGCCTGTGCATTCGCCAAGCTTGCAGCCACTGCGATTGACATGACTGCAAAGATGAACTTTCTAATCATGGTATTGATGGTTCCCTTTCAATGAATGCTAACGAGAATATCCGCCGTCTTTTTGTCGACGCGCGTCAATCTCGGCCATCAAGCTGTCAAACTTTCCCTGCTGCTCCGGGGTCAGCAGCGCGCGCATACGTCCCCGAGTCTTTAGACGCAGTTCTTCGTAGCGCGGACGTAATTCATTGCGCAACGCACGAAAATCGTTTCCCGTCTCGTCCAGCACCTTACGCATTTCTTTTGACTGCTCTTCCGTGAGATTGAGGTCGGAGCGCATTTTTTCGAACATGGCTTCGCGGTGCCGTACATGCGCACCGCGGAAAGAAGCGTCCGTCTTCGATCTATAAACACCGCCGAGCCCCACGCCTGTGACAGCTCCGAGCACAAATATGACTACCAGGACCAGCCAGCTTTTCCATCGTGATTTAGGTTGTTCGATCATCTTGCCGGCTCCCGTTCGTCTCTGGTCACGATGGTTGCCAGCACTTCATCCACAGTTACCGGCTGTCTTTCTGAGAAAACGAGCCTTTCGATGCCTGGCTCGCTCGTACCAAGGTATGCATCAACACTAAACGTGGGCTTGGTCGAATTGTTCCTGGTATACAGAAACAGACCGAGACTCACGGCGGCGGCTAAACTCATGGCCGGTATTGCCTTTCGCGCAATTAACGAGAAATTGGTCCAAATTCCACCCATCAATTGAGCGTCGCCGGCGCTGGCGATTTGGGCTCGCACGCGAGTGAAAAGAAACGGCGAAACCGCCATTTCCGCGGCGTCTTCGTCAGAAAGCGCCGATGCACGAACCACGGTCTGCCCGAGGCGGTCGAGGTCCTTCTGACGGGAATCTTTTCGAATCATGTTTGGTAGACAGTCTCCGAGCGGGATTTCGGTCCTATTTCTAAAACGTCAGGACCAAGGCTGTGGTTACAAGAATTTTCTGAGAATTCGACGTAAATCGTTTCGAGCCCGGAAAGCGCGTATTTTGACCTTGGCGGAAGACCAACCCAGTGTTTGACCAATTTCGCTGGTTGTCAGGCCCTCAACGTCGAGCAACACGAGGACGATTCGATCTTCCGGGCTCAGGCGGGATAGGAGCTTGTTTGCAAGGTCTCGGCTAATCGACGCAGACTCCAGTGAGATTTCGTTCGTCGTAACTAACGAACGAACTGTTTGCATCTCTTCATCGGTCAACTCCGCGGAGCTAGTTTCTGGCTTGCGACGGCGTCGCCTCAACTCGTCATAGCAGGTATTGAAAGCAATCTTTGAAAGCCATCCCGTCATCGAGCCACTGCCGTCATCAGAAAATTCTCTGAGGGCGAAGTAGGCTTTGACAAACGACTCCTGCACAACGTCTTCGATTTCTTCCGTTCGACGAAAGAAGCGGCCGGCAACGATGGCTACTCGCCGGCGGTGCCGCTGGAACAGAGTTGCGAATGCATCTTCATCGCCGTTGCAGACAGCACGTGCTAGCTCGGCATCGGTAGGTTCAGCTGTCAGAGTTACCTCTCTTGGGCATACATCCTTACGGTTTCGATGTTACCAAAGTGTTTTTTCCTAACACTTGGCCAAGACAGTAACTTAAAACACGTCTCTTGGAAATTTGCTCTTCCAGAAAATTTCTATGTTCCAAAATTTTTGTTGACAGGACTATTGAGCAAGAAAGGGCTGACCACGCGGACGGAAGTGTCTCTGGCCGGAAGCCCGACGGTGCTGAAGAAGTGGACCACCATTTCCTGGACACAGGACGATTTGAGTCTCACCTATCAGAAAAACCCCCGACCTACTGGAATAAATGTATATGACGAGCCGGGCAATCGGCGCCGCACTACGATTGAATATCACTCTTCGTTCGGGCTGCCGTGGTTCGTGGTGGAGTACGCGGCGGACACCACTACGGTATTCCGGCGCACCAGGATCGACTACAGAATGACTCAGTCGATATCGACCGCCGGATCATCAGCTTGCCTTTGCGACGCTCAGTTTACGACGGCAGTTGGAACCTGTTGGCGAAGACTGAATTTGGCTACGCTGGGATTTCGGCGGCGATAGGTTTCAGGACACTCCGGCGCCGGCCACGAAGCACGACCGCGCCAATTATGCCCCGACGTTCAGTGCGGGAAGCGATTGCAATGGCGGGGCAGTAGCCCGACTCGAGACTGAGGACCCCGCTGTTGTGAGAGTTAAGTGGTTTAAAGCATCACTCCGGCATG
Source organism: Pyrinomonadaceae bacterium (assembly GCA_035281525.1). Taxonomy (GTDB): domain Bacteria; phylum Acidobacteriota; class Blastocatellia; order Pyrinomonadales; family Pyrinomonadaceae; genus PSRF01. Next base: position 48,343 of record DATEDU010000359.1, on the reverse strand, counting down.
ATGCCACCGGGTCCACTGCCGTATTCATAGCAGGTTCCAGTTCCGCTATCGCAATACTCACCGGCAAAGCAATCCCAATCGGACCAACAAAAACCTTCGCCGCCGCTGCCGCTACCGCCACCGCCACCGCCTTGACCTGCGCAGTTGCCGCTCGGACAGCAGCAGCTGCCTCGATAGCAGGCGGAGAACACAACAACAGCGCCATTCGCGTTGCAAACTCCTGTCTCACGATAGCAGGTATAAGAGATGAAAGGGGCCGCCACAACTGCATGATCCGTCACAGCTTGAGGCCGTAACGCTCCAACCGTTGGGGCAATTTGGGTTACTGCCGCAAGCCTGAGATGTCGGCGCCACCGCGACATGCCAGAGTGCTCCGGCCAACAACAAGATACCGATTAGATTGAGTCCGCAGTATTTTAATGTGGCGAGTCTTTGTTTCATGTGCTCAACCTATTGAAGGTTCGCGTGAATGTGCGACGAAAATCCTTGAGTGACAGGAACTTTCACGCTTTACGGCTCTTTCATTGTTTGGCAATCTGTTCGTCTAACTCGCGCTGCATGGCTTTAGCGGCATCATTTTTCCCGATAGCCTCCATAGCCGCGATCTTCTGTTTGAACAAATCGTAGCTAATCAGAGTCTTAGGCAGGCGCCCGAACGCTCGGTCATCTGGATCGCCAAGCGTGATCTGGACCAGCTCTGTAATGCTGGTCGAACCAGCAGAAACATTGACCTCTTTAATTGGCTGGCCGTCGAACTCAGGGGCGCAATAGAGCTCCAAATAACCTCCGTCCTGATCTGGAAAGCGAAGCACATAGGTCTTATAGCCTTGTACCCAATCATCCCTCACGAAGTTCGGTTGACGATGTCCGTCGTCAACGGTGACATAGGATGACTTCTCTTTTGGAGGCATTGCGGATAAAAAGTCCAAGGGCCCCTGAGGATTGTTAATCCCGAACACACCCTGACCGGGAATTCCCAACACGATTTGTTTTTTCACGACCGCGCCATCAGCGTTGTAGTAGGTAGTCACCTGCTTGAACGTCCCGTCGGATTTTTGGTACTTGATCGTTTGGGATGAGACGCCCTCCCGCGGACCCGTCTCCCGCGGAGTAGTTGGCGCGGTGGTAGTTTTCGTTCTAAGAGTGAATCCTTTTCTTTGCCTCTGCGCCGGACCTTGCCCGGGTCGGAAAGAATAAGCGAAACCAATTGAGACGACGCCGGCGACAAATATCGCAATTGATATAAGTCGAAATCTGGAAAACGATTTGTGACTCATAGTCTCTTCCTTTCAGAAGGTCCACGACAGCCTGAGGCTAGCGGTCGCCAAGGCGAGTAGTCATGACGGCAGCCTCTTTTAATCTCGTTGACAGCACGATGTCAATATTGGTTACGCACAGGGCGATCGTCGAAGACTGCACAATGTTCGGATTGGGCCTCAGTGCCCCCTCTGCGCTGAGTATTATTTTCTTAATGGAACCGGTCCTGGTACTGTTTCAGGACCATTTCCAATTGGCCCACAATAGGGGTTATTGCAATGCAGGCATGTCCTTTTCAGCCAGGTGATTGGGTGATCTATCAACCCACAACGCGAGGCAGAGGTCACGTGATCATGACTGATCTCGCACAGTTGCAGCCCGGCAAAAAATATAAAGTCGCTGGAATTGAAAACGACGAGTATGTCGTAATAGAAGGATTTGAAAATAGCCCGGGTGGTGGTCTCTACTGGAAGGAGTTTGTTCCACTTCAGCGTGGCTGAGGGATTTATCAATCCGGCCAATTAGGGCGCACAGCAACTTTCACTCTCACGCAGGTTGCGAGCGGCGCCAGCCCAAACGAAAGCGTACCGTGAGACTTAGACCGATGCCAAGAACAATGACAACCCCGAAGACGAAAGGCCAGATGTAAGGTATGGAGGAAAGACCGGTCCAAACAATCGTTCCTATTAGTAAGGCCACGGACTCTGAGTTTGTACCGAACGAGAAGAACTTGCGTTGGAGCCAGCGGCCAGTGGCAGCGTAGATAATCACTCGCCCGAAGATACTGGCGACGATAATCAGAAAGAATGCCAACAAGCCAATGATCGCGCTCAGTGACCGTGGCAGGTAGTAAAGGCTAAACGGTACGCCCAACGCAATAATCGCAGCTCCAAAAAATCCTATGACTGCAACTCGGAGTGTCGTTAGCTGCAGTCGAGCGACTCCTTCGCTGATCGTCGTCGGCATGACTGCAGTAAGAACGAGCGAGATTACAAACCAGAAGAGCACTGCGAGGATTCTCAAGCCGATATACCCAGCCGACCACTGAGGACCAATGAGCTCGGTCGGGTTCCTGATCATGCTACGCAGTTCTTGTTCATACCCGGCGTAGACAATCGTCCCAGTCCTTCCTCTAATTGGCGATACATCACGCGCCTCATAACCTCCACCGATGACGATCACATCGCCGCCGATGCGCGCGCCCGCCAGTTGAATTACGGATCCACCGATGCTGGCAACGTCGCCTTCTACTGTTCCCTGCACGATGACATCACCACCCAGGGCAATAGCTCCGTTCTTGACCGTTCCCGTGATCTTAATCGAGCGGCCCACACCGTAAGCCATCGTGTCGCTGACTCCATTAATGACGTAAGGTTCATCGACTATGGGTTCGGTTGCGGTTTGTGCACGAATCGAAACAAACACGCTTAGGAGCAAAATCAACAGCCCGCTCAAACGGTAGATGCATTGCGTAAGGTATTGATCGCCATGGTTGTTGAGTACTAATTCGTTCACTGTTGGTGCTGTGGTGATCATGGAGTACGCCTCATTCAAAAAGGCGCATTTCACGGTGACGATGGTAGCCGCCGATTAGCAATGAGAGCAGGACGATGGCCAGAGCAAGTAGGAGTGCGGCCAAGCCTGCGAAGTGAGGTTCAGGAACAAGTCCTCCGCCGATAACACGTGACACAACCGTCAAACCGACAGCAGCATCTCGCAATGCTGTCCATAAAAGACCAAAAATGCCGAGTATCTGATTAGCAATCACGGGCACGGCTACGAAAATCGTTTTCCCAGCGGCCGCACCAATCATCGCCAAACCTGTAGCGGCAAGGACCACGCAGAAGCGTGCCGCTCGTTTGCGTTCGAGCCGGTTGCGCATCCCGCTCAAATCACTCTCAGCACGCGCAGCTACAATTCGAATGAAATTTCGTGGTAGCGGTAAAACAGGACTTGTAGTAAGAGCAGAGTCGAGTGCGAGCATGAAGCGGCGCTGCTCGTTCAGCTCCGCACTGCAAGTGACGCAACTTCCCAGATGTTGTTCGAAAAGCCTGAGTGCGTCAGCATCAAGTCCCCCATCGAGATAGGCGGCGATCCATTCCTTCTGACATTTACTGCTCGCGTTCATGCTTGTGATGGCTACACGCCTGTAATACCTCGTCCGACAAACTGCTGCCGCATCATCTCGCGCGCGCGGAACAGTCGATTCTTAACTGTACCCAATGGAAGACCTGTCACTTCGACGATCTCCTCGTAAGTCAGATCCTGAGAGTGACGCAGAATAATCAGCTCGCGATAAGCGCCCGGCAATGATCGAACTACAGATTCGATCTCTGACTTTCGCTCCTTTCGTTCACTTTCCTGCTCGGGAGTCAAGTTGCTGCTTTCGATCGGCAGCTCGTACGGCTCGCCCTCAGACCGGCTAGTCAGGGATTGTGTTCGTCCAGTGTTGCGCCGCAGGTGATCGACGGCGCAGTTGTGCGCAATCTTGTAAATCCAAGTTGAAAATTTAAACTCCGAGCGGTAACGGTTGAGAGAGGCGTAGACTTTTATGAAAATTTCCTGCGTCAAATCGAGGGCGGCTTCGTAGTCGCCGACCATGCGATAGACGTAAGCTGAGATGGGTCGCTGGTACCGGCGCACCAGTTCTTCGAAGCTTCCTTCGAACCCGCGCGTAGCTCGGGCTACCAGTTCGCCGTCGCTTATCTCTTTGGCTAGTGTTGCAGACGCACTCATGGCCATGATCTCAGGTTCTACGTTCAGCGAAGCTGGAATGTTTCAGGCCTAAGAGTCTAGAGTCGCGACTCCAGACTTTTTTACAGCGAAAGCGTCGCTAAACCGGAAGGCGCGGCAATCACATCGAAGCTCAGATCGCGCGTTGGGAGTTGCAAGCCCAGGTCGTAAGCTTCGAGTGGACGCACATCTCCGCCGAGAGTTTCGTTGACGATCTCTCCGACGCGAGTCTTGCTAAAACCGCGGCCGGTTACCAATAATCCGGATAGCATTTGACTACTTTCGGATTCATCCGAAACACGCCGATCGCGATAGAACATCAATAGCCGGTAGAGCTCATCTTCCTGTTCCTGGCTGTCGCATCTGACGCTACGCAGGATCAGCGGTCGCTGCTCTCGAAACACAACGGCAGTGAACCCGTCGTCCGACGAGCTAACGAGCAACGTGTCGCCTTTAAACCCATTTCCTTTGAGCCACTGTGCTTCACCGAGATAGCGCGGAAGAATCAAGCCCGCGCGCCAGCCAAGCAGACTAAAAACTTGCTCGTATTCCCGCAGCACGCCAACTCGCGTGGCGACTACCAGGTAACGCGCTCGTCCCTGTGCGTCCTTGGGGAGTGCCTCGCGAGCGACCGATAGCTCATCCAACGGGACACCGAACCCGCGATCCATTTTCCACGCCAGCACTTCTTCCAGCTCACTTTGAGAACCGACGGCAGTTTCCAAGGTGACGATCAGGGCGCGGGTCGTTGCTTCCGGCAAAGTGACAGACCATCGTTTTTGGCGTAAGAGGCCGGCGCTGTTTGCCATCTCGGAAAGAGCGGCCGCGAGTTCAGCCTGGTCGGCAACGTTTGACTGATCGAAGCTCGGTTGGATGAGAGAGTCGGGTAACTGGACAGTGGCTGCGCGGCGCACGTGGCGGACATTGCCTCGACCGCGGCCGAGGTCCACCATCGAAGCGATTCCCTTTTCCAAACCAATAGCTGTCGAGGGATACCAGGGAGTGACTAATTTTGAGAGGAGTTTAGGCAACGTATCATTGCCGATTGCCAATTGCCGATTGCCAATTGGTTTTCGGTCTTTGGTTTTTGGCTTTTGGTCTTTGGCCTTTAGTTTCAGTCTAGCAAAGTATTCAGGAACCAATTGGCAATCGGCAATTGGCAATCAGCAATGTTCACCATTCCGAGTACGGTGTCCCTTCCGAAGAGACGTCCGTTGAGGCGCTATGCACGTCGGTTACGCCTTGTTCGCCTCCAGTGGAGTTTGGATCGTCACCAGTAACGACGGTCCAATCCTTCTGCCCAGTAAACGGGTCAACGGGTATCTCACGAAGATATCCTTCGCTGACGAGTTCATCCAGCGACTGAGGCAGCTTGCCTTTGTCGGCAGCATATTGATCGAGCAACTGGCGCATCTTGAAAAGATCATCGCGCAATACCGCTTCGCGAGTATGGATGATCGTCTTCTGATACTGAGGTAGGACCACGGCCGCGAGAATGATGATGACCGTAATGACGATCATCAGCTCGAGCAGCGTGAAGCCGAGAAGACAGGACACGGGGACGCGGCGACGCGGGGACCGGGGGACAAGGAAACCTCGCACCTTTCGCCGCGTCTCCCCGTCTCCGGATCTCCGCGTCTCTGCGTTCCCGTGTCCCCGTGTCTCCTTGTCTCCGTGTCTCCGTGATTCTCTACCAGTCACTGTACTTCTCTCCGTTGAGTGCCGTATCGCGCGACTTGGAACGGACATCGAAAACATTTTCACCGCCCCACGATCCTGCGTCCGACGCGTCATAACAAGACCTTAAATCCCATTCCGTCTTGCCAGTCATAGGATCAACAGGAATCGCGCGCAAGTAAACTTTCTGCTTCGTTGAAAGCTGTTGGTCCAGTATGCCCTCGTCCGGCGCCCGGTTACTATTTCCCTGCAATCCTATCCCACCCGTCTGCTGGGCCGCCCGGGAAATAACATTCACGCCCATGACAAGAGTCTCCAGATCGGGCGGGTAACGATCGGGATTGTCTACTCCGAAAATCGTGCAGTCGGAGATTACTACTTTACTGCGCGGATCGATGAGTATTCCTTGTCCGGTCCCGGTTTGCATTCCCCCGGCCGTGCACACCATTCCCACGGTGTCGCGATGGAATTCGTCGATGGCAATTCGCATTTGACGCAAGGCGTCGCGCAGTTGCTGCTCCTTCTGACGTTTTACCGAGACCTTGATCAAAGGAAGCACTCCAAACGTTAGAATCGTCATGATCGTGATCGTCATGACTAATTCAATCAGCGTGAAGCCCCGCTCGACTCGCGACAGAGCAACGCGGCGACCAGTAACTCTTACCGCCTTCACCGTGCCGCCGCGTAGCTGCGTGTTCGCGTCTTGCTGTTTTCTGTACAGCTCCATTCCTACTTAACAGTTGTGGATCCCTGTGTCACCTGGGAAACCACATCGCGTGCATCGACTGCCACCAGATGCATTGTGCCTTTATCGAAAACGAGCGCCGCATCACCTGCGGCCAGAGCTTCAATCTCGATGAAAATTAATTCTCCGGTTCCTTTTAGTGGCGCAACACCATTCGCCGACATTGAAATCAAACAAACACCGGAAGGATCGATTGACTGAGTTAGAGCTGGAACCTTGCCTATCGGGAACAGTGAGCCGTGCGAGACAAGATTCACTTTGATGACCTTCGGATTAAACCTGAGCGCCATCACTGCCAGACTGAGTGGTACCTCCGAGTTCAGCTGGATCGCAAAGCGCCGTCTCTCGCCGACACTCAAAGTTTCATCAGTCGGCAGCAAGCTCAAACGCGCGACTCGTGAAGTCGAAACCGCAGTATCAATCGGCTTGGGTTGGCTGGTTAGCACAGCATTCTGAGTTCCGCCAACTCCCGAATTCACCGCGGCTACTTCGTTCGCAGCTTTGTCACTCACGAGCGACTTTGGCGCCGGCACAAACGCAGGCAGTTCATCTACGACGGGTGATTTTACCGCCTGTCTCTGACTGGTGTTTGTGGGAGCGGGAGCCGTGTTCTGCGTGATCGTTTTTGGCTCCGGCAAAGCATTCGCAGGCATCGCAGTCTTCGCGATGGTTGATGTCTGATTACGTCCCGCTTCAGTTACTGGCGGGCCGAGTGGCGCCGGCTCAACATCGGGCAATCTCACCACGGCATTGCGTGGCAGTCTGCGAGCCGCGGCAATCTGATCTTCACGGTCAGACTCAATAATCATGGCTTCGAGTGAACCAGTGGTTGGCGACTGTAAAGTTCCGCTGGGACGCATCTCTTCGTCTCGCGGCGTCACTGCCGGTGCACGCAGCACGCGCGGCGTAACTGCAATCACGATGTCGACGCGCTTATTGTCGCGTACCGGGGAACTAAACAAACGACCAAATACGGGAATCAAACCCAGCAGTGGCAGTCCACGGCGGGTGTTACTTTGCGAGTCCGTGGCGATGCTCGCCAGCATCATAGTGCGATTGTTTTGCACACGAGCCGTGCCGCTGATTGTCCGTTCAGTGAACGAAGGAGTTAACCGGTCCCCTTCTGTAAAAATTACGTCCTTAGACTCGATCGACATCTTCACTTGCACGTCCAGGTTCGTAAAGACCTGCGGAGTGAATTTCAAAGTCAAGCCGGTAGGTTCGTAGTTGATGACGGGGAAACCACCACTACCAAAAGGTTGATTAGGATTCGTAGTTGTGTTTGTCTGGACGCCGAATGGAAAAGCCTGGGCAGTCTGAACCGGAACACGTTGTCCGATTCGGGCCGTTGATTCCTCTCCATTGAACGCATGCACCTGAGTTGATGCGATCAACTTGGAATTGCCCTTGCTCTGGAACGCAGTCAGGGCAGAAGGTGGAATCACCAAAGCCGCCGCTGCCGCAGTAGGCACCGTTCCGACAATACTGGAAAGATTTACGCCCGCCGCAACATCGCTAAGCGAACCCGCACCGGTAGGAATAGCTAACCCCGGTGAACCTCCTAAACTGAACACGCCCGTGCCCAGTCCAATCTGATTACCCAATTGAAACAGATCACTCTTTGACACCTCATAGATGTTAACGTCCATCACGACTTCGGCGCGGTCCTTGTCAATGCTGGCAAGCAGATCGCCAATCAATCTGACGTTCTCCGCAGTGTCACGAACGGTGAGACTGTTTGTTGCATCGTCAGGAACGACGATCGTCTGCGGTCGACCGACTGAAGGCGGTATGGCCTGCTGAATCAACGTGCGCGCATCAGTCGGCTTCATGTTGGACAGGAAGAACGTGCGCAGCACCAACTGCTGATACTGTGGCCGGCGTTGTTGGTCAGCGACCAGGATCGTGCGGCGGCTGAGTTTTTGGAAGAACAGACCTTCCTGCAAAAAGATGTAATCAAGTGCTTGAGCCGTCGTTACATCGCGCAAGTTGATATCGACTGTGCGCGGCTGAGCAAATGAAGTTCGATCAAAAACGACGTTGAGCTGAAGTTGTTCGGCAAGCTGCCGAATGAACGACTTGAGGTCGCCGTTGTAATTAATTACTCGCAACTGCTCCACTCGCGGAGACGTGACGACGGGATCTTGCGCTTGAGCACTTGTGGGCGTGAGATTACCGGCATCCGGTAGTTCACCGTTTTTAGCTCCGTGACCGTTCCCATTCCCTGAACCGTTCGTGCCTTCCTTTACACTCTGTAGCCGAAGCATGCGCTCCATTTCAGAAACCGCAAGCTCATTCACCGGATCGTAACCGTACGCCTGGCGAAATGCGTTGTATGCGCCAACGTAATCGCGCTGTTCCGCCAACGCTCGTCCTTGCTGCATGAACGCCTGCGAAGCGTTAAAGCTAGCGCGCCGAAAATGAAGCTGGTACTCGATACTCGACGGATCAGCGGCCAACGCCAGCGTGAACTCCTGAGCAGCCTTATCCCACTGCTGAGCGGCCTCGTACTGCAATCCTTTCTTGTAGTTCTTCTCACCCTTTTTGGCCAACGCCACAATGGGCATCGCCAAGAGGCAAAAGGTCAGCAGAAACGAAACCATTATCCGGCTGTATGTTCTAGTTTTCATGGCAGTCTCACTCTCAGGGGGGTGGAACTTGTAGCGGGCCATATAATGCTCTCAAACCCCTCGGATTGCAATAGTTCCCGGCCCGTTTCCTTTAACGCCCTTGCTAAATTTCAGTTCCTAAAAGGGTCGACAAATTACTTGGCGGCGCTGATTTCCTCGACGAACGTTACCCTATTGATTTCGTGCAGCGTGGAAACGCCCGCAAATACCTTCTTTAGAGCCGATTCGCGAAGGCTGGTGAGGCCCTCGGCTTCGGCCGCCCGGCGGACTTCAGAGCCGGGTCGACGCTCCACGATCATCTCCCGAATATTGTCGGAAAGATCAAGCAGCTCATGGATTGCCGTCCTGCCCCGGTAACCGGTGTGATTACACGCATCGCAGCCTCCGTTCAAGTAAAAAACAGTATTGCGATGCTGATCGGGACGGAGTCCGGATTCTTCCAGTTCGGCATCCGACGCCTTGTGCGGGCGTTTGCAGTAAGGACACAGCATGCGGATGAGCCGCTGAGCCAACACACAGTTAAGCGAGGAGACGAAATTGTAAGGCTCGACACCCATATTGAGGAATCGGCCAATCACATCGATCACGTTGTTAGCGTGCACGGTGGTAAATACGAGGTGACCGGTCAGTGCAGATTGGATCGCAATCTGAGCAGTCTCGGTATCGCGAATCTCACCGACCATGATCTTGTCCGGGTCATGCCGCAGTATCGAACGTAACCCACGATCGAATGTCAGGCCCTTCTTCTCATTCACCGGAATCTGCGTAATGCCGTGCAACTGATATTCAACCGGGTCCTCAATGGTGACGATCTTATCTTCCTCATTTCGGATTTCGTTGAGTGCGGCATAGAGCGTGGTGGTCTTTCCAGAACCGGTCGGGCCAGTCACTAGCACCATGCCGTAAGGCTCGGCGATATACCGCCGAAACTTTTTCAAGTCCTCTTCAGCGAACCCAACGACATCCAGATTCAGGTTTCGAAACGACTCGTTGATCTGTTCCTTGTCCAGAATACGAATTACCGCGTCTTCTCCGTGAATCGTCGGCATGATTGACACACGAAAGTCGACGTTGCGTCCTTTGTAACGCACTCTGAACCTGCCGTCCTGTGGAACACGTCGCTCGGCGATATCCAACTCTGACATCACCTTGATGCGTGAGATCAAAGTCTGATGATAAGCAAGATCGATCGGATCGACTTTCGCGTAGAGTGCGCCATCGATCCGATACTTAACTTGAACTTCGGTGTCGCGCGTTTCGATGTGAATGTCGGAAGCGCGTGACTCCATCGCGTTATAAATAATGGTGTCGACGAGTTTGATTATCGGCGACATCTCGGAGTCGGTCGCCAAACGATCGAGGTCAAGCACTTCTTCGCCGTGCTCAGTCTCGCGCACCAGCGAAATGCGAAATCCTGAAGCTGCTTCCTGCAGGACGCGTTGAGTCGCGTCGCCGCGGCGCAAGATGACTTCGATTGCGCCCGCAGTTGCAACATGAGGCACAACGCGGCTGTGTAGTGCGCCCGACAGTTCATCGAGTCTTTCGAGATCGGTCGGGTCGGCCATCGCGATGTGCAACCCACGCCCGTCCTTTTTAAGTGGCAGGAACTGGTGCCGCACCATCAGGTCGACCGGGATCTCATTGAACAGCCCGTAATCCACCGGCGATTCCCTCTCACTCGGCAACAGATCAACGAACGGCAGGCGATAACGGCGCGCAAGTTCTTTAGCCGCTCGCACTTCCGGCGGCTGATGATCTGTCTCGCCGGGAGGGATCAGGGTCGCGATTTCGCTTTCAGTAAACTGCTTCATATCTGACGGCTAATTACCTCTCTCCTCGGCAACTCAGTGAACACCGGTAACTCCGGCGCCGCTGGAGATAGATTGAATGATTGGGAGGTAAATTGCGAGCAGAATCGTGACGACCACTCCGCCCATGACGACAAGGATCGCAGGCTCGAGCGTGGTCGTCAACTGCTCCAGCCGTACTTCTGATTCGGCGTCGTAAAAGACAGCCACTTCGTCCAGCATCTCACGTAAGCTGCCCGAGCGTTCGCCGATTCCAATCATGTCCACTGCGAGCGGCGGCATCCATCCCGCTGATTCTAAACTTTCGGTGAATGAGCGTCCTTCGCGAATCATCGGCAGGATTGCCGAACTGCGGCGTCGTAGCTCGCGATTAGTTATTGACTCGGATGCAATTTCCCAGGATTCGACCAACGTGATGCCGCCGGCCAGCAGTGTAGCCAGCGATCGAGTCGCCTGGGCTACGGATAATTGGACCGCGAGACTGCCGGCCAGTGGGATTCTGAGAATGAACGCATCTACTGTAAGCCGCCCCGGGGGAGTGCGCGACCACAGAAATAGCAAGACAGCTCCTCCGATTAACAGCGGCCCAAACCAGATAACATTGCCTGAAAGCCAATGTGACAGTCCTATTACGATTTGAGTCACCGTCGGCAGCTCGCTGCCGAATCCAGTGAACAGATCTGACATTCGGGGCACGACGTAAACAGTCAGGAACGTGACCATACAGGCCGAAGCAAAAAGCAGGAAGAGCGGATACGCGAGCGCTCCTCTGATCTTGCGGCGCAAGGCGACGTTCCGGCGCATGTAAGTGACATACCTGTTGAGTACCTCATCGAGCGCGCCCGATCGTTCGCCAGCCAGAATCGACGCCGTATAGATTCTTGGAAAGAGTGTCCCCTGCGCAGCGAATGCATGTGACAGAGCTGCCCCGCCACGAATCTGTTCCTCGACGTCGCCGAGTACAGCTCGCAGGCGAGCCGATGCCGCGCGCTTTCTCAGCATTGCTATGGCCTGGAGAATGGGGATCCCGGCGCGCACAAGCGCTGCCAGCTGCTGGTTAAAAAGGAGGAAGTCGTTGGCCTTGACGCGTGCGTGTGCCCCTCGGCCGCCCATTTTGGTTAGAGCAGCCACACCCGACGCTCGCGGTGGCGTCACGTTGAATACGCGAAAGCCCTCGCGCTCAAGACGAGCACGGGCTTCGTGGATTCCGGGCGCATCAATTGTGCGGGTCACAACATCACCCGCAGGGGTTCCTAAACGACAAATAAACTCAGCCATTCCGTGGTAAGTACCTACCTCAAATTGGGCGAAAGTATATCACGCAGATACCGGTGCCTCGACTGAGGCCGGAGAGAGGCACCGTCTTTTACACGCCTGGTCAGTCGGGAAGTTTCAGCAGTACACTTCAAAGATGCCCGATCAATCAGGTTCGGTTGCAACCGCAGCCAACGTCGCGATGATGCAAATGATCTCCGGCTTTTGGATCTCGCGGGCGATCTGTGTATTTGCGCAACTTGGCCTGGCGGATCAGATGAAGGATGGGCCGCGTTCGACCGTGGAACTTAGCGCCCTCAGTGGCACTCATGAACCCTCTCTTCGCCGTTTGTTGCGCGCGCTCGCTACCATCGGTGTACTCGATGAAGACACCGACGGTAGATTCGCCCTCACGGCTCTCTCCGAGACTCTGAGAACGGATGTTCCCGGCTCACTGTGCTCAACCGCAATTTCAGAGTTGGGCGGCGAGAACTACGCAGCATGGGGAGATCTCCTTCACAGCATTAAGACAGGCGAGGTCGCGTTCGATCACGTGTTTGGTCTGAGTCTCTGGGAGTCTCTGCAACGAAACCCCGAGGACGCGCGCATTTTTAACGACTCAATGACGCAAGCGGCACCTGAAACAAACGAGGCAATTCTCGCGAATTATGACTTTTCCGGAATCAAAAAGATTGTAGATGTGGGAGGGGGTCATGGGGCGTTAGTAACTTCGCTTCTTCTTGAATATCCGGAGATGGAAGGAATTGTTTTTGATACGCCGTCAGTTATAGAAGGAGCGCGTTCGTATATCGATGCCGCGGCTCTCTCTGATCGCTGCCAGGCTGTGGGAGGGGATTTCTTCACGAGCGTGCCGGCTGGCGCAGATGCTTACATTCTGAAATGGATTATTCATGATTGGAACGATGAACGCGCGCTTGCGATCCTGAAAAACTGCCGCAAAGCTATATCAGACAACGACGGCAGAGCTATCTCAAACGACTCGCGGCTACTGCTGATGGAGATGGTTATTCCTGAGGGTAACGAGCCTCACTTCGGCAAGTTTGTCGATCTGAATATGATGGTTATCACAGGCGGCCGCGAAAGGAGTGAGGAAGAATTTCGTCAGCTACTGGAGCAGTCAGGCTTGAGATTGGTCCGCATAATCCCAACAGACTGTCCGATCAGTATTGTTGAAGCCGTAGTTAGCTAATCCTGCGAAGCGAAACTTATTTACCGGCATTTGAGGGTAAAGCTGTTGTTCGTGAGTTCAGCGGAACCAGGCTCTCGAAGCTTTTGTAGATCTGAAGGTACATCTGCGTCTCACGAGGAATGAGCGTTCGCCACCCAGAGCCACCGCGTTTCAGATAACCCGGTAACTTTGCAGCATTAGAGTTGTACCCGGCAGCCAGTAGCTCAGTCTGTGTAGTCAATTTCGCACTCAGCGCGTATTGCACTTCATCATTCGCCACTAAATCATTCCACGTGTCCTGCATGTAAAGCAGCATGGCCTGTAGCGCATTCGCGTGATTGCGCATTCCTGTGACGAAATCAGGAATCAGCCCAACGCCCGGATGACGCTGACGCATCAGGTTGTAAGCCCAGGGAATCATCTGCACCATACCACCGGCGCCCGCCGAGCTGACTGCATAACGATACGTGTCTAATTCGTTCAATGCGAAGAGCGAATAGACCTCGTGGTAGAGGGCTTGTCGATTCTCGTTACGAAATCGGTCGTGATCCACGTGCTCGACGAGGCAAAGGCGCTCCGCAACATCTACTATCTGAGGCGTGATAAAAACACCTTTGTCGCGCAGACGTTTTGCCGCGAGATCGATCATGTTTCGTACGTACGCCTGCCCCGCTCGCGATAAGTCAGGCGAGAGCAGCGCCGGATGCGCTGATGTGTAATAAGCGAGCTCCTTGAAGACACCGCGCTTTTCAATCGGAAACTCAACCAACAATGGTGCAAAAGAACGCCCGTCGGGATCGAAAACTGTGACGGCCGTGTTCACGCCGTTAGCGCGCAAGATCCTGACGGTCACAGGCGTCCCGAGAGAACTGGTTAGCGATAACTCCGATCCCTTGGTAAGAAACGTCTCTTTTGGAATCGTAATCCTGTGAATACGAGCAGCACTTTGTTCAAGCGCTGCGAGAGTGACAAACTCGATCGACGGAGTCATGGCCGTCGGCATCGGCCGCGACTTGAACAGCCGCTCCGCTTCAGTGATGCGTGCGCGAATTCCCTGTGGGGAAAGATGGTGAGCGGAGATTTTTGATTCGCTTGCGTTCGACACGACAGTAGGCGACTTGACCGCAGATGCCGGAGGTACGGTAGCAGACTGAGAGTCCGAAGGTACGGTAACGGACTTTGTCGTTACTGCCGGATTTTGTGGCAGCGCCGTATGAGTTGCCCCGTCTTCTACAGCCTTTGCCGGAGGTGCCTTTACCGTTCGAGGCCGCGTAATGGCCTCTGGCGCGACTTGTTCTGCCGGCACTTGAGCGTTTACGACTATTGGGGAGAAAACTACGGCGGCAATCGCGAGGTACTTAAATTTCATTTCTTACCTGATTCTTGACTGGGTAACTCCACTTCCCGGATGTGGAACGCACTCTGCGGACGTGGTATTTCTGCTAATCACTCGTCAGGGGCGACGAGTATGGGCTTAGATTCGCCGATGCCCTTCTAAGTTGTCAACAGGTTTTTCGTCGCCTAGCGACGTTTGATTGTAGCCGTGGGTTTCAACCCACGGCTGTGCGTTGATTATTAACTCGTCGCGTCAGCGACGATTGACTCTCATCCGTCGCTACGCGACGCCCCATTTGTAATGCATTTTTGCCCGGCGTTAAAACGCCGGGCTAAACTCAAGTCGCCGCTCCGCGGCGACAATCCCTAATTGATCTCAAACCCAATATTCACGACAGCGGTGATGTCTTTATCCAACGATGATGTGTCATTCATGCCCATGTCCGACACCTCGTTCGAATCGGCCGGCGTAATCTGCAGCACACCCATTCGCGCATACGTCACACTGCCGATGCTGCTGCCCGTGCTTTCGGCAATCTTTTCAGCGCGCACCTTTGCATCCTTGGCCGCTTCCGCCAGCATCGTGATCTTTTCCTCGCCCAGCTTCGTGTAGTGATACTCAGGCGCCTGTGATTCGATTAATATCCCCTGGTTGATCAACTCAGTGGCTTCGCGCGCGATCTGCGCAATCTTGTCTACCTCGGTCGATCGCACCTCGAGCTCCTGCTTCAAGGTGTAGCCGGAAATCTGACCCGTTTCCTGCCCATTGGCATCCCTCACCTGGTGAGTTTGCGAAGAAATAGAGGAGATAGTGATCTGATTTTCGGCAATTCCCTTGCCGATCAAATACTGTTTTACGCGAGGCACGTTTTCCGAAAGTGAACGGTAAGCATCGGCGAGGGTCGACGCTTGATAAGAAACGCTCGACTTCCAGATAACCAGATCGGATTTGATTCGTTTGCGCGCCGATCCGGTCACAGTGATCGTTTGATCCCCGCGTCGTGCTCGCACAAATGAGAAGCCGAATATGATCGAGGCCAGCACCAGCCCGATAGCCAGAGCTACGCCAGCGAGAAACACGGCTCCATAACGTTCACCGTTCATTGGGGGAACCTCCTGCCGCGATTCGATTCAAAAAGCTTTGAAGAACATTAGCCGCGGATGACGCGGATAGACGCGGATATGCATAAGAAATCGCAACTTGTTATTTCCTGTTTTGTTCTGATCCGCGGTTATCCGCGTTTATCCGCGGCTAGTTCTGCACCATACACCGAATTTCGCGTTCAACTCAACTGGTTTGATTTCGTGGATCTGGCCCTGGACGTTATACTCTGTGTCGCAACACTCCCTGCATTTCTAAGCTTATATGAAAGGATCCGTTATGCCTCTTTACAGATGGTGTCTATGCATCGTCGTTCTTGTTATGCTCGTTTTCTCACTGGTATTTCAGGCGCCACTGGTCTCGGTTGCGCGCGCTCAAAACGCTAGCGCCGCGCCCAATCAAAGTATGATCAAGCCTATTACATATCCTCGTACTCGAAGGGGCGACGACGTCGACGACTATCACGGGACGAAGGTTGCCGACCCTTATCGCTGGTTGGAGGATCTCGATTCTCCGGAAACGGCAGCCTGGGTCGAAGCGCAAAACAAACTGACCTCGAGTTTTCTCAACGAAATTCCCGCTCGCGCCACAATCAACAGCCGCCTGACGAAGCTCTGGAATTACGAGCGCTATGGTGTGCCGTTCAAAGAGGGCAGCAATTATTTCTACAGCCGCAACAGTGGACTACAGAATCAGAGTGTGCTCTACACGGTTACTTCACTCGAAGGCCAACCGAAAGTCCTGCTAGATCCCAACACTCTTTCGGCCGACGGCACCGTAGCACTTTCCGGTCTTGCTATCACTGAAGATGGAAAGCGAATGGCTTATGGTCTTTCGGCGTCGGGATCTGACTGGCAAGAGTGGAAAGTGCGTGACGTCGATACCGGCAAAGATCTTTCCGACACGATCAAGTGGGTCAAGTTCTCCGGAGCCTCGTGGACACCTGATGGCGCAGGCTTCTTTTACAGCCGCTACGATGAACCAAAAGGCGATGCACTGAAAGGCACCAACTACTTTCAGAAACTCTACTATCACAAGTTGGGCACGCCGCAATCGGAAGATGTGCTTGTGTATGAACGGCCGGACCAGAAGGATTGGCTTTTCAGCGGCGGCGTCAGTGAAGACGGACGATACCTGATCATCTCGATTTATCAGGGCACGGACGTCAAGAGTCGCGTCTATTACAAAGATCTGAAATCGGAGGACGGTCAGGTAGTCAAACTGCTCGACGACTTTGATGCTTCATACAATTTCATTGGCAATGAAGGAGCCGTTTTCTTTTTCCACGTTGATAAGGACGCGCCGCGCGGAAAGATCATCGCAATTGATACCAGCAAACCAGATCGCACGAACTGGAAAGTGCTTGTTCCCGAAGCAAAGGAAACTCTTCAGGGCGTCACTATCGTCAATCACATGTTGGTGGCGAACTACCTAAAAGACGCGCACACACAGGTAAAGATTTTCGACATGCAAGGAAAGTTTGTGCGTGAGGTTGCTTTTCCAGACCTGGGCACTGCTGCAGGCTTCGGCGGGAAGGCAAAAGATAAAGAAACGTTCTACGCGTTCACCGGATTCACTTCACCGGCGACCATCTACCGGTACGACATGGTGAGTGGCAAGAGCACAATCTTTCGCCAGCCGAAAGTTGATTTCGATCCAAAAGCGTTCGAAACGAAGCAAGTCTTCTACACCAGCAAAGACGGTACACGAGTGCCGATGTTCATCACTCATAAGAAAGGCTTGAAGCTCGACGGCAATAACCCAACTTACTTGTATGGCTATGGCGGCTTCAATATTTCTCTGACACCTGCATTCTCCGTCAGTAATCTGGTTTGGATGGAGATGGGCGGAGTTTACGCGCAACCTAATTTGCGCGGAGGTGGCGAGTACGGCGAAGACTGGCACCAGGGCGGAATGAAAGCAAAGAAGCAGAATGTATTCGATGACTTCATCGCTGCTGCCGAATGGCTCATCGCGAACAAATACACGTCAACTCCAAAACTTGCGATCGGCGGAGGCAGCAACGGAGGACTGTTGGTGGGAGCTGCGATGACTCAAAGACCGGATCTGTTCGGGGCAGCGCTGCCGGCGGTGGGAGTCATGGACATGCTGCGATTCCAGAAGTTTACGATCGGCTGGGCGTGGGTTTCTGATTACGGTTCATCAGATAATCCGGCAGAGTTCAAGGCACTTTACGCTTACTCACCGTTACACAATATCAAGCCTGGTAAATCGTACCCCGCAACGCTGATTACGACTGCGGATCACGACGATCGAGTCTGGCCCGGACACAGCTTCAAATACGCTGCGGCCTTACAGGAGGCTCAGGCTGGACCGGCGCCGGCATTGATTCGCATTGAAACCAAGGCGGGGCATGGAGCCGGCAAGCCTACGTCGAAGGTAATCGAGGAGATTGCAGATCGGTGGGCATTCCTTGTTCGAATTTTCGGAATGGATGTGTAATTAACAGACGCTGTTTGCTGTTCGCTGTTCGCTGACTTCAGATCTCAATTTGAGATACAAGAAGAGCGTCCTTTGGACAACTTCCGCGGGACGCTCTCTCTACAGAACCGCTTCTTTGAAAGCGAAATTAGCTTAATTGGATGCGGCTTCTCCGCCCGAAACAACGAGCTTTTGATCGCTGCCACTGAACGTGACGCTGAGCAACTGCCGCTCGTCGCCGGATCCGGTCGATGAAAACTGAAGGCTATCAGCTTTCATGCCCTTCTCAGCACGCGTGTTTGCCTTGGCAATCACTTTGCCGCCCTTGAGAATGGAAAGCTCATTGGCTGCCTCGTCGAACTTCACGTCATAGGTGCCCTGCTTAACGAGCGTACCATTGACCTTGATGTTGTTGGGGAACGTGATCGTCGCTCTCTTGGTCTTCGCGAATGCAGCAACGCTTGATAACGCTACAATGACAAGAGCGATTGTGATTCTATTTACGAACGATTTCATTACACCACTCCTTGAGTTTGATAGTGTCCACCTGGGGAGGGAGACCTTTGTAGTACGACGAGTATTCACTGCGGTTCCCAAAAACTTCCCTTGCTGAGGTCTCAATTGAAATTTTTTGAGATCTCGTATCTGAAATTCGAGATCTCAGATCTGAAATTTGAGATCTCAGATATGTACAATGCGCAACGCATGCTCGTCTTCCTCAACGAACACCGCAGTCATAAGAGTTATGACAAGTTTTTTGTCTGGATTTTTTGATGCAAGATTCCGTATGTTCGTACTAAAAATCGGGGAACAAACATCACATGAAAAATGAAAAACGGAAAATGAAAATGGGAAAATGGAAAATGATCTTGGTACTGCTCACCGCGTTCGCATTATCTACTCTGGCGCTCGCTCAGGATGCAGGTAAGAAGCCGGGAGAGATTCGTCCTCAGCCGCCTAGAGGCAAAGGCACAGTTGTGCTGCAAGCCGATCGATTGATCGACGGCACCGGTCGTCCTCCTATCAATGGCGCAATGATCGTGATAACCGACGATCAAATTACAGCAGTCGGAACAGCCGCCACTATGACCGTACCCGCCGGCTCCAAAATCATCGACCTTGGTGACGCGACCTTACTTCCCGGATTCATCGATGCCCACACTCACTTGATTGGAAGAGTGCTTGGCGATCCTGACGGTGAAAACGCTGCGGCACGTGACTACGAATCGTTCGGCGCCATTCTCGCTGTGGGCCATGCTCGAGATACTTTGATGGCCGGCTTCACCAGTGTCCGTAATGTCGGCGCATTCGGAAGGTTTGACGATATAGCGCTGCGCAAAGCAATCAATGAAGGATGGGTAGTTGGTCCAAGAATGCAGTCGGCGGGCCATTCGCTCGGCATCACGGGTGGTCACTGCGATAGAAACGGTTTTCGACCTGGCTTCCTGGATACTGGAATTGAGAATGGCATTGCCAACAGCCCTGATGAAATCAGAGCAGCGGTTAGGTATCAGGTCAAATATGGAGCCGACGTCATCAAGACTTGCGCAACTGGTGGCGTGCTATCCGAAGGCGATGCAGTCGGCACGACTCAATACAGTTATGAAGAAATGAAAGCGATGGTTGACGAAGCAACCAAGTTAGAAATCAAAGTTGCTGCTCACGCTCACGGAACGGAAGGAATAAAGATCGCGACGCGTGCCGGTGTAGCTTCAATCGAACACGGCTCTTTTCTCGACGAAGAAGGCGCACGGCTGATGGTCCAACGCGGCACGTACCTGGTGCCCACGCTGATGGCCGGCGAAGCAGTTGAGAAAGCAGCAAAGGGTGGTGTGCTGAAGGGGCACCGCGCTGAGAAGGCAGTCGCCGCCGCGACGGCAATGCGACGCGGAATTAAGATCGCCGTCACGAATAAGGTGCCGATTGCTTTGGGAACCGACGCAGGGGTATTTCCACATGGAACCAATGCACGGGAGTTTGCGCTGCTGGTGCAGTGGGGCGGCATGTCGCCGATGGATGCGATCGTGGCCGGTACTCTCAACAGCGCAAAACTCTTGGGTTGGGACCGGCACGTTGGTACGTTGACGGAGGGGAAATGGGCGGATATTGTGGCCGTGCCTGGCGATCCACTAAAAGACATTCACAACCTCGAACGAGCCATCTTCGTGATGAAAAATGGCGTCATATACAAACAAAATCGCTGATGTCCCCGAACCGGATGCGAATGTATAAGGAGAGACACCGATGAGAAAAATAACGCCTGTCCTCACGTTGCTGAGCGCTTTGGCTTTTGTATTGGTTGTAAATGCTGCGCCGCCTCCGAACTTTGCCGGCACGTGGGTACTCGACAAGTCGAAGACGCAGAACGTGCCGCGGCAGTGGGAAAACGCCACGAGTGTCACGCTGGAAATCAAGCAGGATGACAAACAGGTTACGCTCGAGACCAAAGCCGAAGGCAGCCAGTTTCCATCTCAGCCGCTGACTTACAATCTCGACGGCACTGAATCAACGGTCGAGATGACAGGCCGCATTCCGGGCAAGGCAACGTTGAAAGCTGCTTGGACCAACGAAGGCAACACATTGGAGTTAAGTCGAAAACAGAGTGGCAATTTCAACGGTCAGGATTTTACGTTTACGACTAACGAGAGGCTGACGCTCAGTGAAGGTGGGAAGGTGTTGACGATTGCCCGCTCCAGCGAGAGCCCGCGCGGCAAGCAGGAGTCAACGCTCGTCTTTAATAAGAAGTAGGAGTCAGCCACAGATTTACACGGATAGACACAGATAAAAAGTATAAGGATGATCGCTTGTTAATGTTCTGTTTGATCTGTGGTTATCCGTGAAAACCTGTGGCCCAGTTCGGTTAGTCGGCGGCGCGGCCGTCTAAGTCGATCCAGTCGCGTGTTACGTCACACCAAAGCGCCAGGCCGCGCCACTCCTTGAAAGTGGAGTAGTAACGAGCGATCTTCTTGTCAGTAGCCTTCCGGCCCTTGTTACGAACTTTGTTGAACTTCATCCTGGTCCAGGAGTCCAGCGCCAGTCCATCATATCTGCCCAATAGTTTAAGCAAATTCTCGGCAGCATAATCCCCAACACCCTTCACCTTCTTCAACTCCTTGATCAACTCAGGTGTCGGCAGTGGACTCGTTAACCATTCTTCGACGTTGAGCGATCCTTCAGCCACGCGATCGGCCAGCTCTTTCAAATAGCTCGCGCGATACCCCGCTCGAACCTCATTGACGAAAAACTTCGTGGGCATTAACGCCATCGCTTCAGGCGTTGGGAACGTCCGCCGCCCATCGTGTGTTTCGCGTCCAAGACTCTGGACCAGACCCTTAACCATTTTGTCAGTTAACGCCCAGGAGCAATTTGTCGTGCAGATCATCTTCACCAGATCTTCGAAGACAGTCGGCGAACGAAGCAATCGACCTGCTCCTTGTTCTGACACCCATTCAAAATCACGATTCGCTTTCATCGCTAGGTAAAAAGATGACAGGTCGTCATCGAGTCTAAGCATGTGACGAACATCCTGCATGACTTGGTCGGCTGCTTTCTTACCTAACGGGCGTGGAGACGCGATCTGGAGAGCGCGTTTAGTTGCAGAGATCGTAATCGTGACTGGAACGCCTTCGCGGACGTCAAGAGCGCGGGTGAGGGTCCACGCTGCGCGATCGATCTCGAAGGGCAATAGTTCGCACCAGCCGTGGCTGATGATCGTGCGTTTGAAACTGAAAGTTGGCGGAGTCCGTATTGAGATCTGCATCGTGATAATGTACGGCTCAAGTATAATCGTGCTCAAATGAATCTTGAAACGATCCCGACGCCTGCGCTGATCCTCGACGTGGAGCGCGTCAGGCGGAACGCAGCTCGAATCGGCAAGCGTGTAACTGACATGGGTGCGCGGCTGCGACCTCACATCAAGACGCACAAGTGCATCGAGGTCGCTCGCATTCAAACGAACGGGCACTCAGGCGCGCTCACTGTCTCGACTCTCGCCGAGGCGCGAGCCTTTGCCGCAGCCGGCTTTTCGAATATCACTTATGCCGTACCAATCGAGCCCGGTAAATTCGACGCCGCCCTTGAACTGGCGAAAATCTGCAATCCCCTTTCTCTTTTAACAGACAACCCGCAGATTCCAGTGCCACTTAACGAAGCAGCACGCAAGACCGGGGTTACGCTAGACGTCTTTCTAAAAGTTGATTCTGGATACCGTCGCGTCGGTGTCGAACCGGAATCGGAAGAAGCACTCTCAATCCCCGAACTCATTTCCCGAAGCTCTAATCTCCGCTTTGCCGGTTTGCTGACGCACGCCGGTCACTCATACGACTATCGCGATCCCCATGAGCGTCTGGCCGTGGCTCGGCATGAGCGAGACGTAATGGTCCAACTCGCCGAGCGGTTGCGGTCGGCCGGAGTGGAAGTTCCTACTGTCAGCATTGGTTCTACGCCTTCGATCACCATTGTCGATCATTTGAATGGAGTAGATGAGGCACGGCCAGGGAACTACATCTTCTTTGACGCCTTTCAGGCGGCGATCGGCAGTTGCAGTTTGGACGATTGTGCGTTGACTGTCCTGGCGGCGGTGGTCCATCGCGACCCGAAGCGGAATAAACTGGTCGTCGATGCCGGCGCGATTGCGTTATCTAAGGATCGGGGTGCAATCGATTTTGATTCCAGCTGCGGATACGGGCGGGTGCTGGATTTGGAAGGGCGTGATCTTGGGCTGACAATTACGTCGCTCTCTCAGGAACACGGGCAGATATTGTCACAAAATTGTGATATTCGCGGCTTCCATGTTGGCGAGCGAGTTCGCGTGCTGGCGAATCACTCATGTCTCAGTGCAGCGCAACACTCGCAATATTACGTATTGGAACGCGGTGAAATCGTAGATCAGTGGCCGATAATGCGCGGTTGGTAGGACAGAGTATGCTTCGAATTCGGTCAAGCTGAATGTTGACACTCGGAGTCTATCGCACTAGACTAAGCGTCACTTGAAGACAGTGTGTGGAAGGCTGTACTCAGGTTTCCCTAACACTCGGGAAAGACTTGAGAGTAGGGTCGAAAACACTAACGACTCTCTACAGTAATTCCGGTGAACGATCGTCACCGCTTCCGAAAAAGCTGGAGCTTTCCAGCAAAACGGTTCGTCGCCCCTTCCGGGCACTTCGCAGGGCAGCCCGGGCGGGGCGATGTCGTGTTTAGGGGAAGCGGGGGCGCGGCGCTGAGCGCCTTGCCCCCTTCCCAAGCTGAAATTTTAGTCGTCGGCGGACCTATCTTACATAAATAGGATTGGAGATGATCCAGGGCTGGTCCTTCACACGCCCGGGAAGCTGGGAAAGATACACCTCGATACGGTAACTACCCTTCTCTTTCGCGACGAATTCCAGTGACTTAACGCTCCAGTCGTCCTTGATGGCGACACCATCTTTGAATAGGACCACACGCGCGGGAACCGGCACACTCGCAGTTAAACGGACTTCTCCATCCAGCTTAATTTCGTCACCCATAATCTTCCTCTCGTTTGCGTCCTGAGCAGTAAACCGAAAGCCTGTCGTGTCGCCAAAGAGATCGAAACCAATGAAACAATGCCCCTCAGCAATTGCGCCGAGTAACGCTTGGTCATTCAATTGTCCAGAGCTCGCTTGGTCAGGATTAATCTGCGGAGTCGCGGTGCTATCACCAGCCGTTCCCACCAACACATGCACACGAACCAGTTTGAAACTCCGCTCATAAGGATCGAGTCTGACGCGTAGCAGAGACTCACCGCTTAAGCCGAAGCCGACGTTCGCATGCGCATCGTTACCGGCAATTGCAACCAACCTTTCACCCTTCGTCAAAATTGCCTTATCCCATCTTCTGAGACTTTCACCAGGGCGCTCATAAAAAGTCGCAAACAGCAGATCCGGATAACTGCTATACGACCAGACGGTATCAAAGAACATCAACACCGGACTGATTGTTCGAGTGTTCGTGAAAACGTTGTAGACCTCAACGCCTGTTAACCCAGACGCTCCCCAACTTGTGAAGTCCTCGGGGTACGCCACAAACTCGAGACCTGACTCACGGCGTTTTAGCACTTCACTTGTGGTCCAATCGCTATCCTTGCTTGCGAGGCGATCTCCGGGAACCAACAGCATTCGATCACCTGACCTCGTCTTCACTTCGTTGCCGTTAACGAAAAGCACATTGTTATGAATTCCTTTGAGTGTCAGGTCAGCGGTATTCAGATCTCGCGCCGGATGCTCCGTCATCACGACAAAATCAAGGCGATTGGACTTGGCGCCGGCAATGATCTCCTCGAAGGTGCCGCTGCTATGACCGCCAAGAAACGAGTGGACATGGACCACACCACGATATTCAATGACTCCGTCAGACGCGGGTTGTTGACGCTGTGATTCGAGGGATTCAATGGCGGCGTGCAAGCGGCCGAGCTGGTAACGGCGGTATGCGAACGGGATCTGCGAGAGCACGACGAGGCCGAGCAAGATCAAAACGATCTTCTGCCATCGCTTCATAGTTACATCCACAGATTACACAGATTACACAGATTACGCAGAATACGAAAAGGAAAGGGCAAACCAGTAAGAAGACCAGGCCTCGTATCACGTAAACGATTACGTAACTTTAATATTTGTTCTGTAATCTGTGTAATCTGTGGATTTCAGTCTTCGAAATCAACCGAAGCCACATGAGCGCTGATGTTGCGCCCGAACTCAGCTACTTTGACGTGTTCTGGATGAACTGTATAAGCATCGAGTGCGGCGCGATTACGAAAGACAACCACAAGACCGGTGTCGTACGAACGAGGAAGATTCAGAATGTCGAATCCGACCGACAAACTTATAGCCTCGGGTATGATTCCTCTCAAACGACGAAGCCGACTGACATGCTCCTCGCGAACTTCGCGTTCAACTTCTTCTCGATACTTCCAAATGACGATGTGAGTCAACATAATTACCTGGCACAGATTACACAGATTACACAGAAAGAACAGCAAAGCAGATCACTTGAGCTTGATGCTTTAAACGTGTCCTATTACGTAGATATTTACGACGGTTAACTATCGGCTTACATGCTTAACTGTTTTGGCCTTTGTCGGTGTAATCTGCGTAATCTGTGGATAGTTCATTTCAGAAATCGATCGAACCAGTCGAGTGTTCGTTCTAAAGCGTCAACGCGGTGGCGAGGCTCACGCAAACCATGACCTTCTCGCGGGTACCGGACAAAAACAGTTTCCACGCCACGCCTTTTCAGCCCCATATACATTTCTTCCGCCTGAGTGATGTGCACATCGTTATCCAGCTCGCCGTGAATGAACATCGTCGGCGTCTGGGCCTGCCTGATGTAGCGAATGGGCGACCACTGCCAAAGCAGTTCGTAATTGTCCCACGGAAAACCGCCAAACTCTGCGTGAATCAGATCCTGATAGAGTGACGTAGCATAGAAGCTCACGAGATTGCTGACACTGGCGCTGGCTACCGCAGCTTTAAACCGCGGCGTTTGCGTGATGATCCAATTCGTCATGAAGCCGCCGTACGATCCACCCGTAACACCCATCCGGTCGGAATTGATCCACGAATAACGCCGCAGCGCTTCATCGACCCCGGCCATCAAGTCTCGATAATCGCCGCCACCCCACTCGCCCAATGTGCCGTCAGAGAATTTTTGCCCGTAGCCGCTCGAGCCGCGTGGATTGAGAAACAGCACTGCGTAGCCACGCGCGGCATAAGTTTGAAAAGTCG
This sequence comes from Pyrinomonadaceae bacterium, assembly GCA_035281525.1. Lineage (GTDB taxonomy): Bacteria > Acidobacteriota > Blastocatellia > Pyrinomonadales > Pyrinomonadaceae > PSRF01. Next base: position 22,432 of record DATEDU010000359.1, on the reverse strand, counting down.
AGTTGAATCCCCAACCTGACATGCCGTGCGGTCCACCATGAACGCTCATTATCAAGGGATACTTGCGATCGTCGCTGAACGCGGCGGGCTTAATTAACCAACCCTGCACCGCCGTGCCGTCGTGGCTTTTGAAATTGATCTCTTCCGGATCGCTGAATCTCATCCTACGCAGAAAGCCGTCGTTATGTGCGCTCAAACGCCTGACTTCGCCGCCGCCTAACCAAAACCACAGTTCGGCTGGATGCCTTGAGTCACTTAACGTGAACGACATCAGAGTTGTGAATCGTCGCGGTGCTCCGCTCGGGTCCATTACCGTCGTCCCGCTTCTGCTCACACTGAAGCTTCCAATCTGAAACTGGCGCGCAATGACTGCGGGCGACTCCGGCGGATCAAGCAGGCCGACGAGCCGATTTTCGTCGTAGAGCAGCGAGAGTTTGTCGATCCTCCCGCCCGAAGCCGCAACTCGATAAATCGTAGTCGTGCCACGATCGCCTGCCAGGAACAAGATGTAACGACTATCAGCCGACCATTTTGGACTGCGTGCCCGGCGATCCTGTTCCGCAGTCAACTCGCTGCCCATGCCTCCGCCGGCAGAGATGACCCAGACATGAGCATCCTCGGCGATGCTGTCGATCGTTGTTACGTCGCGCTTCGTCGCGGTGTATGCGATCCATTTTCCGTCGGGTGACCACGCGGGCTCATATTCGCAGCCCTTCGTCTGCGTCAGTTGGCGCACCTGCCCGCCCATGTCGACAGCGAAAATGTCGGAGTTGTTATTCGCGTCCGGGTCTGATTCATGATTCGAGAGAAACGCAATCTCGTTACCGTTCGGATTGAACGTGAGTGAGTGATCGTAATAAGGTCCAGAAGTAAGTTGGCGAGGCTCAGGCCGCTCTATATCTACGATCCAGACATGTGAGCGACGATTGTCTGAAAAGGAAGTGCGCGACTTGTACTGAATGCGATTGATAACTCGAGGATCGTCAGATTTCTTTGCCGGGTCTTCTGGTTCTTCAACTGCGGAGATGTACGCGATGCGTTTCGAGTCGGGCGCCCACGCAAAGGGTTCGCCCGCATACGCGATGTGGAAGTTTGTGTTTTGAATCGCTGCAACAAAGCGAGGCGCCTCAGATCGCCCGAGGTTGAAGATCCAAATTCCGTTTTGACCTTCGCGGTTTGAGAGAAAGGCGATCATAGTGCCGTCGGGCGACCAACGCGGCGTTGAGGCACTCCAATCCGGTCTGAGAAGTTGCGTTGGCTGGCGACGGACTTCGGGCCAGTCCAGTTGAATCCGTTCGTCGGTGGGGCGTCGCGGCGTCGGAGTCGGCCTGCTCGTGGGTGGACCAGTTGTGAATTCGGCGCCGGGCCGTCCGATCCACAAGGTCGTGCGAGTTGCGTCAGAATCAGAGGTTGAAACCGTGTAAACCACCCATTGGCCGTTGGGTGAGATTTGCGCATCGCTGACTCCAGCCACGCGCAGAATATCGGGCGGCGTCATCCGCTGAGCAGTGGCAGGAGACAATAAAAGTAATAACCATATCGTTGTTAGGGCCAGAGAGATTATTTGGTTAGTCATATCCTAATTCGTATTCCTCTGTGTTCTCCGTGTCTCCGTGGTGATTACTCCTGCGAAAAACCACGGAGACACGGAGAACACAGAGAAGAAAGCATTAATTAACTGGATTACCGCTCAGCTTGGCGAGTTGTTGATTCAATAGCTCCCACACCTGCCGAATATGTCTCTCCGTTGTTCGGATATTTCCAATCGACAATCGCAACGTAAGTTTGTCATACAACTTTGTGTGCGAGAGCAGGGCCATCCCAGTCGCATTTACGCCATGCATGATCGCTTCATTCAAAACATCTAATCGCTTCCCCCGTGTCTGGTTATCACCTCCATCGATCTCCGGACAGGCGCGAAAACAAACGAGCGATAACGGCACGGGAGCGAGTAATTCCCAATCCGGCGACTCCTCGACCCACTTAGCGAACAGTCTCGCCAGCCTGCAATGCTCGCGGATGCGCGCCGCTAAGCCCTCGTGGCCGAAGTAACGAATGATCATCCAAAGCTTCAAAGCCCGAAATCGCCTGCCGAGCTGGATCCCATAGTCAGACCCGCTTCGCACTTTCTCCTGTTCCGGCGTCCGCAGATATTCCGGCACCAATGAAAAAGCGCGACGCAGCAAGTCCATGTGCCGGCAATACAGAACGGAAAGATCGAAAGGCGTAAACAGCCATTTGTGAGGATTGACAGCGATTGAGTCGGCGCGCTCGCACCCTTTCAAAATATGCTGAAACTCAGGAACGATTGCGGCCGAGCCCGCATAGGCAGCGTCCACGTGCAGCCACATCGCATGTTTTTCACCGATGGGAATGATCTCCGGCACCGGATCGATGCTCGACGTTGAAGTAGTCCCAACAGTAGCCACTATACAAAATGGAACAAACCCATTGCTCTTGTCCTCTTCGATCGCTCGCGCCAACTCGCCGGCATCCATTCGAAACTGAGCGTCGGTCGGAATCTTGCGCAAGCCTCGCTGCCCTAAGCCAAGCGTAATCACTGCCTTCTCTATTGAGGAGTGTGATTGTTCGGAAACGTAAACACGCAATAGAGGCAGATCAGTCCGTCCACTCATTCCCTCTTCGCGGATGCGCATCTCGACGCCTTCGCGAGCTGCGGCAATGGCATGCAGACTCGAAACAGACGCCGTGTCATAAATGATTCCCGAGTACCCTGCATCCAGGCCCATCATCTGCCGGAGCCAGTCGAGAGTTACTTCTTCCAACTCCGTGGAGGCAGGCGACGTACGCCAGAGCATGGCTTTGTTGTCAAACGCCGCGCTCAGCAGCTCGCCGAATATCCCCGGAGCAGAAGTTGAAGTGGCAAAGTAGGCGAAGAATGATGGGTGACACCAGTGCGTCAAAGCGGGAATAATCAGCCGGTCGACGTCGGCAATGATCTGTTCCATCGGCTCGCCGAGCGCAGGAGGCGACGAAGGCAATTGCGCTTTCAAATCTCCGGGTTCGATTTGAGAGAGGACGGGGAGGGTTTCAATCCGTTCGAAATAGTCGCTGATCCAATCGATGAGTTCATGCCCATACCGGCGAAACTCCTCGGCACTCATGTCTCCCAACTGAGCGGCGCGCGCACCTGATTCAGGGGCTTCCTTCATGCAGCCAGATCCTCGAGCGGTGGAAATCCATGCTGTTTACGCCCTGGTGAACCATCAAAAGCTTTCGAAGTTTTATAAAGTTCGAGTCTTCCATCAGCAGCCCACTCTGCGCACTTCGACCGTAACCGTTCCATCTCTTCAGGACTCATCGGTTTAAAGTTCCGAACAATACGTAAATTCTGACGGAGGACTTTCAAAGAATCGACCCCGCTGACGATTGCGGCGACCGGCAAGCTAAGCGCATATCGTAGAGCGTCCTTCGGCGTTACCACCTTCTTCTTGATCGGCCCGCCATCACCGCACATGCTTTTCATACCCAAGGCTGCAATACCACGAAGATTCAACGCCGGAAGCACTTTTTCCTCAAAGCTGCGGAACGTTCCGTCGAGGACATTAAGCGGCAACTGGCAAGTGTCGAAAGGATAGTTGTAGCTCAACATCTTCAGGTGAATCGCCGGGTCTTTGTGCCCGGTGAAACCTATGAAGCGCACCTTACCAGCGCTTTTTGCTTCTTCAAGCGCGTCAATTACGCCGCCCGGTGCAAAATGCAGTTCGGGGTCGTTGTCGTAGACCACCTCGTGAATCTGCCACAAATCCAGATAGTCCGTTTTGAGGCGTTTCAGAGACTCGTGCAATTGCTTCATGGCGACCTTACGGCCACGGCCATGCGTGCATACTTTGCTCATTAAGAAGGCATTGTGACGGTTGCCTTGGAGTCCCTGGCCCATGATCTCTTCGGTCAGACCGTCGTGATACTCCCAGGCGTTATCCATGAACGTAATGCCTTCATCGAAAGCTTCCTGAACTATCCTCACAGCCTCGCGTTTGGTCTTGACGAGTCCGAGGTGATAACCACCAAGCGCGATTACTGAGACGTCCACGCCAGTCCGGCCAAGCGGCCGCCTCGGAATGTCTGAGGGCGTTCCGTTTGATTGACTCATGCCTCAATCCCCTTTTCGCCCACTCTATATTTCCTTCCAAATCGTTGCAATAGTTGCGTAACCGCGGGCGGCGCAGCTATTATTCTGGCTCAAATCGGCCAAGCCCCAGGGAGATTGCGCACTGAAGACCGTCAAACCCGTTGTCTGTGAGGGGGAAACTATATGAAACGCATTCTAATTAGCCTACTAATTATTGCCAGCCTGTTGACCGCATTCGCCTGCAACCCATCAGGAGGTGGCGACAAAGTCAGGGTCGGAGTCTTCATGTCGCTGACCGGCACAACTGCCAACTTTGGCATTTCGTCTACAAACGGGATAAAGCTGGCCGCCGACGAAATAAATAGCGCCGGCGGTATTAACGGAAAGCAGATCGAGCTACTGGTTCAGGACGATCGCTCAGATGCATCCGAAGCTGCGACCATCGTGACCAAGTTTGTGACGCAGGATCAGGTGCACGCCATACTGGGCGAGGTCGCCAGCTCACGCTCAATTGCCGCAGCTCCGATTGCTCAAAACGCGAACATCCCGATGCTCACTCCCTCTTCCACTAATCCGGAAGTAACGCGCAAAGGTAACTTCATATTCCGCAGTTGCTTTATCGATCCGATACAAGGCGCTGCCATCGCGCAGTTTGCGGCGAAGACGCTCGGCGCCAAACGTGCGGCAATCATGGTCGATCGGAAGAACGACTATTCGACGGGACTGGAAAAGAATATTAACGACACGTTTGCGCGTTTGGGCGGCCAGATGGTTGCAACGACGTCGTACCAGGAAGGCGATCAGGATTTCAATGCACAGTTGACCTCAATTAAAGGCGCAAATCCGGAAGTCATCTTTGTGCCGGGTTACTACAACGACGTCGGGCTCATTGCCAAACAGGCACGCGAACGTGGGCTAACTGTTCCGTTGGTAGGTGGCGATGGTTGGGATTCGGTGCAGCTCTATGCCATCGGAGGTTCAGCGCTAAACGGGTCTTTCTTCACTAATCACTATTCACCATTCGACACCGATCCCAAGGTCCAGAAATTCGTTAACGACTACAAGTCCCGCTACGGCAGCGTTCCAGATGCGCTGGCTGCGACCGCGTACGACGCAGCACATATCATGTTCGATGCCATCAAGCGATCTAAGTCGCTCGCGGGATCGGACATTCGTGACTCGCTCGCGGCAACCAAAGATTTTCCTGGCGTAACCGGGAAAGTCACGTTTAACGAAAACCGGGACGCGGTGAAACCAATTGTTGTAATCGAAATCAAAGATGGCGGCACTTATACCGTTCGAGAGCGAGTGAACGTCGAAGGCGCCGCGCCGGCAGTAGCTGCAAACTCATCATCGCAATAAGGCCGTTAGGCTGATTGGCGTCACGCAATACAACATGAATTGTAGGGGTGTCCCTCTGTGGGCACCCCGGCTCGCCTTCGGTTGGGCGGGCCCACGGAGGACCCTATTCCAACTGTGCAGAACTGATCACTATGAGTACGTTCCTGCAACAACTGATTAACGGCATTTCCCTCGGTGCGATTTACTCACTAATCGCACTCGGCTACACCATGGTCTACGGTGTACTCAAGCTAATTAATTTTGCGCATGGCGATGTTTACATGGTGGGAGCTTTCATGGGCTACTACCTCGCCAATGGATTAGGGGCAAACGCCGCGCAGGCACTTGGCATGAGCGCTGACGGTTTCATCGCACGCGGACTGCTTGGCGGTGGCGGGATGGAGCCGTCGCTCATCACCGCGCTTGTCGTAATGCTGCTGGCTATGGCGATCTGTGCCGCTCTCGGTGTGGTTATTGAACGCTTCGCATATCGACCTGTGCGCAAGTACTCGCGACTGACTGCCTTGATCACCGCTATCGGCGTTTCGCTACTGCTCGAGAACGGCGGGCAAGTGGTGTTCGGCGCAGATCCCAAGTTCTTCCCAGAGCTTTTCCAAAAACGCAATATCGATTTGCTTGGAGGAGCAACTATCAATACGGCCGACGTAGTAGTACTGATCATCGCTTTGGGTTTGATGGTCGGCTTGCAACTGGTTGTCTACCGAACTAAGACCGGTCGAGCAATGAGGGCTGTCTCTTTTAATCTTCAATCAGCCAAATTGATGGGCATAAACTCTGATCGCATAATAGCCTTCACGTTCGCGCTTGGTTCTGCACTTGCGGCCGCTGCCGGAGTCTTAGTGGCTATACGTATACCGCGCATTGACCCGTTGATGGGTATATTGGTAGGTCTAAAAGCATTTGTGGCTGCCGTTTTAGGCGGTATCGGAAATATTCCCGGAGCCATGTTGGGAGGTTTGCTGATAGGCATCACTGAAACAATGGTAGTCGGCTACTTGTCGCCGACTTATAAGGATGCCGTCGCATTTGCGATCTTGATCTTAATACTTCTTTTCCGACCCTCCGGTCTCCTCGGCGCGGTCGCCCAAGAAAAGGTCTGAAGCAGGGATGAAGGATGCCACGCTACCTGCGTAACCTGATCATCGCTGTCGTCATACTCGCCGTACTCTACGGTCTGGACGTTCTGTTCCAAGCCCGACTTATCAGCCCGTACTTTGTTCGCATTCTATTGCTGTCGGGAATTGCGATTACACTCGCCGTATCGCTAAACCTCATCAATGGTTTCACTGGACAGTTCTCAATCGGGCACGCCGGCTTTATGGCTGTCGGGGCGTACTCTTCAGCATACTTTTCTGTGAACTATGGTGCTGCTTTGGCAGTGTCGCTTGGTGGCGGCAAGCTGGCCTGGGGAGTGGCATTGGCAATTGCTACTCTGGTAGGTGCGTTCTTTGCCGGACTCGCAGGTCTCATTGTGGGAGTACCTTCACTGCGCCTGAAAGGTGATTACCTTGCGATTGTCACGCTGGGCTTTGGACAGATCATTGTTGTTTTTCTGAACAACATCGAAGCCATCGGCGGTGCGCGCGGTTATTCTGGCATCCCGATCGTGCAAAGCGGTTTTTGGATTTTCCTGATTGCCGTTCTCACGATCATTATCGTTTACAACATCGTTAACTCCGCCTTTGGGCGTGCACTGATTTCAATTCGCGAAGATGAGCTCGCGGCCGAAGCCATGGGTGTAAACACCACGCGTTACAAGGTTATGGCTTTCGTCGTCTCGTCCGCGTTAGCGGGCGCGGGCGGAGTACTGCTGGCCCACTTTGATGGCTATCTGAATCCTAAGTCGTTCGAGTTTATTAAGTCGTTCGAAATCCTGATCATGATCATCCTCGGCGGATTGGGCTCGATCATCGGATCAGTGCTCGGAGCCATCCTGCTCACAGTGCTGCCGGAAGCTCTGCGCGGATTTGCTGAGTATCGTATGGTCATTTATTCCCTGCTGCTAATCATCTTGATGATTACTCGTCCGCAGGGATTGTTGGGATCGACTGCGGCATTCAAAGGCTGGCGTGCTCGCCGAAAAGGAAAATCTCGGACGGAAGCGGAGGAAATTACTGCCGAAGATACGCGGACTCAGGATACAGTGCGCAAGGTTGGCACAGGCGAGCGGCAAAGCGAAACGAACCTTGGGGAGCATAATCCGCAATGAGTACGGAACCGCGAGCGGAGCGAGCGGGTGAACCGTCGCAACGCGCAGGCAACAGTTCCAACGGTTCAGGAATTCTACGAACCGAAAAAGCAACGATCCGATTTGGTGGGCTGATTGCCGTTAACGAACTTGATCTCTCAGTCAACGACGGTGAGATCTACGGGCTGATTGGACCAAACGGCGCAGGTAAAACCACGATCTTTAACCTGCTCACGGGAGTTTATCAGCCTACTTCCGGTGACATTTTTTTCCGCGCTGAGCGCATCAACGGTTTGCGGCCATACGAAATCGCCGCAAGAGGAGTGTCTCGTACATTCCAAAACATTCGGCTCTTCCCCAGTATGACCGTGCTGGAAAATGTGATGACGGCCTGTCACGTACACGTCGCCCAAAATCTGTTCGATGCAGTTTTCCGCACGCCGCGTTATATACATGATGAGGAACAACATCGCCGTGATTGTCTTGAGTTGCTCAGTATTTTTGATCTCGATCGCTTCGAGAACGAAGGAGGAACCAGTCTTCCTTACGGCAAGCAGCGACGGCTCGAGATAGTGCGCGCGCTGGCGACCAAACCAAAGCTCTTGTTGCTGGATGAACCTGCCGCCGGAATGAATCCGTCGGAACAAGAGGATTTGATGAGGTTGATCAAGGAAATTCGCGACCGTTTTGGTCTGACGATATTGCTGGTCGAACACAACATGAAAGTTGTGATGGGAGTCTGCGAAAGAATCCAGGTCGTGGACTATGGAAAGTCGATCGCTCTTGGCTTGCCAGAAGAAATCAAGAATGATCCGAAGGTTATCGAAGCTTATCTGGGAGATTAGGTCTTTGGTCTTTGGTCTTTAGTCTTTGTATTGGTCTTTCAAAGACCAAAGACTTAAGACCAAAGACCCAAAGTAAGAAAATGCTTACTCTCGAAAACGTTTCAGTCAATTACGGCGCTATTGAAGCCTTGACCGGCATCTCCATGCATGTCGAAAAAGGCGAAGTCGTAACTCTGATTGGAGCTAATGGCGCAGGCAAGTCCACTACGCTCAGGACTATCACGGGCCTGCTTGAGCCACGCCAGGGAAGGATTGTCTACGAAGGCAACGACATCAGCGGCAAGCCAACTCACAAACTGGTGGCCCGCGGAATTTCTATGGCCCCGGAAGGCCGTGGCGTGTTTGCAAATCTTACGGTACGCGAGAACCTGCAAATGGGAGCCTATCTCAACAAAGATAAGCGCAAAGTGGCAGCCGACATGGAACGCTCGTTTCAAATGTTCCCGCGACTCAAAGAGCGCGAATCACAAAAGGCAGGAACACTCTCGGGTGGCGAGCAGCAGATGCTGGCGATCGGGCGCGCGCTGATGTCGAACCCGCGGTTGCTGTTGCTTGATGAGCCTTCGTTGGGACTTGCTCCTTTGGTGGTCCATACAATCTTTGAGGCCATCGATGAGATTCGAGGCAAGGGCACGACCATTTTGCTGGTCGAACAGAATGCGCACGCGGCGCTGGGCCACTCCGACCGCGCCTACGTTTTGGAGACCGGCAGAATTGTCATGGAAGGACCTAGTAAAGACCTTGCTGCGGATCCGCGCATCAAGGAAGCCTATCTTGGGGAATAGATCGAGACCGTTAGATCGTCTCTTCCGATCCGTGTTCGCCACCGGACACCAAAATCAAAGACCACAACCCGTGCGACGATTAGCGTTTACCTTGATCGCTTTCGCCACCCTAATTGCGATCGTCGCCTCATGTAATCGACAACCACCACCGGAAACACAGCGAGACTTGTCGGTAATCAATATCGGTTATTTTGGTGATCTCTCCGGCCCCACTTTCAATTACGGTCAATCGGGACGGAATGGCGTACTGATGGCGGCTGACGAGATTAATCAAGCCGGCGGCATCAATGGAAGAAAGATCGACCTCATTGTCGAGGACGATCAAGGAAGTCCTGAGCTTGCTGCAACTTTGGCGAACAAGCTCGCGCGGCAGGATAAAGTAGTGACGCTGATAGCCGGAGGCGCCTCGGGGAGTAGTCTCGCTGCTGGTCCAATCGCACAATCCGCGAGAGTGCCGATGATCTCTCCGTCGGGGACGAATCCAGCGGTAACACAGATCGGTGAATACATCTTCCGCGTCTGCTTTATCGACCCGTTCCAGGGTGAGGTGATGGCGAGATTCGCATCTCGCACGCTGTCCGCAAAAAAAGCAGCCATTCTGGTCGACTACAACTCGCCTTATAGTCGCGGCTTGACTGAGTTCTTCGAAATGAGTTTTACGAAGCTCGGCGGGCAGGTGGTTAGTAAACAGTCTTACACGCAGGGAGACTCTGACTTCAAAGGCCAGTTGAGCTCCATCAGGTCTGCGGCGCCTGATGTCATTTACTTGCCTGGCTATTACAGCGAGGTCGCAGGTATTGCAAAGCAGGCGCGGCAATTGGGACTTACGCAGCCTTTACTCGGAGGCGACGGTTGGGACGCGCCAGAGCTTTGGCCGTTGGCTGGAGACTCGATAAACGGCTCTTTCATTTCTAATCATTATTCGGTAGAGGATCCGTCGCCGCAGGTGCAGAAGTTTGTTCACGATTACAAGCTTCGCTACGGGAATTTGGTCCCCGATGCTCATGCAGCGCTTGCTTATGACGCGATGAGATTTTTAGCGGATGCGATTCAACGAGCGGGCACTGCGGAATCAGCTAAGTTGCGTGACGCGTTAGCAGGAACAAAAGATTTTCCGGGCGTCACTGGGATTATTAGCATGGATTCACAGCGCAATGCCGTGAAGCCTGCTGCGATTCTGAAGCTCGAAAACGGATCGTATGTGTTTCAGGAGACCATCCAACCCGAGTCCCCACCTCCCTCTCCATCACCATCGGCCTCACCATCTGCAAAAAAGTAGCCTTGACCTGACCCTGATACACCGCCCTCAAAAATAATCTGAAATCTTTCCGTCAGTCGACCCATATTAGTTAGAGGCCGAAGTAATCCACGTCTGCGACCTCACGGTTGTTCAGACTCACCCTGCGACCTCATGTATGCAGACCTCGCAAGACTTTCGTGTAAGGAGAAACAATGAAAACCCCAGTTACTCGAAACATTCTCACAACTGCCCGACGTGTGGGGCTTTATGCCTGCATAGGCTATCTCGTATTCGCTCTTGGAATTCGTCCTCCAGCGGCATCTGCCGGCAGTGGCAGCATTAACGCCGGTGGCACAATCAACGTCACTGCGAATTTACGTTTCCCTGCATCGATGGCAACACTTGCTACCGTTCGCGATCGGTTCACCACCGCTAGCCGCCTGCTGTGGGACGCCACTGAAGGCCAACTTCGAATCGGAACAGTCACAATTAATTGCACCGAGACGAACGAAGATCTTGCTGACTTTTGGCTGTTCGCAAACCCGCTCCGGTCCAATAGCCCATTAGCAGGTTTAACAACCGCTGGAGCACATGTGACCCAAGACTTCTCAAATATTGGTGAGGTTTTTGCGCACGAGTTTGGACATTTAGGATTCGGCCTCCACGATGAATACACTGACAGCCAGACCAACTGTGGAGCGGCGGGATGGTGTATAGAAGAGACACCAGCAGCACACAGTGAAGTAAATCAATGCCTGATGCAACAGATTCCGGGACGATCGTGGTCCGAGTTCTGCGTCAATGGAAACCACGAGGGTTTGCGTGCTGATAATCCAGGCTGTCTGGTGAATCCACCGGCGGCGAACGGTGCGCCGTGCGCCGCAGGTTGCGAAAATTGGAACACTACTACGCTCCGCTACGAAAACTCCTGGCAAGAACAGACGCACCATGAGTCCTGCTGGGCCACCCTTGTTCGAAGTTTTCCATTTCTCACGGCGCCCGCTCTAGCGCCTGTCGAAGCAGCACCAGCGGGTTTTGTCGATCCTGCCTTCGTCGTCAACTGTAATAGTATTGACACGATAACACTGGTGCTCGATCGATCGGGCAGCATGCAATGGAATGTGAACCGTGATAATGGGGAAGTTTGCGCAAACGGCCGGGACGACGATGGCGACGGCAATACGGATGAAATGGACGATTGTTCTCAAGCTCGCATGGATTATGTTAAAGCGTCCGCCCGCAGTTTCCTCCAACTCCTGGGAACTGGCGCATTCCGCGCTGGCATCGTCTCTTTCAACGAAACTCCATCGCCCGACCAGCCCTTTCAGGATGTGAACACCAACATTGGCACTCTGAATGGAGCCATTGATGGGTTAGCCGCGGGCGGCAATACGGGAATCGGCGATGCGCTGACGTTTGCAAAAACACAGCTCGATGCTGATCCAGCTTCAGCCGGAAGCAAAGCCGTTCTGCTTATTACGGACGGAGCAAATACTGCGGGGAGCGATCCGGTGACGGCTGCGGCGGCCTTCCCCCCTGCAGGTATTCGCATTTACACCATTTCAACCGGAGACGCTTCCAATTACGCCGTGCTCGACTCGATATCATCAAACACCCGTGGCACGCGACTCGACACGCGTGATGGAACTGCGTTGGTAACTACTCTGGTCGAACTGTGGGCCAGATACACTAACGGCGGGGTCGTTCTGCCACAAATCCCATATGCGATTAATTCACGTTCAAAGAGACAACGGCACATCGTTCAAGAACCTGGTGCTCCCCCGGTTGCATTAGCGGCGCAGGATATCCCACAGATCCAACAATTCAGCTTCCCAGTTGAACAAGGGACTGCGCAGTTTAGTGCCGCGCTTGCCGGTAACCTGAACGACATGCGCGGGTTTGGTGTCGGCGCGCGACTTATCTCGCCGAGCGGCACTGTGTTCGATAGTTCCACGTCTGGTCCAACCGTTCGAATAGCTCGCGATCCCTTCTTCACGATGGTGACTATCTTTGGCCCAGAGAGTGGTACGTGGCGATTGGAAGTCTCCGGTGCTCCCGGTGCAGCACCGGTACAGACAGGCAAGCTGATCGTGGTCTCCGACAATCCGAAAACCGATCTGTTTATCGACGTGGATCGAAAAGTAATCACGAATCCGGCAGATTCAGTTAAGCTCTCTCTCTTTCCGTTTTATGTAACCGGATTACGTAATCCCACCTGGAATGTAAGACTGAAACGGCCGGACGGTAGTCAAGTACCAATAGCTCCGGTAGCGTCGCCTGCTAAGCCAGAGAATTACTACAGTTCAATAACTGGATTTCCTAATCGCGGCATTTACGAAGTGCAGGCCGTGATGAGCACGAACTCGGGCACCACCAACGACCCCGGTGAAGTGCGTTCAAGCATGGCTCCGCCAAACACAGTGCCCATTCCACCATTACAACGGCAAGCACGCACCTTCATGTTCGTAAATAGTGGAGACTGGTTTTGCCCGCAAAGCAATAATGACTGCGACGAAGACGGAATTTCGAATGATCAAGAGGGCACTTCAACCGACACGGACAGTGACACAATTCCCGACCGGATTGATCATGACTCGGATAACGATGAAGTGCCGGATGGGGTTGAAGGTACTGCTGATCCCGATGGAGATGGTTCGCCCAATTTTCGTGATCCGGATTCGGATAATGACGGTATCCCGGATACCAAGGATCCTGTCGGAGGCCAAACAAGTTGGAACAAGTTCTGGTTCGTGGCTCGCGTCGGCTCTGCGCATCCCTTCAGCTTACTGAACCGAAATAACGACGCAAACATTACGCTCCAGTTCCTGGCCGGCTATGACTTGACGGATAGGTGGTCGATTTTGGGAATGGGAGGTTTTCATCAGTTCACTGCGGAGCCCACTAGTCTTACGAAGAATCCGTACTGGATTAGTGGATCGGCTAATTTGCGATACACGACACCCGAATATTCCGGGAGACGCTTTTTCTTCCAAGGTGGTCCAGGATATTACTGGGGCAAACCCGGAGTCGTTCCTTCGGCGTGGGGAGCCAATGTCGGTGTGGGTGTCGAGGTTCCAATTCGACAACGACTGGGCTTAGAGTTTGGACTTGATTATCACTGGCTGAACGTGAGAGGCCAGCGCTTTGGTACAGCTACGCTGGGTCTGCGATTCTAGTGGCATAAAATGGGTTGCGTGGAGAAGCTACACCGCTTCGGATTGAGAGGTGAAGTGGAACTTATGCACCTTCAGCGCGGGCAGCATCGCTGAGCTCCCGCCTTGAGCCTCCGCAGCACCAACACGCTCCGGCGAGCCAATCATGTCCACATTCCCAGGCGCCAGTAGCTCAATCAGACTTTGATTGAAACGAAAGTTCTTCACCGGGTATTGAACTTTGCCGTTTTCGATGTACCAGATCCCGTCCCGCGTTAACCCCGTCTGCAGTGCAGTACGAGCATCAACTCCACGGATGTACCAGAAGCGGCCCAGCAATAAGCCGCGGTCCATCGCCTTAATCATGTCCTCCACAGCATGCGGCGCTTGCGAACTTTCCAGGATGCTATTCACCGGACCCGGAGTCGGTTCTTTGTCCTTCTGCTTTGCCCAGAAGCGTGAATAAATGAGATTCTCAAGCACGCCATTGCGCACCAGATAAATCTTTTCAGCGGGAATGCCACCTTGCGCTGATGCTGAGCCCGGCAAATCAGGATTCCACGGATCGCTATAAATATTGATGCGCTCGTCACAAATCTGCTGGCCGAGTCTTGTTTTGCCGCCGGGCGCAGAAAAAGGACTACGGCCCTCGTCCGCGCTGCGAGCATCAAACGCAAACGCGATATTTGAAAGCAAGTCAGCAACTGCCTGCGGCTCGAGAATCGCCGGGTAAACACCGGGTTCCATGGTTTTTGGCTCGCGCGACTCCACCGCTTTGCGAATCGCTTCCCGAGCGACGCGCTTCACATCGAGCTTGGCCACATCGAAATGGTTCCGCAGGAAATAACCGGAGCTACTTCCGTCTCGGCTCCTTGCTGTCGTCGAAAGACTGACAAGACTCGATCGTGAATAGATGAAGTTTCCATTCTTAGTGGCGGATGCATTCGCGAGCCCGCGTGCCTGGTGAAATCCGGCGCCCACCACTCCAGCCTTCTCGCAATTGGCAATCACATCATTGATGGCTCGCGCTCGGCCATGAATGGAAATATTCGACGTCGCTTCGGCGTAAGCATTCACTGGCTTGTACGTCTGCGGCCCGAGCGTCGGCAGATATTCGCGATCGACGGGAGAAATGCGCGCGAGAGTCTCAGCCTGGGCTACAGTTGCCTTCAACGATTCGTCATCAATCTCGTTGGTCGAAGCAGAGCCACGCTTCTTGTCGGTCCAGACGGTGACTCCGACTGTGGTGTTTTCGCGAGCTCCGCTGCTGGTGAACGCGTTTGCCGCAAAGCGAAGGTGCGAATAGTTCTCACTGCCGACATTCACAGCCGCATCATCCGCTTTCACATAACTGAGCAGCTTTTGAGTTAACTCTCGCGCTTCTTTTTCACTTAGTAACATTCGACGTCTCCATTAGCCGCGGATTCACGCGGAGACCGCGGATCAGAAAAGTTTTTTGGCTTGTCGGTTTTGTCTTATCCGCGGGTATCTGCGAAATCCGCGGCTGAGTATTTCTTATGAACGCGCTGCGGTATTCAGCACATTCACCTGACGAAAACGCGCCGGAGGGCAACCATGGCTGACGGCATTTGACTGCCCCGGCTCTCCCTTACCGTCGTTAAAGCTCCCACCTAACTCATAAGTCGCCGGCCCCCCGAGCCCATCACACGAGTTCCAAAAATCCGTTGTGCGCGACTGATAAGCTACGTCGCGCAGCATCTGCCCAACCTTTCCATTCTTGATTTCCCAGAACGTTTGGCCACCGAATTGGAAGTTGTAACGCTGCTGGTCGATCGAGTAACTGCCGTTCCCGTAAATCAGAATCCCGTTCTCGACTCCCGCCACCAGCTCATCCATGCTGCGGTTCTCCTGCGCCGGCTCCAGCGAAACATTTGGCATGCGCGGAAACGAAATGCTGCCCCAACTATCCGCATGCAAGCATCCGTATGACTTCTTGCGCGGCGACATCAACGCCAGATCGCGAGTCGTCTGCCAGTCAATGAACATGCCATCTTTGATCAGATGCCATTTTTGCCCCGGCACTCCTTCGTCGTCGTAACCAACGGTTGCGAGTCCGTTCGGCTGCGTTCGATCAGCAACAAAGTTCACGATCCTTGATCCAAAGCGAAGCTTGCCAATCTTGTCAGTAGTCAAGAAGCTGGTGCCCGCATAATCAGCCTCCCAACCGAGGGATCGATCCAGCTCGGTTGGATGGCCTACTGACTCATGAATCGTCAACCACAGATGTGAAGGATGTAAGACAAGATCGTATTTCCCTGGCTCGACCGATTTAGCTTTGAGTTTCATCACAGCATCTTCACCGGCGCGTTCAGCCTCCTGCATCCAGGGATACTTCTCCATGTACTCGTAGCCCATACCCTGTGGTCCACCAAAATCGTCGCGCGACTGAAAATCACCTTTCGATCGGTCGACTGCCGTGACCGTGAAGTTTGGATTCGCGCGAATGATGTATTGCTCGATGCGCGAGCCGTCCGTCGACGCATAAAACTTCTGCTCGTTCACGAACCCCATTGAAGAATTAACAAAGCCTACGCCCGAGGTCTTCAACGCGCGCTCATTCAGCTTCAACAGAAACTGAATCTTGTCGTCAATCGAAACGTCAAACGGATCTTTTTCAAACGCGTTCTTCCACTTGGCCTCTATCTTGAAAGCTGGTGCTAAAAGCACTCGCTTGCGTTGATAGACTGAATTTGCGCGGGCAATTTCGACTGCTTGCCGAGTGATCCTCGCTACTTCGTCCGGATTAACTTTTCGGCTCGAGGCAAAACCCCAGGTGCCTTTGAAAAGAACACGTACGCCGAAGCCAAAATTCTGACTGCGCGAAACGTTCTGTACTTGCTTCTCGCGAGTCGAAATCTGCTCGTTGCGATAACGGTTGATCCGGATGTCGGCATACGTGACTCCGAGTTTTCGGGCCGTACTCAGGGCCACGTCAGCCAGCGCGTTCTTGTCTACGGCCGCGGCAACGGCAGTTTCCGCCGCATTTACTTCATTTATCCATGCGGGTAGCGCCGAAGGTAAGGCAGCCATGCCGGCGGCTACGCCGGCCGTTTTGATAAAGTCGCGTCGAGACGTTGTCATCTCATGACCTCGCAGTTCTGATTTGGATTTTTAAGAAGAGCCCACGCGCCGGAATGTGTTACGAAAGGCAAACTCTAATACAGGACGATGAAAAAATCTATCCGCAGATTACACAGATTACGCAGATTTAAAAATAGAACTTTGAACTTTGTGCTTTGAGTTTTGTTTGAATCTGTGGAATCTGTGTAATCTGTGGATAGTTATTTCGCCAACATAGAGCGGGCTTCGGCTAAGGCTGCTGCAACAGCTTCTGGTGCTGTACCGCCAAGCTCAGATTTTGTCCCCAATGCGCTGCTGAGTTTTAACGCATCAACCACGTCGTCATGAATCAGCGTTGAGAATGCCTGAAGTTCATCGAGGCCCAGGTCGTGCAGCTCAACTCCTCTTTCGATGGCGTGCAGGACAATTCGGCCGACAACTTCATGAGCTTCTCGAAAAGGCATTCCCTTGCGGACGAGATAGTCCGCAAGCTCTGTCGCATTGAGATAGCCTCGCGATGCTGCGCTGCACATTTGCTCCTCGTTCACACGTATGTTGCGCACCACGGTAGCGGTGACTTCAAGACAGGCCCGAACAGTATCAAAGCTATCAAAGACAGACTCTTTGTCTTCCTGCATGTCCTTGTTGTAAGCGAGTGGCAAGGCCTTGAGCATGGTGAGCAACGACGTTAGATGTCCGAAGACGCGACCAGCCTTGCCCCGCACCAATTCCATCGAGTCAGGATTCTTCTTCTGCGGCATCAGGCTCGAGCCTGTCGCGACTGCATCACTCAATTCGATGAACCCGAATTCAATTGTCGAGTACAGAATGATGTCTTCCGCGAGACGTGAGAGATGGACCATGATCAGCGAGCACGCGCTCACAAATTCAACGCCGAAGTCTCGATCGCTTACCGCATCGAGACTGTTCCGCGAAATGCTATCAAAGCCCAACTCTCGCGCAACTGACTCGCGGTCGATTGGGTACGACGTGCCCGCTAGCGCTGCTGAACCCAACGGCGAAACGTTTACGCGCTTGCGCGCATCGACCAGCCGAGCTCGATCGCGTTGCAGCATCTCGAAGTAAGCCAGGCACCAATGCGTGAAGAGCACAGGCTGCGCGCGTTGCAGATGAGTGTAACCAGGAAGCACTGCATCTTTATGCGCTTCGGCAAGATCGAGTAAGGCTGTTTGAGCCTCAAGCAGCTTCGTTGTTAACTCATCAATCGCTCCCCTCAGCCACAACCGCAGATCAGTAGCGACCTGATCGTTGCGACTACGTCCGGTATGCAGCTTTCGACCTGTCTCTCCGATCAATTCCACCAACCTCGCCTCGACGAATGAGTGCACGTCCTCGAAGTCAATTTGGTCATGTGTAAGACCACGTTCAAGGATCGTTTGCAAGCCGTCATTAATCTGCTTCGCTTCGTTGGCATTTAACACTCCTGCTCCCAAAAGACCATTGCAATGAGCGATGCTGGACTGAACGTCAGCGGCGAAGAGTCGCCGATCATAGGCAAATGACCGGTTAAACTCGGCAAAGCCCGGATCCGCCTCGCCGCTAAACCGCCCGCCCCATAAGTTTTTCTTCTCTGGCACTCAGGCCTCCAAGGACGTAGTTGTAGGGCGTCCTCCGTGGACGCCCCTTTCTCCGTGGCGACTCGCGAAGGGGCGGCCACGGAGTGCCGCCCCTACAAACTGTTGGTTCAGTCTATCACCCGTTCAAAGATTGACCGCCGAGCATCCTGTCTGATAGTTTATGCATCTATGCATTGTTTATTCACTGTTGGTGGATAAAAATAGCATGTTAAAAGCTACGCGGCAAAAGAGAATTTTGAGTTTGATTCGGGCGAGACCGATCGCGACGCAGGAAGAGTTGCGAGCGTTGCTTGAAAAAGCGGGAGTGCCGACGACGCAGTCAAGCGTCTCGCGCGACCTGGAAGAGTTAGGCGTAATTAAGCATCACGGCCATTACACCGTGCCGCAAACGAATGGGGCGACGGCGCGTGGACTGCTGAGTCTGGATTTCGCGGGCGAGAGTCTCATTGTTGCGCGGACGGAACCAGGTCTGGCGTCGGCGGTTGCCGTTGAAATCGATCGAGCAGCAATCGCGGAGATTGTCGGTACGATTGCGGGCGAAGACACGATTTTTATCGCCGTCAATGACGCCAAGTCACAGCGCGCCGCGATGAAGAAGGTCTGGGAGTTGTTTGGATAAATTGGTCTTTGGTCTTTGGTCTTAGGTCTTTGATCTTTGGTTAAACTTCAAGTGCAAAGACCGAAAACCAAAGACCGAAGACACAAGACCAAATACAACATGACGAAACGAATTAACAAAATCGTCTTAGCTTACTCGGGTGGACTCGACACATCCGTGATGCTTCATTGGCTGAAAGCAAAGTACGGTTGCGAAGTCATTTGCTATTGCGCGGATGTCGGCCAGGGCGAAGAGATGGAAGGGCTCAAAGCGAAAGCTCTCGCCACGGGCGCATCAAGACTCTATGTAGAAGATCTACGAGACGAGTTTCTGCGCGAGTATGTGTGGACTGCCGTAAAGGCCAACGCAGTTTACGAAGGAGTCTATCTGCTCGGCACTTCCCTTGCCCGGCCAGTCATCGCAAAGCGCCAAATAGAGATTGCTCGCAAGGAAAACGCTGACGCCGTTGCGCACGGAGCAACCGGCAAGGGCAACGATCAGGTGCGATTCGAGCTGACTTACTACGCTTTGCAACCTGACATCAAGGTGATCGCGCCCTGGCGTGAATGGGACTTCAAAGGGCGCAGCGACCTGATGGCGTACGCGAATCAAAATAACATTCCAGTGACGGCGACCGCTGAGAAGCCATACTCGACCGATCGCAATCTGATGCATATCTCCTATGAGGGAGGCATTCTCGAAGACCCGTGGGCGGAACCGCCTGAGAACATCTTCCAGTTAACGAAGTCTCCAGAGAATGCGAAAAGCCAGGCGGAGTACGTTGAGATCTCTTTTGTTAACGGTGAACCAGTGGCAGTCAACGGCCAACAAATGGATCCTGTTCCACTGCTGGAAACGCTGAACAAGCTCGCGGGCGAGCATGGCATTGGGCGCGTCGACCTCGTCGAAAACCGGTTCGTTGGAATGAAGTCGCGCGGCGTCTACGAAACACCGGGCGTGACGTTACTGCTGGCCGCGCACCGCGCGTTGGAGTCGATCACTCTCGATCGGGAAGTAATGCACCTGCGCGACTCTCTGACAGTGAAGTTTGCGGAGAGTGTTTACTACGGCTTTTGGTTTGCGCCGGAGTTTGAGCTGCTGCGCAAGACGATTGATGAAACCCAGCGGAATGTAATTGGTGACGTACGTCTGAAGCTCTACCGGGGCAACACGATCGTTGCCGGCAGGCGCTCGCCTCACTCGTTGTACAGCGAGAAGCTGGCCACGTTCGAAGCGGATTCCGTTTACAACCAGCGCGACGCGGAAGGGTTTATCAAGCTCAATGCGCTGCGACTAAGACAAAAGAGGGGGATTTAGCGAACAGTGAATGAAACAACTCATTATGCAGTCGTAAAGGTGCTCGAGGCTGACAAGATTGGCTCGGCCACTTCTCCTCTGAGTCTCGCCAAGACTGTAGCTGTAGTCGAGTCAGTCCCCGCGCCTCGCGCTGGTGACGTTGTTGCCGTGCGAGCAGTTACGGATAGCGCTACTTACAACATGCTCGAGTTACCGAGTGGCAGACTCGCAAAGATCAACCCGGGCGATATCCTCATCGGCGTTCTTGGGAGCAGGCGAGCTCTGAAAGGTTTTGTTGGCGAGGTACCGCAGAGCGTCATCGCCGGCGACTATCTGCACCTGCTGAATATGGGCGGCGTCATCGGAACGTGTACGGGCCATCACTCGAGTCTAAGCGACGCTATTCAGGTTCAAGTGCTCGGTGTCGTATGCGATGAAGAAGGACAAGCGCTGAATATCGCGGATGCGGCGCTGCCCGCGCGCGCGAGGCTAGGTGAGACTGCGCCGATCGTGATGATCGCGGGCACGAGTATGAATTGCGGCAAGACTTTCGCTGCGACTGAGCTCATCAAGCAAGCGGCTCGAGCAGGTCTACGTGTTGCCGCGGGCAAGCTCTCGGGGATTGCCTGCCTGCGCGACACTCTGAACATGGCCGATCACGGCGCGATAGCGACGGCCAGCTTTCTTGATTGCGGTTTGCCGTCGACGGTAGGGGCGGGTGATCTTGCTCCGCTGGCGAAGGCTATCGTCGCTCGACTGAATGAGGGTTCGCCTGACTTGATCGTGCTCGAACTGGGCGACGGGATCCTGGGCGGGTATTCCGTTGATTCTGTATTCGATGACATTGAGCTGCGTGAAGCGACCGCTGCAATTGTTTTTTGCGCGTCGGATTACGTTGGCGCGTGGGGTGGGATCGAGTTGCTGCGCAAGCGTGGAATTGAGATTGACGTGATTTCGGGCTCGGTAACGGATTCACGCATGGGCGAGGATTATATTGAGGGAGAGTTTGGTGTGCGAGCGGCAAACGCGAAGCGTAATGGCGCACTGCTGTTTGAGGTGGTTCAGTCAAAGGTTAACGCTGGGACTGTGCGGGTTTGAGATTTGTTCGTGTAGGTTCGTGTGATTTCGTGGATCGCTTCTAGGCTTGGCGATAGATGAACGATCCACTAATTCACACGAAACAACACGAAAAGGGACTGTAAATGGTGAGGAAGATAAAAATAGGAATCTTTGGTGGTTCAGGCTATGGCGGCTCGGAGTTGCTGCGCATTCTCCTGCAACATCCAAACGCGGAGATAACGTTTGTCACCGCTAACGAACACGCCGGCAAAGCAGTCGATGACGTGCACCGCAATCTCTACGGGCTGACGGATCTCAGATTCACTGCAACACCGACGAATCTCGACGAACTGCAGGACATCGAATGTGCGTTCTTCGCTCTGCCACACGGCCAAGCCATGGAGCTCGTGCCGCGACTGCCACCGAACGTAAGAGTAATTGATCTTTCTGGCGATTTTCGTTTGCACGACACCGACGAGTTCCAGCAGCACTACGGCCGCGAGCACACGGCCTCAGAAAAAATAAATGAGTTTGTCTATGGTTTGACTGAAACGAATAGAAATGCAATCAAGGATGCTCGGTTCATCAGCAATCCAGGATGCTTCGCTACGGCAACTATCCTCGGACTCGCGCCTCTGGTTGCCAACGACTTAATTTCGTGTCGAGTGGTCGTGGATGCGAAGACTGGCTCATCCGGCTCCGGAGCGAAAGCAGCCAGCAACACTCACCACCCACAACGAGCGAACTCTTTTTATGCTTACAAGCCTTTTACCCATCAGCATGTGCCCGAAATTGAGCAAGAGTTGCGCGCTGTTGGTAAATGGACCAACGAATTGGTTTTCATGACGCATTCGCTGCCTGTGTCGCGCGGGATCTTCGCGTCGATTTACGTGGAGGCCAACCGCCAACTCGACGAGACTCAACTGCATTCACTTTTTGCAGAATTCTACGGCGGCTCATTTTTTGTGCGGCTTGTGAAAGGCTCGCCCGACATTAACTGGGTGAAGACTACTAACTTTTGCGATATCGGTTTCGCAACGCGGGGTCGACAGATCGTTGTGTTCTCGGCTCTCGATAATTTGGTGAAGGGAGCGGCGGGGCAGGCCGTTCAGAACATGAACCTGATGTTCGGACT
>DATEDU010000358.1:0-4936 GCA_035281525.1 Pyrinomonadaceae bacterium | reverse complement strand
GTCTTATCCTATCACTCCTGCTTCTGACATTCTGCACGAGCTCGCGCGGCATAAGAGTTTTGGCGTGAAGACTTTTCAGGCAGAGGACGAAATTGCAGCCGTGTGTGCGGCGATTGGCGCAAGCTTTGCCGGTCAGATCGGATTAACCGGTACTTCAGGCCCAGGCGTAGCGCTCAAGCAGGAAGCAATTGGACTAGCAGTCATGACAGAGTTGCCGCTGGTCATCATCAATGTTCAGCGCGGCGGTCCGTCGACCGGATTACCGACCAAGACTGAGCAAGCGGATCTGTTTCAGGCAGTGTGGGGTCGGAACGGCGAGTGTCCGGCAATCGTTGTCGCACCGGCAACGCCCGCGGACTGCTTTCATATGGCCATCGAAGCCGTACGACTGGCTTTCAAATACATGTCGCCGGTCTTTTATCTCTCAGACGGCTATCTGGCAAACGGCGCGGAGCCATGGGCAGTACCCGAGGTCGATCAGCTTCCGCGGATTGAAGTTAAGTTCTCGACGGATCCCGCCAACTTCATGCCG
Source organism: Pyrinomonadaceae bacterium (assembly GCA_035281525.1). Taxonomy (GTDB): domain Bacteria; phylum Acidobacteriota; class Blastocatellia; order Pyrinomonadales; family Pyrinomonadaceae; genus PSRF01. Next base: position 4,404 of record DATEDU010000358.1, on the reverse strand, counting down.
TACGCGCGTGACCCTGATACTCTTGCCCGGCCGTATGCGATTCCTGGCACGCCAGGGCTCGAACACCGCATTGGCGGCATCGAAAAACAACACATCACGGGCAACGTAAACTACGATCCGGAAAACCACCACTTGATGGTCAAGTTGCGTCAGGAGAAAGTCGACCGCGCCGTCAACGACGTTCCGCCAGTCGAAGTTTTCGGCCAACCAACCGGTAAGGTCCTGGTGCTTGGTTGGGGGTCAACCTTTGGCTCGATTATGTCAGCGGTTGAAAAGTTACAAAACGAAGGTAAGAGTGTTTCCTCCACGCATCTTCGCTATCTGAATCCGTTTCCGAAGAATCTCGGCGACGTGCTCTCGGGATTCGAAACCGTGATTGTGCCGGAAATGAATTTGGGACAGCTGTGCACGATGGTGCGGGCGAGGTATTTGGTCGACGCGATTCCTTTCTCGAAAGTAAAGGGACGTCCCTTCCAAATTCGCGAGATCGTCAGAAAGGTTGAGGAGTACTTGTGAGAATGCGATTCGTGATTTCGTTGGCAATCGCTGTGTGTGCAGCTGTTGGATTGCTCGCTTGTAATTCGGTCGATCGGAATCGATCGTCTGCGGCAGCGCCCGCAAATGCGGCCACCAGCGCGAATATTGAACAGAGGGCTAGCGAGGTTCGCCGTATGACAACTGCCGAGCTCAAGGAGTTGGTAGACAAAGGTGAGGCTTTCGTAGTTGACGTTCGCAGTGAGGCTTCTTACAAAGCTGGACACATTACAGGCGCCGTCCTCATACCTTACAGGGACGTCGGGAAGCGGCTAAAGGAGTTTCCGCGTGACAGAACGATTGTCACGTACTGCTCTTGACCGGCGGAACAGACGAGCGCCGGTGCGGCGCTGGAACTCAAACAAAAAGGTATTGATAACGTCGCGGCCTTACTCGGCGGTTATGAAGGATGGAAGAAGGCCGGCTTCCCCGTGGTTGAGGGACAGTAAACATTTCCATTTTCCATTTCTCATTTCCATTTGTCATTGGTGAGATCTGTTAAGGTGCCGTTTCGTGTGATTCGTGTGTTTAGTGGATCGTTTTTTAAAAAGATCCACGAATCACACTAAATGACAAATGGAAAATGTGAAATGGAAAATGGAAAATGTTCACATCTGCGGAACAGGCTGCGTAACAAACGCCGGTAACGGAGTCAACACTTTACTAGCAGGAACGCACAGCACCGGACACGGAGCATTGCGTACCACCCGCTCAATCTCCGAACCCAACACCGGAGTCCCACCAAAAAGCGACGCATGAACGTTCGTCCCGATGACGATCAGATCGGCGTCTTTCTCCGCCGCCAGTCTCACAATCTCTTCGTAAGGCCTGCCTTCAGCGACGTGAGTAATGGCTATCCCGCCATTTTCCCGCTCGAGCTGGGCCATGCGCTCTTTCACGTACTGGCGCATGCGGGTCAGCGCCATCAGGCCACCCTCCGGAAACATCACGGAGATCTGTTCAAAGTAATCACCAATGACATACACAGCGTGTAGCTCCGCGCCAGTCTGACCCGCGAGTTGTTTTGCCACCTGCGTCGCCGCGCTCGAGGAAGGACGGAAGTTCGTGGCAAGCAGCACCCGATTCAATCGCACTTCGCTGTGACTGCCGCGATGCTCGACAAAATCATGTTGAGGTGGACGAATGGTGAGCACGGGGCACGGCGCTTCGGCGATGATCTCTTCGGCAGTAGATCCCCAGAGAGCTCTTGTTAATCCTTTGCGACCGTGTGTGACTACAGTTACGAGATCAATTTCGTAATCGCGCACGGCTCGTGCGATCGCGGGAGCGGGCTCGCCTTCAACAATAACCGGCTCAACTTCCAAACCGTCGAAAAGTGGATCCGCAAGTAACTCTCGAACCTGAGTTCGAAGTTGCAGCAACCACCGGTTCTCCTGCTCATCGAACACACGTTCGGGCAGGGTTAGGAGATTGAGCGGCACTCTTGCGCTCTGCACGCTGAACAGCACCACTCGGCCACCGCCACTGCGAGCCAGTGCTGCGGCGTATTTCAAAGCGGCTCGCGCGTGCGGGGTAAAATCCGTTGGGAAGAGAATGTTCCGAAAGGGGTACATAGGTTCACGATTCGTTTTGGTTTGGCCGGAGCATAGCAAGAAACAGGATAAAAGGGGAACGGAGGAAAAGGAGAACGGGGAAAAGGGGGAACGGGAAAAGGGGAAGTGGCTCGGGGAAGGTTATGTTCAAAACCTTGCCTCTCGTGTTCCCCATTTCTCCAGTTCCCCTATCCCATTACCCTGTTCCGCTTTTCCCCATTTTCCCTGTTCCCCTTTGGTTCCGTTCCCCTCTTCCCCTTTGCACCCATTCCATGGCAAACTCCGCCAGCTTTCCGTCGGCCATTGGGCAAAACAGCAGTCAATGAAGACCTATCCTGTTCGACCTAGGAGGCAGCACCTTGCTTCGAGGACTCTTTCGCACAAAAAATCTCGATGACATTCTGGCGACCGTAGGTGGACCGCAATTCTCCTTAAGGCGGACGCTGGGTGCTTTCAACGTCACGCTCATTGGCATCGGAGCAATTATCGGCGCCGGCATCTTTGCGACCGTCGGATCGGCTGCCGCTGGTGACGCAGCGGCGGGCCGCCCAGGCGCTGGACCATCGCTGATGCTCTCGTTTGTTATTACCGGCGTCGTCTGCGGCTTTACCGCTCTTTGTTACGCCGAGCTTGCGTCGATGGTGCCGATCTCAGGTTCGGCTTACACCTATTCATACGCGACGATGGGCGAGCTCATCGCCTGGATTATCGGCTGGGACTTAATCATTGAATATGCGATCGGCAACGTCGCCGTCGCGATCAGCTGGGCCGAGTACTTCCATAAACTGCTCATAAATCTCGGTATACATTTTCCCCACTGGCTGGCCGCGGACTATCGGTCCGCGATGATTCTGGCTAGCGAAAACCCGGCGGAGTATGCACAACTCTTCGGCGGCGCGCCCGTGATCTTTGGGATCCCGATCATTTTTAATTTTCTGGCGTTCGCTATTGTCGCGCTGATCACCATCGTCGTGGTGTGGGGCATCCGCGAGTCGGCAAACTTCAACGCCGGCATGGTGGCCGTCAAGATTCTCGTCCTGTTGTTCTTTATCGGCGTAGCGCTCTACTTCGTTCCGGCGTCGCAGATGGCTGCGAATTGGAAACCATTTCAACCGCAGGGATGGAGTGGAACTTTTGCGGGAGCTGCGTTGGTCTTTTTCGCTTACATCGGATTCGACGCTGTCTCCACCGTCGCCGAGGAAACAAAAAATCCCACGCGAGATCTGCCGATCGGCATCATTGGTTCTCTGATCGTCTGCACGATCTTTTACGTGATCGTGGCCGCAGTCTTTACGGGATTGATTCCGTTTCCTGAACTCCAAAAAGTTTCCTCGTCAGGTCAAGCCGAAGCTTTGACAATGGCCTTGGATTACGTCGCTCCCGCAGGCGTAACACTGCCGCAGACGATCGTGGCTTTCGGTTCCGTGGTGGCCCATACGGCTGTGTTGTTGGTATTCCAGTTAGGCCAACCGCGCATCTTCATGTCGATGGCTCGCGACGGACTTTTGCCGTCGGTCTTCGCCAGTGTTCACCCACGTTTCAAGACTCCGCACGTGACGACCATCCTTACCGGACTCTTCGTCGGCGGCATCGCCGCATTTGCGAACATCGAATCGATGTTGAACCTGACGAACATCGGGACGCTGTTTGCTTTCCTGCTTGTGTGTATCGGCATTCCAATTCTGCGCCACAAAGATCCAACTCGGCCGCGGCCGTTCCGCGTTCCTTTTGGTGCCTGGCTGATGCCGATGCTGGGCGCAGCCTCATGCGTATTCCTGATGTACTACCTGGCTGCAGATACGTGGTGGCGCTTCATCGGTTGGTTGGTGCTTGGGATGTCGATTTACCTGGCCTACGGTTACACGCGTAGCGCAATCGGCATGAAGCTGGGTAGACCTGAGCGCACGCCTATTGCTCTGAAGATTGCGGCGTTAGGGCTCTTAATGCTCGCAGTCGGACTGTTTACGGTGCCACATGACATAGGCGTTCGCGGTGTCTTCGAGGCTGCCGCTTCGCACGGCGCGACAAATCACTATAGGTCGTTTGTTGGCCTCGTACTGATTTTTGTGGGTCTCGTTATGGGTATCATTGGATCGATTAAGGTCGCCACCACGACGCCTCGTGAGGAATAACTTTCGAGAATGACTCTAACTCTACTTGCCCTGGGATTCGTTTCGCTGTTGGTCGTCTCGTATCGTCTTTACGGCAGGTGGGTGGCAAAGCAGTTCAAGCTCGACGACGCGCGCGCGACACCTGCTCACCAGGTGAACGATGGCGTCGACTTCGTTCCGACTCGACCTTTCTATCTCTTCGGACA
>DATEDU010000357.1:0-16460 GCA_035281525.1 Pyrinomonadaceae bacterium | reverse complement strand
TCCTCGACGTCACCGGGATCCAGAATGCCCTGTTTCTGGGCGTGATGAGCCCAGACGCCGGCGAGAAAATCTGCTTGTAGCTCAAGCAAAACAGACAGCCTGTTCGCGTCTCCTTCGCTGAGTCTACGTTGTGAAGCGCTGACCTTGTCCATTGTTCCGAGCAGGTTTTGAACGTGATGGCCCACCTCATGAGCGATTACGTATGCCTGTGCAAAATCACCTGGAGCGCGAAAACGTGTTTGCAAATCTCGGAAAAACGAAAGATCGAGATAGACCTTTTGATCGCCAGGACAGTAGAAAGGTCCAACTGCGGCTCCTGCGACGCCGCAAGCTGATCTCACCTGATCCGTGAACAAGACAAGCGTAGGCTCTCTGTACTGAACACCCATCTGACGGAACGTTTGATTCCAAACATCCTCAGTGTTAGCGAGTACGGCGCTGGTGAACTGCCGCAGCTCCTCTTCTTCAGGATTGGTGGAACGCGATGAGGAGGCCGGTGCTGGACCTTCGGTAGGTACTTGTTCTAATAACTGGCGCGGATCGGCACCCAACAACAAAGCGATAATCAGGACGACGATTCCGCCCAGACCTCCGATCGCCATTCCTCCTCTTGCCAAACCTCGACGATCCTCTATGTTTTGGCTCTGACGTCCTTCTCTCCAACGCATGACGCATCCTCCCCATTGTTTAACTTGTCTCTTAAAACACAGTGCGACCTGGCGAGATCGCACTAGGCATCTTGCATTGGATTTGCGTCAGAGATGTCGAGTTACTGTTGAGGTTACCTTTTATTTAGGTGATTAAGCGCCTGCGCCGCCGGCATTTGCCTGCAAATATCGCGTTTGAAGAACTTCGCGGTGATGAAGCTCGTGACCCGCGATAATGTAAGCCAGCGCACGAACGCTGACTTGAGCGTCATTCGCCACGCCGGTACGCGTCCAGGCGTCTGTTTTGAGGTGCTTTAAGAGAAAGATGGTTGAGTCGCGCACGCTCTTCAACTCTGAAGCTATTTCCTTGAGCGGCCAACTATCGTACTCAGCACTGCGAACATAATCATCTTGCTCGTACCCGGGCAAGGCGTTTTTGTCATCGCGAGCGAAGCGCAGCGCTCGGTAAGCAAAAATTCTTTCTGAGTCAATCACATGACCGACTAATTCCTTAATACTCCATTTATCGGTTCCGTAACGAAAGCCGGCCTGCGACTCTGGGATACCGGCGAGCAGTTCGAGGGTTTCGGCGATCTGATTACTTAAAGTGTTAATGATGGGACCATCCGGCACCATCGAAACGTACTTCTCGTAGTATGGCAAGTATTCCGATTGTTCGGGTCTGGCAATTGTTTCAGTCATATTGTTTCTTACTCCATAAAGAATCGGCCACAGATAAACACAGACCACACAGATCAGACAAAATCCGTTTCATCCGTGTTCATCTGTGGCCGTTTTATCTTCTCGTTGCGGCTCAAGTAGGATTTGATCACGTTCCAGTTGAGCAAAAGCAGGGCGGCGCCGAACGTTCCACATCCGAGCGAATCCACTACGATCCACCAGGCCGGCAGCCCGTAAGTGTAATCGATCAAGAAAAATACAAATCCAGCCAGGAAGAAGGAAATCCCGTTGAATATGATTAGTGGACGGAACCGGATCACATCTGACGCCAGCAGCCACAGAGACAATCCGTGCATGCCGTAGGCGTACGACGCCTGACGGATCATGAACATGATAATTGGACCATCAGGCATCTCGCCGAGTCCTAACCACTCATGCGAAACCTCCATCCAACTGCGCGGCATGACGACGGCGATGAATGCAAGGATCTCAGTTAGTCCAGTCAGTCGGAGTAACCAGGCCTGCAAGCGTTCGGAGCTCATTGTGCTGGTGGGATGTTATCACGAGGATAATCTTTCAATGATAGCTCTCAGCCTGGCGTCAGTTGTGCGGTTGAGGATTTCTTTGAGGATTGGCTCTTTGAACCGGCCGTATTTATTGATTGCCTGGAGGGCAGCCGCTCTCACACTTGGCGAAGGACTTTGCAGTTTCTCAAGCTCGTTAAGAACGCTCTGTTCCATCTCCGGAGTGATTAATTCCGTTCGGCCCACCAGCACACGAACCAGTTTTAACGGCTCTGGCTTGATTTCGATCGGCAGAATTTCGTCAGTCGCGCTTCGAGGCATCAGGTAAAAAACGCGCAGTCCTTCCTCGAACCACGAGTCGCGCCACGTGTCGAGCATTGCGTTCGCTTCTTTTTCGTATAAACCTTCAGAGATAAGCATTGCTTTCATTTCGGCACGTAAAGCGGCAATTTTTCCACCGAGTGCCGGGCGATCCAGCACCACCTCATTTTGAGCTATATCCTGGATCCGAAATCCAATCTTTCCTTCTCGGTTTTCGAAGAGAATGATGCGACTCAACTTCTCTCCGTGAACATTTCTAATTCTTACCTCGTTTCCCTCGAGCCCTACAAATATGGGTAAATTAAAGTTGCCTACACCACGATAGAAAAGAAATTTTTCGTATTCCCTCTGACCATTTGTAGTCTGGATTGGCGCGGCGTCCGTCCGGCGCGCCGGATAATAGTGGTTTTCTCGAAAGTCATTTGGGAAGTCGACGTGAGCTCCAGGCAGAAGAGTGATAGAGCCCCAGTCAATAATGCCTCCGCGGACAACATTTCCTTGTGGATACCATTCTGTAATTTTCCCACCAACAAAGTTGACTTTGACGTTTACTGTCATCTCATCTTTGGTATAAAAGTACAGAACAGGAGTTTCCATCCGCACCGAGACCGGAGTTCCACTTTTCGATGGATAGCGAAGTCGAGGAGTCTCCGTTCGCTGAGGTTGTGGCAGTGCCCCCGGAGTTGCGGATGCCGGCGGTTTTGATTGGACTCTGTCGATACTATAAACGAAGGAAGGCAAATCACTTTCAACACTCAACGGCCGCCACTCGAGCGCATTACCAGTGCGACCTGCAACCGAAGTAAATGTGCCCCACTCATGAACCTTGAGGTCGACTCTTTCATCTTTGGCATCGGAAGATAGGAGGCCTAAACCTGCGACGAGTCCCAAACTGAGCAATACAAAGGCGACATAGGCCAGGCGGGAAAACGATAGGGTTAGCATGTCAGTCTCCTTCCGGAACCAAGGTGGTCTAATATTTGACGCGGCTAGGGCAATGTTGCTTCCATAGACCTGCGAAAGAGTCCTCTTCCAATGTCACAAGCACCACTTGATCAACCCTATCGCGGTAATGGGACTGACCGTCCCCCGGTTCGTGTTCCCCCTGACCACCTGCCGCTGTTTCGTGCTCGTCAGTTGCGCAAACGCTGGCATTACGTTGCCTTTTGGAGCCGGGAACTCTCGTTCTGCGCAGCGCGGGCGAGCGTTGGTCCATTACAGCAGGAATACTGGGGGATTTGGGATCGAGCGGCCCAGCAGTTTCGCGAGCGTTCACACCTGTTCACGCGACGCATCTCGATCGAACCGCATCGCTTGCAAGTCAAGGATGGTGACGTAGAGATCGATGTCACCCATCAGTCCTGCTCGGGCTTCGAGGTCTACCAGCCTGTGCAGCGTGCTTACACTTGGTCGCGCAAGGATTTCTGCCGGCACGCGCAGGGAACTGTGCGGTATGGCAGCACAACTCGGGCAGTCTCAGGCGTAGTGTTGGTTGATATCAACGCCGGCTATCACGCGCGACATACGGAATGGCACTGGGCTGCTGGCGCAGGAGTTGATCAGCACGGTCGCGTTATCGCTTTCAATGCTGTAACCGGGGTTTTTGACGCGTCAATCAACAGCGAGCGCACCATTTGGATAGAAGGTGACGCAAAGGAAGTTGGGCCCAACACTATTTCGGAGGATCTTTCAACTGTAGGCTTCGCTGAAGGCGGAACGCTGTACTTCAAGCGTGAAGCCTTGCTTGAGAAGCACGACAATTTTCTGATTATTCGTTCCGATTACGTCCATTGGTTCGGCACTTACTCGGGCACGCTTCCGGGTGGGATTGAGCTCCACGAAGCTTTTGGTGTTCGCGAACATCATGATGCTCTGTGGTAGGCCCCTTCATTGTTGCAGAATTCGCTCAATGCGACGGTCGGGAATGAGCCACATGATTGCTACGAACCAATATATAGCGAAAGCCAGCCACCACTTGAACAACGCAAGCGGAATAGCGACCGCATAAATCACAATCGAAAGCTTGCCTTTAAAGTCCGCACCGAGCGCAGTGGCAATAACCGAATCCCGGCCGTGAAGAGAAACGAGAGAGTGTGCAAGGATGAAATAAGCAATTGCTGCCAGCAGCAAAACAGTGCCATAAAGAAAAACCGGCCACGAACCAAAATGGTTCTCTCCCATCCACGCGGTTACAAAAGGCACCAAGGACAACCAGAACAGCAGGTGCAGATTGGCCCAAAGAACTCGACCATTTACATGTTTGACAGCATGGATGAGATGATGATGGTTATTCCAATAGATTCCCAGGTACACGAAACTCATTAAATAACTCGAAAACTTTGGCGCCAGTGGAACGAGAGCATTGAGTTCGGATGCGTGCGGCGGGCGGAGTTCCAATACCATGATGGTAATGATGATGGCGATCACACCATCGCTGAAGGCTTCTAATCTTCCTTTGGTCATTTATTTGAATCGATCACAGTAAGAGTGCTTCGACACTGTGTGCATGGACCATGTTTTCGCAAGGTGACCAGGCAAAGACTGTGAAGCGGCCATCTTGCGATGCGACGAGAGCGATCGAGTCGCGCCGGTCGTAGACGAACTGCGCTGCCGACAGATGGCGGGTGCCGCCGTGTTGTACTGGCGTAACCACTTCCGGCTGGTTGCCGACGATAGGCTCTGTCACAACCATCTGCTCTACCGATTTGCTTCCGATTGCACGTTCTATCTTTGCGCCAAACGCGAGTACCTCATATTGATCGTTGATGATAGTTGCGCCGTCTACTGCCGTCAGACCGGCGACACTGTCTATGGCACGTCGCACTGATGCTTCCCACATGGTCTCGCTCATCTCGCTCGTATCTTGCCTGACCAAGTCCGCGAGCCGCGAAAACGGTGGCAGAATCGAATACAGAATTGGCTGGCGTATAGACGCGCGCCACTCATCACTGCCGTTTGGCACGACTAACAGAGAACCGCCGTGACCATGAGTACGCATTGACGCCGCGAGTTGCACGAGTATGTTTACACCTTCGTCTTCGGTGGATGAGGTGAACGCTAGTAACGCCTTAAGCAACTCCGGACAGTCGGGCAGGCTCGTTCCTTTTTCGTCGATAACCTTAACCACATCGCCTTTGAGCACCGCCACGTTCGCAAATTTGCCGATGCCGTCAATGCGACGGTGTTTGATAACGAGCAAGCCGGGCTCAATGTCTTCTAAAACAAGCCCGTAACTGGGAATGACGCGAGTGGCACCCCATACATAAAGCTCATCTCCCTCGCCCCAAACGCCAAGATGGATCCCGGGACGCTCGACGGCCGGCGCAAGCTTGGTAAGGATGGCGGGCGAGAGTGGCAAGGCTTGTTCAAACATGAGCGGCTGGCCCAATTCAGGAGGCAACAGGGCAACTGAGATTTGTGGAAACCGACGTTCCTCGGGGCGCAAGCTGGCCCAGAAAGTTGCGTCGATGATCGCTTCGATGGCGTCCGCGTTTGGTGGAGGAGCGAGATCTTGCTCGCCGTTTTGCCGTGCCTCGTCGATGTGGCGGGCAAAGTGGGCTTCAACGGTTGCAGCTATTGCGCGCGCCGCAGGATACGCCGGTTCCCGAGTCATTGTGGCTTGAGAATAGACTCAAACATGCTAAGACGCCAATTACCGGCTATTCTGACGCGCGTTGCGAGCGAATTCTTAGCGCCAAAGGCGCGGGAGATGGTAGCCAGGGGCAAGCTCTGAGCGTAGCGAAGAGCGCCGCCCCTGGAACTGGCAGAAATTCACACCAAGCTCTGAAAGAGCGGCAGAAATCTGCGCGGCACGAAAACGTCTTTCGCACTTTCAGTGCTCTATTTTTTCTGTCGTGCTTTTCCAGGGGCGGCGTGCTTCGCTATGCTCAGCACTTGCCCCTGGCTACCATCTCTCGCGCCTTTGGCGCGAAGATTTGGTGTTTTGAAGACGCAGTTAAAAACCTGATTCATCAAGCGACATGTGCTTGACGTCAACGCTCCTTCTGTTGGCGAAGTTGGGCGAGGCGTTTCGTCCTCCAATCGGCAATGTTTTTCAGCCTAATCCGAAATTCGGCATCAGACACTTTCGCTTTGGCAGGTTTGTTAACGACTGTGGTTTGTTTCATCGTAACGAGTTCTGTCGATAGTCATCTCTTTGATTTGAGGCAGGCGAGGAGTTCGGGTGTTCTCGTGAAGCCGCACTTGCCGTCCGCCTGCCGCTCACACTTTGCCTTCTGATAACACTCGTATTCCGGACGCCACTCGCAAGTCGTAATCACATTTTCATCCGCGCACACCTGGCTGGAGCAACCAGTCTTCATGCATGGCTTATTAGACGCTTGCTTCTGTGCGCGCAAGTAGAATTGTGATGCTTTCACTTGGCGCGACCTGCCGCCTGGGCCAGTCACGGGCGCATGTGTACCAGCGACGAGGATGCCGTCGATCTCAGTCATCGCTTGAGAGGCTTCCGCAATCAAGTCCTCGTTCGCGCCGGAGCCATTAAGGTCCGCCCCTGCGACATTCGCATGTATCTTTGTATTCAGCTTCGCTTCATGGTGAGTTGGACATGGATAGGTTATGCAACGTACGCCGCGATCTTTGAGTCGATAAAAAGTTCCGCTCGGCTGCGCATCGCTCGCTGCCTGCCATGATTCAGATACCCTGAATGCGCCGAGATTGCCGAACCTCGGAAAGAATTTAGGCACGACATTGCCTCGCAGCAGTGCGCCTCGGGTTTCGATCTCTGGCTGTTGGCCCCAGTCAATCTCTGCTACATAGCATTCCGGCGCTAGGCGACCATTGGCGCAACGAGTGCGTGGATAATTCACGCGTTTTACGAAATAGCCCCCACATAGAGGAGAAGCACAGCGGCGCACATCAGGACGCACAGTGTAGTAAGTGGAGGTAGAGCGTAATGGATCGGGCGGGGTGTTAGGCAGTTCTGAGCTGAAGGCGAAGACTGCAAGTAAGGCCGTCGTGAATGCTGCAATGAGCCATTTGAAATTGAGGTTTGTCATAACGTGACTCTCCCAAACTCGACCCGGTCGCTACGCTCCCGGTTCTGCCCGCCGTCCTGTAAACAACGTAGTCTCATCGACGAAGCACAGCCGGTTCCCCCAGGGGTCTCTGATATAAAACGAGCGCTCGCCCCACGGACGTACCACGATATCGCCGGACGCCGCCCCATGAACATCTTCTTTAGCGAGACAGTTCAGTTCGCGTGCTCGCTGATGGATTTCTTCGATATTGTTTACCGAAAAATAGATGTAGTCGGGAATTGGCTGAGCCTCCTCACCGTCAATGCTCGGATCGACGAGAGCAAGAATGACAGGACCACAATCAATGTAGTGTCGCGACGCATAAGGGATTCTGCGTCCCGAGTCACCGAGGAGCTTGCCATAGAACTCCTCAGCTCGATCGAGATCGGCCACTTGAAGGATTATTCGAAAGAGTGGAGGTGCTGTACTCATATGTGGTCCACCAGGTCTTACCAAGCTACCGCGTATCGTCCGCGCCTCGGATCAGCTCCGCCGGAAGATACACCGGTTCTGATGTCATAAACGATTACCGTAGGCGCTGATAACGTGCCCCAGTCGGATTGGACTTTCACTTTGTGACCGCGCGACTTCAGTTCAGCGATAGTTTTTTCAGGAACACGCGACTCAATGTTCAGAGAGCCAGCCAAAAACTCGTGATCGTCGAACGAGCTGACATAATGCTGAGTATCAAACCGCGCTGCCTCGACGGCTTCCTGTGGGTTCATCCTGAACTCGATAATGTTCAGCAGCACTTGTAGTAGAGCCTGATCCTGATTGTCGCCACCTGGCGTGCTCAAGACCATGAACGGTAGACCATCTTTGAGCACGAGAGTTGGAGTAAGAGTAATTCGTGGCCGTTTTCCAGGAGCGACAACATTGGGACTGTTTGGATCGGTTAACGCCGATTGCAGTCGCTGGCCCATCAACACGCCTGTATCTCCAGCAACAACCGCCGGAAGCCATGCTCCGCTTGGCGTAGCACTAAAAAGATTTCCATCTTTATCGATCACATTCACGCATGTCGTATCGTTTGCGCGTTCGATTTCGGGAACTGTTGATGCGCGACTGATTTTCGGAGCAGCGCTCGCAAGTACGGCTTTCATGTTGAGAGGATCACCCGGTCGCTGAGCCAGCGACGCGCGTTCCGTCTCAATCAACGAACGACGAAGCGCGGCATAATCTTTCGAAAGTAGTTCAACGGTCGGAATCTTCACAAAGTCGGGATCCCCGTAATACCGATCTCGATCTGCGAGTGCGAGTTTGAGCGCTTCAGTAACGGTGTGAATATACTCCGGCGAGTTGTGCGCCAACTTTTTGAGGTCGTAGCCCTCCAGCAGGTTAAGCGTTTCCACCATCGCCGGTCCTTGAGTCCAGAAGCCCGCTTTGTAGATTTCAAAACCGCGGTAAGTCGCTTTAACCGGAGCTCCTACTTTCGCTCGCCAGCGTGCGAGATCGCCTGCCGCGATCAGACCACCATTCCGCTGCATGTAGTCGCCAATACGCCTGCCGATCGGACCTTTGTAGAAGTAGTCGCGCGCTGCCATCAAACCTGCATGGCGACCTTTCCTTGCACTACGTTTTTCAGCATTCACGATTTCGCGGAGAGTGCGAGCGAGGTCGGCTTGCACAAACACGTCACCAACTTCCGGAGTCTTATCGCCCGGTAGGAACACGCGTTTAGCGTCGGCCCACTGTGAAAAGACGCGGCTGCGATTCTTGATGTATTGAACACGTAATTCATCGAGCGGAAAGCCGTCGGCGAGTTCGATGGCGGGCTGCATGACTTCAGCCAGCGACTTGGTGCCGAACTTATCGAGTGCTACGACGCACGCATCGAGCACTGCAGGAACAGTCGCCGAAAGTGGACCAGTCGAGGGAATCGCCCCAGAGCGCGCGTCCCGCATCGTGGCCATCTCCGAATTTGACAGTTTTGGATCTTTGGCTCGGTTCACAAAAAACTCGAGCGTCGCTTTCATCGGAGCTGCGCCCATGCCCTCAATTACACTGACCTCCTGCCCCTTCATTTTGATCAGAATGGGCACTTCGCCGCCGAATGAGAAGTGAGAGAACTCAATTACCGAGGCGGCGAGTATGGTTGCGACTCCCGCATCAACGGCGTTCCCGCCTCGTTGCAACATGCGAAGACCTGCTTCGACTGAAAGGGGATGGCCGCCAGCCACAACTCCGCGTCTTCCACGAACGACAGGGCGAAAGGTGTCAGCGTTCGAAGTTGGAAGTAATGCGGATGGAAGTAATAGGACCAGAGCACTCAAGAAGACGATTGGACGCGTGATTCTCGATCGGCGCATAGGCTCTACCTTTCAACGATGGATGGGTGATGTGCGAATTGTGGTCCTGTTTGCGAGGTGAGTCAAATCGCTGTCCATGACTGTCCACAGATTACACAGATTACACAGATTCACAGATTCACAGATTAATTATTCGGGTACGAACAGTCGATGAAGGAACGAGCCACGAGTGGACTGCGTTTCAGTCGTTGACGGTTAATCTGTGTAATCTGTGGATAGAGTTGGCTGTTCGCCAAATGTTCACGTGGTCCAATCGGAAGCCGTAATGAAGACATAAAGAGAGGGCGCCGACCTCCCCCAAGACCGGCGCCCTTGCCTTTATCTCAGTTCTCCCATGGAGAATTAACGATGTGGGATGGTAGTCGACCCCTTCCCGGGATGGGTTGCGGTTATCTTACAAACCACTTGCGAGGTTGTAACAAAACTTTCCCGAAGTGGTCCTCAAGTTATTCCGAGACACAAACGTTTTGCTATTTATGCTAACGTTTGCCGGATTTTTGGAGTCACAAACTTGGACATATACCCATGCCTGGTAAAGAGGTCAAGCCTTACGGATCCTGGAAATCACCGATCACTTCTGCACTCATCGTCAGTGAGTCCGTTGGTCTAAGTCAGCCCGCCATTGACGGAGATGACATTTATTGGATTGAGATGCGGCCGTCCGAAGGCGGGCGCAATGTCATTGTGTGTCGCGGCTCAAGTGGGGCTGTCTCGGGCGTAACACCGCCCGGATTTAACGCCAGAACGCGCGTTCACGAATATGGAGGAGGCGACTACGTAGTCCGGAACGGATTGGTATGTTTCTCTAACTTCACTGATCAAAGACTATACAAACAAACTTGCGCAGGTGCACCGCAGCCCCTTACACCGCAAACAGAATTGCGCTATGCGGAACCGGCGATTGACCGCGAGCGCAACCGGCTGATCTGCGTACGAGAAGATCACACCGTTGAGGGACGCGAAGCCGTCAACACGATCGTCAGTATCGATCTGGATGGACCACTGGATGGCGGGAAAGTTCTAGTCGCCGGCAATGACTTTTATTCGACGCCTCGCCTAAGTCCCGACGGAGTTACGCTCGCTTGGCTGACGTGGAATCATCCCAACATGCCCTGGGACGAAAGCGAACTGTGGGTGGGTGACGTCGCCAGCGATGGCTCGTTGACTAACACGCGGCGTGTGGCTGGGGGCAATAAGGAGTCAATCTTTCAGCCAGAGTGGTCGCCTGACGGCACACTATATTTCGTTTCAGACCGGACCGGCTGGTGGAATCTCTTCCGTCTTAATGCGGGGGGTGAAGTAGAACCACTGGTTGAACTCAGCGCTGAGTTTGGTATGCCGCAATGGGTGTTCGGAATGAGCAGTTATGCAGTCGAGTCTGCGAATCGAATCGTTTGCACCTATTTCGAACAAGGCATGTCACGAGTTGCAATGATCGATACGCGGTCCAGGAAAATACAACCGATTGCATTGGACTACACTGATGTGAGTTACGTTCGCTCCTCTCCTGGTCACGCTGTCTTTCGTGCGGGCTCGGTTACGCAGCCGCCGTCGATTGTTAAACTGGATCTCACGACGACGGAAATCGAAGTACTTCGTCGGTCAAATAACCTAAAGATCGATCCCGGTTACATTTCAATTCCGAAAGCTATTGAGTTTCCCACAACTGGCGGGCTCACCGCACACGGTTTTTTCTACGCACCTACGAATCCCGATTATCGCGCGCCGGAAGGTGAGCTACCGCCGTTGCTCGTAAAAAGCCATGGTGGACCAACTTCGGCCGCAACTATGATCCTCAGCCTTCAGATTCAATATTGGACCAGCAGAGGAGTCGCCGTACTGGATGTGAACTACGGCGGTAGTACGGGATACGGTAGGAGTTATCGAGAAAGGTTGATGGATAACTGGGGCGTGGTCGATGTTGACGATTGTGCGAATGGCGCGCGTTATCTAATTGACCAAGGTGAAGTCGACGGCGATCGGTTAATGATCACGGGTGCGAGCGCCGGTGGTTACACAACTCTTTGTGCGTTGACCTTCCGCAATGACTTCAAAGCCGGCGCGAGTCATTTCGGTGTGAGCGACGCTGAAGCCCTCGCAAGGGATACGCATAAGTTCGAATCGCGCTATCTTGACGGTCTGTTTGGTCCCTATCCTGAACGACGAGATATTTACTATCAACGCTCGCCTATTAACTTTACCGATCAGTTATCGTGTTCGGCGATTTTCTTTCAAGGTCTCGAAGACAGGGTCGTGCCGCCGAATCAGGCAGAGATGATGGTAGCTGCTTTGCGCAAGAAGGGGATGCCGGTCGCGTACGTTCCTTTCGAAGGTGAGCAACACGGCTTTAGGCAGGCCAGGAACATCCAGCGAGCGCTGGATGGCGAGCTATATTTCTATTCGCGCGTGTTTGGTTTTGAGCTGGCCGAAGCAATCGAGCCCATCGAAATCGAAAACCTTAAATAAATCTATCCACAGATTACGCAGATTAGACAGATGCAAAACAAGCAAACCAAGCCAACAAGCAATACAAGACCTGCTTCAACTCTTTGTCTGACACTTTCTGTGTAATCTGCTAATCTGTGGACAGTTACTGAATTGGTTTGTCGGCGGCGCTCGCCGGCGCACCTCCGCGATCGGCGCCGCGCACCACTCCGCTTTCGTCCACAAAGAACGACATTATTCCAGTCTTTCCATATTCAACTGGAACAGCGGTGGCTTCGAACGTGGTACCGGTGATCGTTAGCTCGACCTTGTAACCATATTTCTCGAGCAGATCTTTATGTACAAGGTTCTGTTCAACGAGTTGTTCCAACGTTCCAAAGCTGCCTTTACCCGGTCCCGCATGATAACCAGCTTCAGCACTCGCGATCATTCTTAAACCACTCTGAGTGACAGCTTCGTTGGTCGGGATTGAAGGCTGACTAGTCTCCGTAACCATCCCTGCGACAATGAACATCACGAGATTCTTCGGAAGATGTAACTCGTGTAATGGACCAATACCTTCATTCGACACGGCATAAGTAACTGGTATCGACGTGGGGTTCAATTGTGACAGAAATTCCCTGAGCTTATTGTTACCGGCCGGGTTTCGGATAAGTTCGTAATACGCTTCCATCAATTCTGTCGGCATGTAAACCTGAGCGACCATCTGTCGAGGTTGCCAACGAGTCGCGTCCCTGAAGCGGCTGTCGGACCCAAGCGTCTGGTGGTTTAAATAAGAGTCCAAGACATGACGCACTGCTTTGGTGTCGGGAGAAATGACCAGGAAGTTTTCAATAAAGGCATATGATAGGACGCCCACGTAGGAGACGAGTTCAGTGTCGCCGCGTTTCTCGGATTGTGCGAGCATGCTTGCGCCTTTGAAACCGAGCTTATCGATGATCTTGGGAATTAGAATTCGAAGACTTTCTTTATCCTTAACTGCGATTGCAATGATCGGCTGCGATTCAGATTCCTTCGGTGCATTTGGACCAGCTTCTTCACCCGGCTTGTCGGCCGGCGCAGGCGATGGTGGTGGTTGAGATCCCAGACCCAAAATGCTGACGGGCAGGCTAACCGCAATTTCATTACCAAGTAATGGAAGAAGATCTTCTTTGATCTTGATTCCGAGCTTGGCTTCGAACGGCGCAAACGGCGATTCGGGCTCGCTGATCTTGACCGGTGCTTTTGACATAGCTCGAATTTCTTCGTGCTGACGCTTCATGTTTTTAGCCGCGGTCTCATAAATCTGCGAGTAATCAAGCGACGCAGAAATGAGCAGTTTGGTGTCGGAGGGAAATATCGAAGCCGCTTCCAAAGATAAAGGCGGACCGGGAATGAGCTGAGGTATAAACGGGATGATACTTCCCTTAGCCTCGGGCTCGTTGATCAAGAGTGCTCGCAGCACGTACGACTCACCATCAAAATTGGCAGCCACGCCAATGGCTTCCGGCCACTTGGGCGGTCCGGTGAACAGGAAGCTCGTGAACATGAAAAACTGGCTGGGTGAAAGTGCCCTTACCGGAGGTCCGCCGGGCCCTCCGGACAACTCAGTACCTGTTTGATCCGGCGGGGCCGAAACAGTAGGTGCTAAAACTGTAGGCGGCCCTAAAACGGGATCGGTCACCACAACGTGGTCAAACGGTGGACTGGCTTCCTCTTCGGGTGAGGCCTGTTCGTCCGGAAGAACCACTTCCTCTTCAGCTTTTTGGGTATTTCCACTTTCGCTCTCCGCCTGCTTCTTCTGTTCTTCCTCCCAAGCTTTCCGACGCTCCCGGTCCTCTCTATCAAAAGATGCGATGTCGATATAAACAAAAACGGAGTCTGAACTGAAACGGGTGTGTGCCTGACGGAAGTTACTGTCTTCCGTTAGCGACTTGCTGCCGATTGGTCTGAGAGACTTGAGAGAAACTGCGGTGTCGCTCAGAAGAAGTAACGAACCGGCTTGTTTGACTACAAGTTGTGGCGGAGCAGGAGGCATCTCCTGTGGTTTAGCTTCGGCATTTACAACGTTTTGCTCTCCTGAAATCTTCGCTGGTTCTGCTGTCGTCTTGGGCGCCTCATTCGAAGTCTTCGCTGGCTCATTCGAAGTCTTCGCTGGCTCGTTCGAAGTCTTGGTGCGCTCTCTTTTTTCTGACGGTGGAGGCGGCACTAGCTCGGGTAGAACGCTCTTCAGCTTGGGCTCGAACTTTTGAGCGTCTTCAGGTGAAGAGAATTCAATTACGAACAAAATTTGGGGCAACTTTGGCCGCGTCGGCGCAGTCGCCAACATCAAACGCGACGACATTAGGTCGTCAGCTTGCGAATTGAGCCACTTCACTAGCGTCTTGAACTCCGTTGGAGGGGACGCCAGCTTGACCAAAGGATCAAGTACGTCACTCACTCCGGGGGAACGCAGCAACTGGCCCACCCCGCGCACTTCCGCATAGATTCGATAGCTTTCAGCGGCCAGTATTGAATCAAAAGTAGGCGCCGGTTGAGCCGCTTGAGCGGGCGGCTGCGGTTTTGGCGCCGGTGATCGGCGGCGTTGAGCGCAGAGCGGACTTGCGATCAGGATTAAGGTAAGAGCCAACCGTACAATGCTGGCGAGGGGTTTACAGATACTCATTGGGGGTACTCTTTCAATACTCAATTACGAACATCTCATGAACTTCGATCGGGTTTAAGTTCCTGGCCCCGCGTCTCGCTAGGGCATGTCTATCCTCCGCTAAGCTGCCACTAAAATCAATGTTTTCGGGCCCGATTGGATCCGAGAAATAGTCCAAACTGGCCCACGCACAAGACACAAAAAAAGAGTTTGCAAAATCCTGCAACGGCGGTTAGATTGTCGTGAGCCAAATCATAACCAAGGTACAGGTCTCACGGGCTTTTGGTGTGCCTGTTACCTTAAAACTGTTTTCTTTGGGAGGTAATAAAGTGCCGACAGGAACTTGCCCGGAATGTGAGGCTGATGTCCACGTGGACACAGATGCAGATAAGGGCGATACGGTATCTTGCGACGAATGTGGAACTGAATTGGAAGTCGTGGGTCTCGATCCAGTCGAGTTGGATATTGTTGAAGAAGAAGACTTGGACGACGAAGACGAAGACGAGTATTGAGGAACAGGAGCAGCATGCAGGTGCAGAGGCAGCCTTGCTGCAACTGCGCCTGCCTCCTGCTCCTGCTTCCTGCCCTGCTAGTCCCTCTTACCTGCCGCTTGATAGCCTGGACGGTTTTGCCTGATATTCAGACCTCTTGGTCCCTCGACTCTGATCTCATGAAATAAGCCGTCGCGCCTTTTCTCTTCTTCCGGGTAAAAAGCCAGCACGTAAGCTGAAGTCACTTCTTCGGCTAACGCTTTAAAGAGGGGCACGTAATCCTTCTCGTGTGCATAGAAGCTTCGGCCGCCAGTTAGATCAGCGAGCCCACTCACATCAAGCGGTGTCGGCAACGGATTGTGCGACGCCGACGCCATTAGGCGCGAATAAGACGGCAGCGTAACGACATAAACGCTCGCCTCCGCCGCGTTAGCTCGCTCGATCACAGTTTGAGGTGAAACTGTGTCGCCTACCGGAAACCCATCAGTCACGACGACCACCGCCCTTTTCACTAACCGCCGATCACGCGTCCGCGGAGCGCTGCGCACCAGCAAACGCACAGCATCATCGACAGCGTCGTAAGTGTGAGTCGAAAGACCGTTCGGTTCACGAGCAACTCTATCAAACGCGCGCACGAACGCGGCGGGATCTGAAGTGAATTTCTGAAGAATCTTCACGTTCATTCCAAATACCATGATGGAGTAAACCGCCTGCTGGTCAGAGACATTCGTTGCAAAAGCCTGGAGGGCGATCCGCAACCGTTCCATCTCATCGGCCGTCATGCTTCCTGAGATATCGAGCGCAAAGACAATGGCCAACGGCCGCGGTGGGCCAGTTCGACGTTCAACTTGAAAGAAGGCAAGAGGCTGTTCGCGCCCGTCGGCGTAAATTTTGAAGTCATCTTTGCCAAGATTCCGGACGGGTCTGCCTTGAGCGTCAGTGACGGTAACGTCAACGGCTACCAAATCGGTGTCGATGCGCAGTACTTCATCGGGATCGACGGGAAAGACTTTTCTGGGGCGTTGAGCCGTTGAAGGATCCTGGGCCAGGCTGAAGCCGAGGGCCATGAGAATTAAGAACGCGGTGATGGAGAGTTTGATCGCGCGTTGTGCAACCATGGAGAGGCAGAGACTCATCGCAAGCTTTGCCAGTCGCCGTCTGAATTTGCTTAGTGGTGATTGCAATGCCTGACCTGGTCGTGACTTCAATACCTGACCTGCTGAAGAACGGGGGAGACTGGACAAATTAGACGGATGGATTATACGGATGTCGTTTGAGGTTTGTCATTTCGTGTCTTCTATTTCGTGTTATTTCGTGGATCGCGCTAAACGGTGAGTTGTTGCATCTAATCGATGTTATATTCCCTTTAATGATTAAGCG
>DATEDU010000356.1:0-15902 GCA_035281525.1 Pyrinomonadaceae bacterium | reverse complement strand
AGCTCGTTCCGATGCCGAAGATTCCCGATGGCGACATTACTGGCGTCAATATTTCGCCGAGCGAAACACGGATGGCGTTTTATCTCAACGGCGACCGATCGCCGTCGAACCTGTACGTCTATGATTTCGCGAGTCGCAAGGTCACGAAGCTTACAAATAGTCTCAATCCCGAAATCAATTCGGCTGATCTCGTAGATACGGAGATAATCCGCTACAAGTCGTTCGATGGAATGCAAATTCCGGCAATCCTCTTCAAACCGCATGGCGCGAGTCCTCAAAACAAAGTTCCGGCGCTTGTGCTTGTCCATGGTGGGCCTGGCGGGCAGGCTCGAAAGGGTTACCGCGCGCAGGTGCAGTTCCTCGTCAACCAGGGTTATGCCGTTCTTGACGTGAACAATCGCGGCTCAAGCGGCTACGGCAAGAGTTTCTTTACCGCCGACGATCGCAAGCACGGTCGCGAGCCACTGTGGGACGTCGTTGAGGCGAAGAAGTATTTACAGTCGCTCGGATGGGTTGATGAAAATAAGATTGGCGTGATGGGCGGGAGTTACGGCGGCTACATGGTATTGGCAGCGCTGGCGTTCAAACCCGAGGAATTCGCAGTTGGCGTCGATGTGTTCGGCGTCTCGAATTGGGTGCGCACGTTGAAATCTATTCCACCGTATTGGGAATCGTTCCGCAAATCGCTTTACAAGGAGATTGGCGATCCGGAAACGCAGCTCGACATGCTGAAGGAGGTCTCACCGCTGTTCCATGCCGATAAGATACGGCGGCCGTTAATCGTCCTGCAGGGAGCTAACGATCCGCGTGTGATCAAGCCGGAGTCCGATGAAATCGTTGAGGCGGTGAAGAAGAGTGGTGTGCCGGTGGAGTACGTTGTATTCGACAACGAGGGACACGGGTTCACAAAGAAGGTTAATGAGATTCAGGCTAACAAGGCTATTCTCGAGTTCTTGGACAAGCACCTCCGCGGCAACAGCGGCGGGAGTAATTAAAGGGCACGCCTGTCCGCGTGCATGTGCATAGAATTCTTCGCGCCAAAGGCGCGAAAGATAGTAGCCAGGGGCAGAGTGCTGAGCGAAGCGAAGCACGACGCCCCTGGATCAACAAAGGGTACAAGAATCCAGCACTGAAAGTGCGAAATAGGTTTGTTCTAAATACGCTCTGTCGCTCTTTCAGAGCTCAGCCGCAATTTTTTTTGGTCCCAGGGGCGGCGCTCTTCGCTTCGCTCAGAGCTTGCCCCTGGCTACCATCTCTCGCGCCTTTGGCGCGATGATCGGTTTAATATCGAGCATTTTCAACTCATCAGAATGCCGAAGGTTTCACGCAATACTTGTCTGTATTCCTCATCGTTACCGAGCATTCGCTCTTCTCGCTGACCATTGACAGTGGTGATCAATCGCAGCTCGCTAAGTGTGATGCGTCCGTCGGGCGTTGCTCTGGTACAGACGCGCCCGCGCGTGAAGTGTGACTGCGGCGAGGTCTGATGGTAATGACACATTTCAGCGTAATCGGAATAAATGTGAGGCTGCAAAGTGAATCGATATTGATCTTTCCATTCACTCTCCCCGCGTCGCTGACTCATAATCAAATAAGAATTGTGCGATGTAATCCGGTAAGTGCCGTCGTCCTGCACCTGCTCACCCTGGTAATCAAGCAGCAGAGGCTCGCGATATGAGTCACCAAAGCCGACGTCAACCAGCCAGCGGTCTTCCAGTGTGACAAGCAACACCATATGATCGAAATCTGGTCCAAACACCCCTTCAGAATTCGCTACTCCGGCCGAAAGCATCTCGACCTTGAATCCAAGTGCGCGTAGTAAGGCTGCAAAGAGACCATTTAATTCATAGCAGAACCCGCCGCGGCACCGGTTCACGATCTTGTCGAACAGGGAATCGTCATCAAGCACGATCGGTTCATTGGAATGGATGCTGAGATTCTCAAAAGGGACCGTTAAAAGGTGCGCCACTTGCAGGTCGCGCAGCGTTTGGGCTGTTGGCTCAAGCGAACCACGATAATTGATCCGGTCCAAGTACGCTTCAATGTTCACGGCAGTCCTGATGATAACCACGAAATCACACGAACCAAAACAGTGCGTCCAGCCGCATCACCAACGCCGAAGGCGCAATCGTGACTAACGGCTTAACAACTTAATCGCCAGCACCACGAGGAACCCAGCAAACAACATTGTGGTGCTAAAAAGATTCTCCTCTGCCTGAATCGACTCAACCAGAAGTTCTTCCGCCACTAAGTAGATCAAAGCCGCCGCACCGAATGCGAGCACGATCGCCAAAGTCGCATCCGAAACGGCTTGTAGCGCAAAGAACGCTGCCAGCGCTCCGACTAACAACATCAACGCGATTAGTGACGTAATCGCCAGCCCCTTCCAACGATTCGACTTACTCTTATGAAACTCTGACCCAACCGATAAGGTTAGAAAGAAAAGTTCCACTGACAGTGCGATCGCGAGCAAGCCGCCAAGCTGCTGACCGCTCGAAAAACCCGCGCTGATAATCGCACCATCAACCAGCGTGTCAATGCCTGCGGCTGCAGCGATCCCGAGCGGGAGTTGATGCTTCTGTTTTTCATACTTCTCAAACTTGAGCACCAGCCATTTGAGCCCGATCATCGCAGCGCCACCGGCTGCGAAACCTCCCAGGACCCCGGGGGCGGTTCCAATCTTTTGAACCTCAGGAATTAAATCCGAAGCAACAGCGGCAATGACGACTCCAGCCGCGAAGTGCTGAATGGCGCCTCTGGCGGTCACACCCGGAGACCACACTAAGGCGACAAAAGCACCCAGGAGACCAGCACCAAAGGCAATGATTAAATACGGAAGAAGCTGTAGGAACTCGGCGGTCATGATTTGCGTCGAAAAGTGAAAAGACAAAGCCGACGCGTAGCGTCGCAATGAATTTAGCCCGGCCTTTCAAGGCCGGGGCTAGATTAGCCTAAAGGATTTTTGCGTCGCGTAGCGACGCAATGAAAACGGCCAAATCGATGCAAATTCATCGCGTCGCTGACGCGACGCGAATGACACGCCGTGCTTATACTCCCGGCCTTGAAAGGCCGGGCTAAACTCATTGCGACGCGACGCGTCGGCTCCCTCATTCGCTTTGAGGCAATGCTGCTCGGTCATGTGGCTGCTAATACCGCCAGCTTTTTAAATCCGCTCCGGGAGGCGCGCTCTTCAAAATCCGCGCAACAATCTTGGGCGCATAAAACTGATGGTACCGCAGGCGTGAAATCGCGTTGGGCCGAGTGTGATCTCCATTCCAACAGTGCTCCGCGCGCGGCTCATAATCGACTTCGCCACCATAATGCGGGCTCGTGGTAGTCTTCAGAAAATCCTCTACCAGATAAACTGCATCGTTCAAGAAGTAGTTGTCAGCTTCACCAACATAGATGTGAAGCTTGCCCTCGAGTTTCTTTCCGATTTTGGGCCAATCGCGCTTGAGGATGTAACCGAGATCGTAATTATCACGCCAATAAGCAGCCACTGAGTGATCGATGTCTCCCGTAAGCTTGTTCCAGATCGGTTTGGGATAGCCGTCCTTACCGACAGGCGAGTACACGGCTTCCCAAATGTCGAACTGACCGCCAGAACGGCTGTGAGTCCCCAACGCCAGCTCCATGTGATTCATTTCTTCTATCGTGGCTGACAGTTCACCGAGGTAGTTCCGTTTTCCGGGACGGGGTGTCTGCTTCCAATTGCTCTCGTTGCGATACGCGTTCTTGTGTTCATAAATATTGACGACGGTGTACGCGCGAAAGTCTATTGGGTCAGGACATGCGCCCCACGCTCCGTTGTACTCGTCGGGGTAAAAGATCTGGGCCGCTAAAGCTTCCCAGCCTCCGGTCGAGCCACCATACATGAACCGAGCCCAGCCTTGGCCAATGCCTCGAAACTTCTTCTCGATGAAAGGTATCAGTTCATATGTAATGGCGTCGCCGTAGGGCCCTAAGTTCGCCGAGTTCACTGCATACGAGTCATCGTAATAAGGATTCGCATGCTGGATCTCGATGATGATGAAGCGCGGAAAGTCTGGGCCAGTCCACTCCTGGTAAAACTTGTACGCGTGCTCCTGCACAATTTTGTTATAGCCATGGAGCTTGAATCTCTCGCTGTAGTCGGGTTTCAGATTCGGATCAGGCGGCTGTTCGCGAAAACCTCCGAAGGTCGCTGGAAAATGGCCATGAAAGATGACTAATGGGTAACGAGCGTTTGGATGAGTATCAAAACCTTCGGGCATAAGAACGTTAGCTCCGAGATGCATCGGCCGTCCCCAGAAATTGGAGAGCAGCTTGCTCTGCATCTTTACGTGCTTGATGTACTTTGTGTCTTTCGGCGGATCGATTGGAGCGATTACTTTGTCGAGTGTGATCTTGATCGTCTCTGACTTCGCGGGGTCTATCCTTAGTTTTTGCGGAGTGCTGTAAAGATTTCCGGGCGCGCGGCTCCACTGCTGTCCCTCACCTCGATCCATCGGCAGCTTGACCGTATGGCCGTCCGAACGCTTGAAGGTCTCGTACGTGTGCAGTAGCGCCTGCACCCAATATTCGCCGGCACGAATTTGCGAAAGGCTGCGAACGGGGTAGCCGAAGGCGTTTGCGTCAACGACCGCCTCTGCGCCTGGATTGAGACCATCCACGTCGATGCCGAAGACTTGTTGAGTGTTGAGATCTTCGTTGATCTGGAAGCGTGGCTCTCTCGAGTTGTCGGTCGAGACGAGCAGGAGCATGCGGCCATCGAGAGGTTGCTTTGAGCTTGATTCGGGGAAGGAAATGGCGAATCGGAGTTGGGTGGTCTGATTGCTACTTAATTCGGCTTTGGAAGTGACGAGTATAAAGCTCAGAAGGACGGGAAATGGTAACAGAAGACGAACAATGAATCTCATTAGCGGTCCTCCTAAATAACTATGAAAGTTTCCCACTCCCTAGGAGTGAGATGTTTATAGATCGGGCGAACCTATCCTTTTTCGATTCCGTTCGGAGGAGCGGAAAGTAAATCGAGTTGTATAGTACAAGTTCCCTTCCGCTCCTCCGAACGGAGATAATTTCATAAAGGGCGAAAGGTCTATAAGTATTTCACTCCTACGGAGTGAAGACTTCTTATTCGCTGAATTGAAAGCGCCTGACGACCGGCCTTGGCGCCTCTTCCTCTTCCGGAAGTGTTACCGGTTCCGCCCGCGAAGTGTCGGAATACTGAAGCTTATACAGCATCCAATAGAGCCCGCGCCCGGTGAGCAACTCCTGGTGAGTCCCTTGCTCACGAATCTCGCCGTGATGTAGCACGAGAATTCGATCGGCTCGCTGAACCGTCGACAGACGATGCGCTACAACAATCGAAGTACGATCGCGCATCACGCGCTCAATCGCCTGTTGAATCAACTGCTCAGTTTCAGTGTCGATTGAACTCGTCGCTTCGTCGAGAATCAACAACGCCGGATTAAACGCCAAAGCACGCGCAAAGGAAATTAACTGTTTTTGTCCGACCGACAGCCCAGCACCACGCTCTCTCACTTCCGATTTGTAACTGTCATGCAGGCGTTCGATAAAACGGTGCGCGTGAACCTCTCTCGCAGCCCAGATCACGCGATCATCCGAAATATCTTTGTTGCCGAGGCGAATGTTGCTTTCCACAGTCCCACTGAAGAGAAAAACGTCCTGGAGCACGACCGCAAAGTTTTCGCGCAGTGATTGCAGATCCCAATCTCGCAGATCGACTCCATCCAGCAGGATGCGGCCACGCTGGATATCGTAGAAACGCATCAACAGATTTGTAATCGTTGTCTTGCCCGAACCGGTGTGACCGACCAAAGCAATCGACTGACCTGGATTCACGGTGAACGAGACATCTTTCAAAACCCAGTCTTCGTCGTGGTAAGCAAACCAGACATTCTGAAATTCAATCAGGCCGCGCGCGCGTCCGAATTTAAGTGGCTTCTTAGGCGACTCGATGGCGATCGGCAAATCCAACGCGCGAAAGATGCGGTGCGAAGCAACGACCGCAGCTTGAAACACATTGTATTTGTCTGAGATATCGCGAATCGGCTGGAACAGAAAACCCGAGTAATGAATAAATGCCACGAGCGCGCCCAATGTCAGTACGGTGTGCTCAGGAGTGTTTTGCATTACGCGATAGCCGCCGTACCAAATCACGAGTGCAATGCCGACCGCACCTATGAAATCCACCAGCGGAAAAAAGACAGCGTAAAAGAAGATCGTGTCGATGTTTGCTTTTCGATAATCGGAGTTAATCGCGGCAAACCTGCGAACCGATTTGCCTTCAGCGTTGAAAATTTGAACAGTCTGCGCTCCCGCAAAGTGTTCCTGCAGGAAAGCGTTGATGCGAGCGAGGCGTGTGCGCACCATGTCGTAGCCACGCCGCGCGCCTTTGCGAAACCAAGTCGTCGCCGCCACCAACATCGGCACTGTCAATAAAGTGATGAGGGTTAGCCGTACATCCATCCAAAGCATGACGGCGATGATCGCGACGATCATCACGAGATCACCAAGTACGTCCGTCACACCCTGCGTGAATAGTTCGTTCAACGCATCGACGTCGTTCGTTAGACGCGTCATGATGCGACCTACCGGATTGCGGTCGTAGTAAGCGACCTCCTGATGCTGCAGCTTGTCGTAAAGCTCGCGACGAATATCAAACATCACGTATTGGCCGACCGTGTTCAGCAGCACCGTTTGTAAATAGGCAAATAGGAATCGCACGAGCTGAACGCCCGCAAACAAAGTGACTAGAAGCGTCAACCCGTCGGTAGTTCGCGGCAGGATGTACCAGTCAATCGCGTACTGCGTAAACTTTGGCTGGAGAACTCCCAGTAAGTTCAGGAGCAAGGTAAGCACCAGCGCGGGAATCAAAAGACGGACGTAAGGCTTGAGATATCTCAACAGCCGCCGTGCAATTCGGAAATCGTAGGTTTTCCCGATTGCTTCTTCTTCATGAAATTGTTTTACAACCGTCGACATCTATGACCTTGTATTAAGTAGCCGCCAACTCTTCCTCCAGCAGTTGTCGTTCATAAAGATCGGCATATTCGCCGCCTAACGCCAGTAATTCATCATGCGTTCCTTGCTCCACAATCGCACCCTCGTCGAGCACGCAAATCAAATCCGCATCGCGCACAGTCGAAATGCGATGCGAGACTATCAAGCTCGTTCGATCTCGCATGACGCCACGCAGTCGCCCGAGAATTCTCTCTTCCGTGTAAGTGTCTACTGACGACAACGCATCATCGAGGATCAGTATCTTAGGCTCGCGCAGGACAGCTCGCGCGATTGCGGTTCGCTGTTTTTGCCCGCCGGACAGAGTAATTCCACGTTCGCCCACCATCGCTTCAAAGCCATCGGGAAAGCTTCGAATGTCTTCCGTGAGGCCGGCGATCTCTGCGGCCCATTCGATGTCGGCTCGATCAGCCTTTTCCACTCCAAATGCGATGTTTTCGGCGACTGTATCGCTGAACAGGAAAGTCTCCTGTGGCACAAAGCCAATGCTGGCTCGCAACTGAGCGAGCGGGTAATCTTGCACGCGTACGCCGTCAATCAAGATGGTGTTTTCCGGAGCATCCATCAGTCGCGGAATAAGATTAACGAGCGTAGACTTGCCACTTCCCGTTCTTCCGACAAAGGCTACGGTTTGGCCGGCAGGGATGTGGAGTTTGATGTCGCGCAGCACAGGGTCGTCCTGCTGCCGGTACCTGAATGTCAGATTTCGAAATTCGATCTCGCCCGTAATCGGCGGCTGGCGTTTGACAGAAGTCGCATCGGCGATTGCTGGTTTAATTGCAAATATCGCGTTCATCCGTTTCAAACTGGCAGTGCCTCGCTGAAAGAG
Source organism: Pyrinomonadaceae bacterium (assembly GCA_035281525.1). GTDB lineage: Bacteria > Acidobacteriota > Blastocatellia > Pyrinomonadales > Pyrinomonadaceae > PSRF01. The sequence continues at coordinate 8,050 of DATEDU010000356.1, read as the reverse complement.
ATTCACGACGTAACCGAGCGCAATCAGCGGCCAAATAAGCCGCATGAGATACAGATTGAAAACCGTAAACTCGCCAACTGTGATTTCGCCACGCACCGCCATCGGAACTCCGGCCCAGATGATTAAGACAAAACCGATCCCTATCAGGAACTGCATCAGGGGACGCATGAGTGCGTCGACTTTGACGAGGCTAAGATTCCTTTCGGCGAATTGGCGATTCAAATCGTTGAAGGCGGCAATCTCAGCGCCTTCCTGTGCATAGGCTCGAACTACGCGCACGCCGGTGAAGTTTTCCTGGGCTCGGGCGGTAATCTGCGCGAAGAAGTCCTGAATCTTTTCGAATCGCAAGTGAACTTGCTGGCCGAAGAACTTAACTGTCAACGACACCAGCGGCATAGTGACGAACAACAGCAGTGTCAGTTTCCAACTGATCATCAACATCAGCGGCAGAATGAGAATGACTACGAATAGCGTCTGCAGCGAGTACATGATCATGGGCCCGCCCAACTGACGAACTGCAGCCAGGTCGTTCGAAGCCCGCGCCATTAGGTCGCCAACTCGGTGCTCCTGGTAAAACGAGAGGGGCTGATCGACGAGATGCGCATAAAAATCCTGGCGCAAGTCGTATTCAACATTGCGAGAGATGCCGATCAGTATTCGGCGCTGGAGAAACAGGAACATGCCGCTGACGACACTCGCCCCCAGCACTTTCAAGGCAGAGATTGTCAGCTTCGACCACGAAATCGCATTCCAGTTTTCATCTACGGCCTGCCCAACAATCAATGGAATCGTGAGGTTGACGATGACTCCGGCGAGTATGCACAAAATGCCGGTGATTAACTGAAGTTTGTATGGAGAAAAATAACGGGCAAATCTTTTTAAATCGTCCATAGATGAAGGCGTACGATTGCCCTGGATTAAGGCGCACTAATGTTGCGACCTTTTTGTAGGGCAAAGCGAAGTAGTTATGATGCGCGATTTTTTGCCGTTACGCCAGAAGGGAAGTAACGCGCTAGGCTCTGTGCCGTCGCCCGCTGTCGCGAGCTGTTTGTGGCAATCTTTGGATCAAGAATTCCTGGTTGACCTTAGTTTCTACGATCAACGATTCTTCGCCTTCTTGCGTGGGCGTGCTGACTCGGTTACGACCGGCGTGCTTTGAATGGTAGAGAGCACGGTCAGCAGCGACTACCAAAGTATCGCCAGAAGATGCGTGAAGAGGAAAAGAGGCAGTGCCAAAAGACGCGGTAATGTGACCATATCCGGGCACCTCGGTTTGCTCCACGCGCTTGCGCAAGCGCTCGGCCACAATCTGCGCGCCTTCAATATTCGCCTGAGGCAGGATTATCGCGAACTCATCACCGCCGAATCTCACCGCCGTATCGACAGCCCTTAACTCTGCGCGCAAACTTTCGGCAAGTATGCGCAGAGCGTTGTCGCCCACACCGTGACCTGCGCGATCGTTGATGAGCTTGAAATCATCAAGATCCATCATGACCAACGCAAGGGGCTGTCGCATTCGCGTAGCCAGGTGCAGGTCTCGCTCAAGCTGCAGTTCGAACGCACGCCGGTTGTAGCATCCCGTCAACGCATCGGTGAGAGCTTGCTGTCGGAGTTGCGTAATAAGATGAGCCTGTTGAACCGCGACCGTGATCTGATCGGCTACTGTGTGCAGAAACATCATTTCATTGTCTGCCCAGACGCGCGCGGGATCGGCAGTACGAACCATCAGAAAACCGGCAGAGCCATTGGAGGACGTCAGCGGAACGATTGCCTCGGCAATGGGAGACTGTGGTTGTGGATGGTCACCGTCAATCACAGTTGGCGCGTTGCCCCGGCTTAACTGCAAACTGATGTTATCGAGATCTGCCAGCCAGTTGTTATCATTCGAGCCTTGGAGTATCTCTGCTTTAAGGTACGACTTGGTAATTTCTTTTTCGACCATCTCGCCAGAAACTCGAATGGCGCAACATGAAACCTCGAGCGCTCGACCGACGCCGTTAGCCGCCGTTTGTAAAATTCTTTCCAAGCTGGATGAATCCCCAATCGCAGCGGCAATCTGATTGATTACCACTTCTCGTTCAGATTGCTCTTGCAATAACCGAGCGAGCTTGGTTGTAACCCCCAACGTCAACTGAAGTGACGTAGACTTCGGCATCGATCCATTGACTGCGGCGGCAAGAGTGCGACCCTGCGAAGGATGTTCCGCACTGACTCTGGCCATCAGATATTCGAGGGCGGAATAAACAATGTCCGGCTCGAACGTCCAGATCACTTGATCGTCAGAGCGCACGGCGTCGATCGGTTCAGTGTGCACCGACGCGAGCAGTGCAGAGAATCTGGCATCCGCGATGACGACAAATCGTTCAGACAACCGCGAATCCTCGGTTCGACGTAAGACCTGAATCTTGTTGGAGTCTTCTGCCAGCGCTGAAAAACCATCAGATTGCGTGAGCATTAGAAAGCAGTTTTGCGAGGTGCGCTCGAGATCGCGCAAACGCCCAATTTCTCGCTTCGATCGGCGCTTCGATGCGGGCAGATACTCAATCACCAGCGCCGTGAGGCTGTTCTCCAGCACCACGTCCTCGAGGTACTGGTGTAGCTGGGCGATCATCGATTCGCGGCAGCGAACGGGGTTCAATTGTTTAGGGTGCTGGGCCAGGAGAAAGTGATAAAGGGTATGCATCTGGGCGTAAGAAACTCTCGGGAAACTGCCGATCTGGTTGGTGGGTGAGGGCCAAACCGGCCAAAAAGACCGGAAACATTTTACATGGTTAAACACCGCCTGTCCATGGCTTTTTGAGCCAACAGCAGACAGCGGACAGCAGACAGCGAATCATTCTGTCCGCTTTTGGCTGTCCGCTGTTAGCTGTCTGCTGTCCGCTGTTCAAATCTTGATGTATGTCGTGAGGGCGGTTGCGACGAGGGTTCCCGAGTCATCGACTACCGAGGCCGTGACGGCAATCAATCTTCGCCCGGCTCGCATTACTTTAGCAGTGCATTTCGCTCGCCCCTTGGTAAGCGGTCTCAGGTAGCTAATGGTGAGGTCGACGGTTGTCGCCTTCTCATCTGGGGGAAGCACTGAGATAACTGCGAATGCGGTGGCTGAGTCTATTAGCGATGCGACAGCGCCACCATGAACGACACCATGGTTCTGCTTCAGGTCTTCTCTTATATCAAAACCCAGGGTTGCCGCGCCCGCCTCGACTTCCTCAAGCTCGATCCCAAGCAACCGTGCGAAAGGAACTTTATCAAGAGCAGTTCTTATTCGTTGCAGTTGAGCCTCGGTGAGTTTTTCTTCGTTCATGAACGAAAGCTCTCTCCCGGATTCGATGGCTCAACGATCACGGCAGTCCCATACGCGAGAACTTCAGTCACACCGGTTGAGATCTCGGTCGTATCGTACCTCGCGCCAACGATTGCATTACCGCCAATCTCTGTGGCGTGTTGGATCATTATGTCGAACGCATCTGCTCGAGTGTCCTCGCAGAGCTTGGTCCAAACAGTAATGTTTCCGCCGACAACTGTTTGAAGCGTAGCTCCGAGGGTGGCGAAGATGTTTCGCGAGCGAACTACGATGCCTCGCACTACGCCGAGGTTCTGAATGATTCGGTAATTAGGAAGTTCAAAAGCCGTCGTGACCATCTGATGGGATACAGAGTAGCGAGGTGCGCTGACTGCATAAGGCACTCTTCGATCTATTTCTGACATGGTTTAGATCCTTTAGTCGTTAGCGTTTGAACAGCGTGGCTCTGGCTAACTTCGTTTGATTCTTCTCATCCGGAATCCACAGGTAAGTTTTCAAATCGCAGCGCCCGCGTTTATTAAACTTCACGCCTTCCGCTTCCAACATCCGCTGTTGTTTGTCATGCGGGATGACGACTCTGCCGGTCGAGCACGCCCCTTGGGCGTTGATTACGCGATGCCAGGGTGTGTTGTCGTTCGAGCCATGCATGACAAAGCCTACGGTTCGGGCTGTGTAGCCCTCGCCGAGAATCTCAGCGATCTGTCCGTACGTCATGACTCGCCCGCGAGGGATCTTGCGGACTATCCTGTAAACGCGCTCGCGGTAATTGTGATCATCCTTCATGGTCCATTGTTCTCAAGACGACGCGCGCTGGAGCTCCGTCGCCGGGTCCACCTGCGAGTTTCAATGGCAGGCAGATAAGCTCGAACAATCCTGCACTGACTTGCCGCAAATCCAAACCTTCCAGAATCACGATGCCCTTCGACAAAAACGCGAGGTGTGTCTCATGGGTTCCGGACTTGAATCGCTCGATCGAAAGATAGTCAATACCTACGAGTCGAACGCCCATGTTCACCAGCCGTTCGGCCGCGCTGAGGTCGAGATGAGCAAAATCTGTGTGAAATTCAGGCTTGTTGCCCTCCCAATACGTCGAGTTGCGAGTCTTGAAAAGAATCCGTTCGGCGCCGGAACGACAATGTTGAGTAATGAAGTCGCCATTGATAACAGAGACTTCGTGCGGTACTTCGACGAGTTGTGCCGGTCCAATCAGTGCTTCCAATGGAAGTGCGTCGACGCGGCCGGCATCCTTGATAAAGTGTGCTGGTGCATCGACGTGAGTGCCCGAATGAGCTCCAAAATGAACTAATGAGACATTGGCCGAGTCTCCCTTGTTAAATGATTTCCATTCAGTAATCTCGATTCCCGGATCGCCGGGGTAGGTGGGCGTGTTCGCAGACAGCGGAACGCTAACGTCGTAGATCATAGTAGTGCGCGCATGGTAGCTAATCATTTGTCATTTGTCATTTGGTGTTCTTTCGTTCGTGCGTTTTCGTGGCTTGTTCTTTATGATGCGACGAACACGATCCACAAAATCACACCAACAAATGCACAAAACCACGCTATATGTCTAATGACAAATGTCAAATGATTCGATTGGCGGCGTCACATTACCTAAACTCCGCACCACTCATCTGGAGCTTTATTCGCGGAACTCGAATTAACACGGCAGAGTTAATCGACGCTGTTCCCGGGCGCTGTAGCGAAATGCTGAGCAACGGAGAAGTCGACGGTGCGCTTATACCAGTCATCGAATATCAACGCAGTCCCGGAATCGTGTTGGCGCCGGATGTTTGTGTCGGTTCAAAAGGAAATGTCCGCAGCGTAGTGTTGGTCACCAGAAAAGACGATCTCAAAGAAGTTCGCTCTGTGGCGTTAGATCATTCGTCGCGGACGTCAGTTACGCTTCTGAAAATTATCTTTCGCGAGTTTCTTAGTATCGAGCCCGAATGGGTGTCTTCGGCGCCTAATGTGGATCGCATGCTCAACGAGAATGATGCAGCCTTAATCATAGGCGACCCGGCCATGACTTTCGCTCGAAACGATCTGCGTGTTTTCGACATGGCTAGCCTCTGGCGTGAGTTTACCGGGCATGGTTTTGCGTTCGCCATGTGGGCTATGCGCGAGGATCGCGCTGAGTTGTTCGGGCAAATTGACTTCGCAGCGGCAAGAGACGAAGGATTGGCGCGAATCGAGGAAATTATTTCTCATTATGGAAAAGAGATTCCTCTGTCGCGTGCGGAATTAAGAACCTATCTAACAGAGAACATCACGTATCGAATTGACGTAAGCATTGAGGAAGGTTTGAAGTTGTATTTTGACCTGGCTTTCAGACATGGCTTGATAACGGAGATAAGTCCACTCAGGTTTTTAAACTTTGTATCCGATTGATTAAGGTCCAACCACCTAATACACTATGCCCGTGACGAACGTCTCAAAAATTCTTGAACGAGCAGTGGCCGGAGTGCGCTTGTCTTCAGGCGAATGTCGGACGCTACTCGAGGCGCACGACATTGCGCAAATGGGCGCGGCCGCCGACGTCATCCGCCAGCAAAAACATCCCGACAACGTCGTCACGTACATCATCGATCGCAACATCAACTACACGAACGTCTGCAATGTTGTTTGCACGTTCTGTGCTTTCTACCGGCGGCCGGGTGCGCCGGATACTTACGTAAGAACGATCGACGAGATCTGCGCGAAGATCGACGAAACGATTGCCCTGGGCGGAACCGGCGTATTGATGCAGGGCGGCCTGCACCCTGATTTCGGTATCGAGTGGTACGAGGATCTGCTTCGCACGTTAAGAGCGAAGTATCCGAACTTTCAGTTGCACTGCTTCTCGCCGCCCGAGATCCATAATATCCATCTGATTTCGGGTCTCGATTACGAAACGATAATGTCACGCCTGAAGGAAGCTGGACTTTACAGTCTGCCGGGAGGCGGTGCTGAGATCCTGGACGACGAAGTACGCAAGCGTGTTTCAACGAAATGCACGACTGACGAATGGCTGGCGGTGATGCGCGCGGTGCATCGCGTTGGCCTCCGGTCGACGGCGACGATGATGTTTGGCATTGGCGACACCACCGATCATCGAGTGCGGCACCTGCAACGCGTGCGTGATCTTCAGGACGAGACGGGTGGGTTTACAGCCTTCATTCCATGGACATTTCAACGCGAGAACACAGCCCTGGGCCGTCGCATCAAGGACGAGCCGACAGGTGTCGATTATCTAAAAATGCTGGCAGTGTCGCGACTGTTTTTAGACAACATCGAAAACTTTCAGTCGTCGTGGTTGACGCAAGGATTGAAGCTGGGCCAGGTAGCTCTTCGATTTGGGGCGAACGACATGGGCTCGATCATGATTGAGGAGAATGTCGTGTCAGCGGCGGGGGCTCATAATCGTGCGGATGAGACGATGTTGCGGTACTTGATCAGCGAGGCCGGCTTCATCCCGCAACAGCGGGACATACTGTACCGGCATGTGCATAGGGAAGTGGACCAGCGCGAGTTGAAAAGGGAGCGTGTGTCAGTGTCATGAGGTCAGTCAGGACCTGCGTGGCATGAGGTCAGTACCACCCGCGGTAGCGGGTGGGTTTCACCGACCGGATCACTACGTCGCGAGACCCACCCGCTACCGCGGGTGGTACTGACTTGTTTGCCCGACTAGAACGTAAATTTGATCGCTAACTGCAACTGACGCGGGTCTCCCACGCCCTGCCGCAAGAATCCATCAAAATTGAATAGTCCCGGCGTCGTGAGCGGGTTCACGTTGTTGGTGTTATTGAAGGTATTGAACATCTCGATGATGGGAATCAGCCGGTAACGCTCACCAAAAGTGAACGGCCGCTGCAGACGCCAATCAAACGAGAAGTACTCATTATCCTTCCGCGCCGTGTTGCGATTAGTCGCTGTACGAACTCCCGGTGTGATCGGCTGAGCCGTGCGTCCCTGGAGTCTCGGGCTAAACTCGAACTTGGCCGGTAACTCGATGTTGGCGAAAAAGTTGAAGCGGTGCCGTATGTCTCGATCGGACAAGGCATAGTCAAGCTGAAGATTGTTGATATCAAACGCACGATCGGTGAACGGGTCGCGTTCATTCGAGTCGTCATCCTGATCCTTGGCGAACGTGTAGTTCCACTCAAATTGATAACGCTGTGAGAACCGCTTGCGCATTCCTACGGTGAAGCCGCGATAGAGCGATTTTCCGCGCGAGCTTGCGACCATCACCTCACCGAGGTAGTCACCGAAGATTGGGAATCCGCCCGCATCAAGCATTCGATTTTGGTTCAGGAAGCGCGTGAGATACACACCCTTCGCGTGCGTAAAGTCTAAATAGAGAGACAGGTTGGTCGCCAGTTCCTGCTCGAAACCAACATTCGTCGTGTAGATGCGCGGATTCTTGTAGTCCCGGCTAAACACGCGCACACCGCTGAAGCATGGGAACGGATTGTTGAATGGACCAGCAGCCGCGAAGTTATGGATTGTCGAGCAAGATCCTGCGCTCGGTGTCACGAGACCGGGCCAGGTCGGGCCCGGCACGCCAAAAGAGATCAGCTGCGAGTTAACAAAGATAGTCTGCTGCTGCACGCCATTCGTCGTGATCGAGCCGACCTGCGTCAGCATGTTTTGCCGCGCATTGTAGATGCCATAGCTCGCCCTCAACACCGATTTGCCGTTGCCGCCGATGTCCCAGGCGAAACCGACACGCGGCTGGATCATCTGCTTATCGCTCGGTAACGTTCCATC
>DATEDU010000355.1:0-25335 GCA_035281525.1 Pyrinomonadaceae bacterium | reverse complement strand
GCAATCGATTGTAGTCCGGAAGAGCAGAACCGGTTGATTGTCATGGCGCTGGTAGCGACCGGCAGTCCTGCTCGAATCGCAGCTGCGCGAGCAACGTTCATCCCTTGTTCCGCTTCCGGCATAGCGCAGCCCATAATTACGTCTTCAATCTCTTCAGACTCCAATCCTGGAACCCGCGCCAATGCTTCTTTGATTACTGCTGCGCCCATCTCGTCAGGACGAGTGTGGCGTAGGCTGCCGCGTGGAGCTTTTCCAACCGCGGTGCGTACTGCTGATGCAATTACTGCGTCTCTCATATCTTCACGTCCAATGTCCAAAGTCCAATGTCCAACGTCCGCTGTACGCTGTTCGCTGACCGCTATCTGCTGTCCGCCGTCTGCCGTCTGCCGTCTGCTGTCTGCTGTCTAACAGACGTTGGACTTTGGACATTGGACTTTGGACTTAGTTCCGGAGCGGTTTACCCTTCTTGAGCATGTGCGCAATCCGCTCCTGTGTCTTGCGCTCACTCACGAGCGAGAGGAATGCCTCACGCTCCAAATCCAGCACGTACTGTTCGGATACCTCCGTCGGATGGTTTAGATCGCCGCCCGTTAGAATCCGCGCGAGTTTTTCGCCGATTTTAGCATCGTGATCCGAGATGTAACCGGCGCGTTTCATCTGGTGAATTCCGAGTTTCAATGTCGACAGCGCCGACAGTCCTAAAGCTTGAATATCATTTCGCGGTTGTGGCTGCACATAACCACTGGCTGCGAGCGCGAGCACTTCCTGTTTGCCATCGGCAATCAGCCGATCAGTATTCATTGAAACGAGATCATCTTCAGCCAGAAACCCATACCCGCGTGCCTCCTCTGCGGACGTAGCTACTTTCGCCAGCGCAATCGTTTCAAAAGCACGCTTGATGAACGGGAAAGCATCCGCGCCGTCCGTGCCTTTCGGAATCGCGTCGAGCGCTCGCACAAGCATCTCCTTGGTTCCGCCACCGGCGGGAATGATGCCCACTCCAACTTCAACGAGACCAATGTAAGTTTCCGCCGCAGCTCTCACGCGGTCCGCGTGGAGTACCATCTCACAGCCGCCACCGAACACCATGCCAAACGGAGCTACTACGACGGGCTTAGGAGAGTATCGCAAGCTCATCGTCGATTGCTGAAAGACTCGGGCCATCATGTCCAACTCGTCCCAGTTCTCTTCCTGAGCTTCCATTAGCATTAGCATCAGGTTTGCGCCTACACAGAAATTTGCGCCCTGGTTTCCGACTACTAATCCAAGGAAATTCTTTTCTACTTCTGTCAGAGCGAACTTAAGCATGTGGAGCGTGTCGCCGCCGATCGCGTTCATCTTCGAATGAAACTCAAGGCAGGCCACACCGTCTCCGAGATCGATCAACGAGGCGCCGGGATTCTTCTTGATTACTTGCGCTCTATCTTTGAGCGATTTAAGAACGATGGCGCCGACAGGATCGGCGAGCGGCACGTACTGTTCCGATGCGAAATCAAAATAGAACTGCTGACCGTCTTTCTTCTTGTAGAAAGTCGCAGCGCCGGCCTCGAGCATCGCCTGAACATTTTCCGGAACACTCTGCCCCTCTTCCTTCATCCGCGCCACTGATTTCTCAACCCCGATCGCATCCCAAACTTCAAACGGACCTAACTCCCATCCAAAGCCCCATTTCATCGCGCGGTCTACTTCGACCACGGTGTCGGCAATTTCGGGAATGCGTGCCGCCGCGTACCGCAACGTGCGCGAGGTTGTTTTCCAGAGAAACTCTCCGCCGCGATCTTTACCCCACACGAGCGCCTTGATTCGTTCCGGCGTGTCCTCGATGTTTTTGGCCATGTCGATCGCAGGCAGTTTCACTTTTTGTGAAGGCCTGTATTCGAGGGTAGCCGTATCGAGCGTCCAAATCTCCCGCTTATCGCCTTCGCCTTTCTGCCGTTTGTAGAAGCCGCCCTTCGTCTTATTCCCGAGCATGCCGCCCGTGACCATCCTGGTTAGAAACTCGGGCGCAACAAACATCTCGCGCTCCTCGTCTTCCGGCAGCGCTTCGTAAAGGTTCTTGATGACGTGAGAAAAGACGTCCAGGCCGACTAGATCAAACGTGCGGAACGTTGCGGTTTTCGGCCGTCCGACTGCGGGCCCGGTTAACTTGTCGACTTCCTCAATCGAGTAACCGCCGTCGATCATTGTCTTGATCGTGTGGAGCGCGCCGAACGTGCCAATGCGATTGGCGATGAAATTAGGTCGATCTTTTGCAGGCACTACGCCTTTGCCAAGCCGCTGGTCCAAAAAGCCGAACATGAAACAAGAAACTTCCGGCTTGGTCCATTCAGTGCGGATCAGCTCAACCAGGTGCAGGTAGCGTGGCGGGTTGAAGAAATGCGTACCGAGGAAATGAGCGCGGAAGTCCTCTGACCGGCCTTCCGCAAGCAATCGAATTGGGATGCCACTAGTGTTTGAAGCAACAATCGAACCCGGTCTGCGGTGCTGTTCGACGCGTTCGTACAGCTGGCGCTTGATGTCGAGGTTTTCGACGACGGCTTCGATGATCAAATCGCAGTCTTTGAGTTGAGCAAGATCGTCGTCGAAGTTACCGATGGTTACGAGCGATGCATTTTCGGGAGTAAAGAAGGCGGTTGGTTTTGCTGCTTTGGCGGCTTCGAGACCCCCACGCGCGATCCGGTTGCGCACCTCCTTCGAGGCAAGCGTCAACCCTTTCTTAGCTTCTTCCGGCATCAGCTCCCGCGGTGGAATATCGAGCAGGAGTGTAGGAATGGAAGCATTTGCCAAGTGGGCGGCAATCTGTGCTCCCATAGTGCCCGCGCCGAGCACGGCCGCCCGCTTGATTGTCGTCAACGCCAATTTGAGTTTCTCCTGCGGGATGTTGGAACTGCACGGCAAGCAAATCGCCGCAAATGACCCTTTAGCCAAATTCCAGAGGGAGTGATAGTAACTGAATGAGCGTTCATTCAGCAAACTCTAATACCACTTTTGAGGTGGATAAATCCCGCGATGTGCTGCTGGTCATAAGTGAGCCGATTAACTGCGTGAATCAGCGGGTGGCGTGAATTACAGTCTTTAAGTTAACTTACCGTCCAGATACTCTATTAGACCAGCACCGTGCGGAAACCGTCTTCTCTGTGGACCGGAATATGTTCTTAAGATACTTTCTTCTGGTTTGTCTGATTGCATATATCTTTACCACTTTCTTTTGGCGCTCCTATGCCGTCTGGAGAACGACCGGCATCAATCCATTTACTTTCAAAGGTTCTGACACCGCTCACGATTTCATCGGCCGCGTTTTCAAATTGACTGTCGCCGCAGTGGTTCTCGTCGTGTTCGTATATGCACTTTCGCCTGCCGCCTACACCTACCTTGTGCCGATCCAGTGGCTCGAGCATGCGGTGTTGAAGTTGATTGGTGTCGCATTGTTGCTACTCTCTCTAGTGTGGACTGTAATCGCTCAATCTCAGATGGGCGAAGCCTGGCGGATTGGAGTGGACAGTGAGCATAGTACGCCGCTGGTCCAAACGGGACTCTTTCGTATTTCCCGAAATCCAATATACATCGGAGTAGTCGCCACGCTTTTGGGACTCTTCCTCACGGTTCCCAACGCGCTGACTCTGGTGATACTAATATTGGGCCTAGTTTTGACTGGAGTTCAGATCCGCCTCGAAGAGGAGCATCTGAGGAAGATGTACCCAACAGAGTATGCGGAATACTCTCGGCGCGTGCGGCGATGGATTTAGTTCAGAGCGTCTTACTCACAACCTAACGCAATCTTGATTAGCTCAGCTTCGGTCGTGAGCTCCCTCACCTCTGTTGAGGTCAGTTGTTGCTTTTGCTCCTGGGCCTGCGCTTCATTAATGAATGCGCCAAGCATGTTGCACGCGGTGTTTACATCGCTGCCATTTGGCGATTGGAGCGCGTTTAGTGCGTTTGACAGTTTGGAGGTCAAACTATTGGTAGTTCCCTGGGCTAGATTTAGACTCGTGACCCAATTGATCAATGATGAAATGGCATTCGTCGGTGATGAAATCGAATCATCGAAGATCTTCAACAGCCCAAAACTCATCAGGTAGATGAGATTGGTATTGGGATTCACAGCCACATCATTCGACCCAGAAAAGGATCCTACTGAGGATAAAACGGTATTGTATGTTGGACTGGTGAGTCTTCCGTCAACGACAGATAGTTCATTACCAGTGCTCGCCGCGTAGATGCGTCCTGTGACACGATTCGCAGCCACTACGTTAGAACCTAATCCGATAAAAATGTTGGCCTCGATCGTGTTGGTTGAACCTCTTATCACCGAGAGGTTTGAGTCGCCCAGGTTGTTCACGTAAATACGATCGGTCACGGGATTCACCGCAACACCGAATGGCAAACTGCCGCCAGGAATCGTTGTAATGATGCTGTCGTTTGCACCATCCACGACTGTGATAGAACCTTGTAGACTGGTGACGTACACGCGATTGGTAGTTTCGTTTACGGCCACCTTAAACGGGAAGTGATTCGGATTCGCGAGTGGGATCGATGCCACGACAACGTTGTTGTTTCCGTCAATCACCGCAATGTGGCCAGTAATGGGGTCGACCTCCACCGGAACGTAGATCCGATTGGTAATGGAGTTGACTGCCAGACGACGTGGGTGTGTACCAACCGTCATCGATCCGACAAACGAATTAGTGGCGGTGTCGACGACGAGCACCCTATTTCCGACATCATCCGCAATATATACACGGTTGGTGACAGGGTTCACCGCGATCTCAACCGGAGAACAATCGTCCGGTAAATCTATTAGCGCTATTTTCTGGTGAAAGGTTGGACTCGCCGGATTTCCGTCAATCACAACAACCCGGGCGTCGAAGAAGTGTCCTTCCGGCACGTAGATTAGATTGGTTGCAGGATTGACTGCCACAAAGGACGCGGCGTGCTCAAAACCCATCGCAAGGATTTGTGTCTGGGCGTGAATCACGCCGGCGGAAAGGAGCACGATGACCGGAATGATGAAGATAATTCTGATTCGGTCTCGATTGTGATACATAGATTTTCCTTTCGTTAAGACAAGCGCGTGCGAACGGGAGACCGGCAAACGGATCGTTGCCGGTGGTTCGAGTTATTGGTTGCGAAAGTCAATCAACTGGTTCGGGGAAGCGCTCGAGTACTCATGAACGTCAACGGATCTGTCGTGCTGGTTCCAAACAACAAACTGAAAATAGTCGCCTGGGCCCTGGTTGTTAATAACATCGACAAGGATGGTTTGCTCAGGCGGAGGTCCGTTGTGAGTCTTCGCAGGCATTATCCATGCACTTATACCGAACAGCAAGACTGACGGGCTACCTGTTCCACCTGAGCGAGCCTCTAGAGTATTCCTCGTACTAGCCACGACTTCTCGGCTGAAACCCGCCAACCAATCCACGACGCCTTTGTGGCTCGTAAATGAATCCAGACACAGCGGAAAGAGTTGAGCGGGACCAACACCGTCAAGGCTAGCTATCTGAAATGAAGGGCTATCCGGACGAAGGGATTAGTGTGCGTAAGTCATGGAAGCAATAACGAACAAAGTAGAAACGCAAACTGGTGGAGGCCTGACCGTCAGAAAGGCCACGATTCTGCTATTTATAAGCTCATCTATCGTTCTAGGATTCACCGCTGGCAAGAAAGCGCTTCGATCTCCTGGGGAAAGCTATGCGGCGAAAGAGGCATTGACTCAACCTGCATCCTGCCGCTTAGTTTTAGCGCCGCTGCCCGTAAATAAGCCCATCGATCAAGAGATCGCCGATCAACAGGCGCTCATTATTGCTGGCTCATCGTCTGGAGCCGCGTTAGAACGACTCGGATGGACCTTTGTTAAGAAAGCTCGACTTTCGTTTGATGCTGGATTCTTCAAGCTGGCGGAACAATGCGCTGCTTGCCTTGAAGCGCGTGGCTCAAGAGGGCCAGATACCTTGCTGTTGCGCGCGCACGCATTACAAAGCCTGCATCATTTCGGTGAGGCCGAAGCTGTCGCACGTGAACTTGTTGATCTGCGAGAGCGACCCTTTGACTACGGGGTTCTCGGCGATGTTTTGATCGATCAAGGCAGGATTCGTGAAGGCGCTGCAGCTTATCAAAAGATGGTTGACCTGCGACCTGATTTGCAGTCGTACGCGCGAGCCGCGCACGTGCGCTGGTTAACCGGCGATCTCACAGGTGCGATCGAATTGATGCACCTGGCCACCACGGCTAGTAGTCCTAACGATCCCGAAGCGGCAGCCTGGGCGTTTACAAGGCTGGCACTCTATCAACTTCAACGCGGCGCGACGAAACAGGCATTGCGATCGTGCGATGTGGCGTTGTCTCTGCAAAGCGACTATCCACCCGCAATGCTCGCTCGCGGCCGCATCTTGTCGGCTCTGGGTCGTCCGGCCGATGCGCTTGTTGAGCTCGAGCGAGCTGCGAAACTGAATCCGCTGCCGGAGTATCAATGGGCTCTCGCAGACGCTCTTACGATGACAGGCCATCGGGAGCAGGCGGCCGAAATTGAATCACAGATCGCTGGGCGTTCCGACTCAGAAGATCCAAGAACGATCTCTCTCTACCTTGCAACCCGCAACCAGGATGTCGAGCGTGCAGTCCGACTAGCACAGCAGGAATTAACCAACCGGGGAGATGTCTTTACGCATGACGCACTAGCGTGGGCCCTCGCCGCAGCCGGACGTATCAGCGAAGCGCAACAGCATGCAAATCAGGCACTGTCGGAAGGCACGGTTGACCCACGTCTTTATCTTCACGCGGGAGTTATTGCCGCGCTCAACAAAGACATCAGACAGGCAAAACGCCGGCTGGAAGAAGCTGCGGCAACGCAACAAATGTTGTTACCGAGTGAGCGAGCGCAACTGGACGCGTGGCGCCAACGAGTTGGTCAAAGTAGACGAACCTACAAAACCACATCGCCTTAGAGAACGGCGAAAATCAAACACATTAAGGAGTAAAGAAAAGATGCTTACATTGAAGAAGCTGAAAAGTGTAGTCGCAACTTTGCTGCTGGCGGCCGTCCCGGCCGCGCTGCTGCCAACAACTGTGGCCGCTTCAAGTCACATGGACGCACCACTGATCATACTTGACCCGGCGGCGAACACCACTGACGTTTATGCATTCGTGGACCAGGATGGAGATGACAAATCTCTAGTTTTAGCGCTTGGTGTATACCCGCACCAGGAACCGGGGATTGGACCAAACAAATACAACTTTGACGACAATGTTCTCTATGAGATTCACGTCGCGCTCGGGTCTGACGTCGCAGCCGGACGGGCGACCCTCAGTTACCAATTTCGCTTCGCCACCAATTTCAAAAACCAAAACACGATCCTTCAGTCGTATCTCGGCGTAGTTCAACACGTCGGCGATGCGAACCAGAACCTAACGCAAACATACACGGTTACCAAAGTAGACCATCGTACGAATCGGGTAACAGTGCTCGGGACTGGAGTGGTTCCACCCAACAACCAGGGAAACGCGACGCCTTTCTACAATCAGGGGAACAATGGCGAGAACCGGGCACGAGATGGCGTAGCTACTGAGGCTGAACTCGACCGATACACAAGTGAATCAATAGCTGAACTATCGAACGGTTATGTTGCGTTTGCCGGCCAGCGCGACGATGGCTTCTACGCAGATATCCAGTCGATATTTGATCTGCTGAAGCTGCGCAATCCCGGCAAGGACTCACAAGGTGGGTTCAATTTGCATCTGATGGCGCTTGAGATACCAATTGCGGAACTCGGAGGCGACCAGCAAATAGCCGGTGTTTACGCAACTACCAGCCGGCGATCAATTCGAGTGCTGGATAACAACGTGACGCCCAAAAATAATGGACCGTTCGTTCAAGTGGCGCGCCAGGGAAATCCGCTTTTCAACGAAGGACTGGTGGCGATTGCCGACAAAGATCTGTACAGCCGCACGAGTCCCAGCAATGACAGTGCTCTGTTCAGAAAGTACGCCGAAACGCCAGAACTGGCTCGCTTGATAAATCTGCTTGTCTTCAACGCGCCGGTGGCGCCTGAGACTAATCGAACGGATATCGCAGGCATCTACATTCCCGATCTCATCAAGGTCGACTTATCGACGACCAAAGCTCGCTTTGCCGGAGGTGGTCCTGGTGATCCGACTAACCCGGACGATGGCGGATTCTCGCGTCTGAGCATCTTCGGCGCTGACGTGCTGAAGAGCAATATTCAGGATCCATTCAAGAACGGTGGGTTTATTCCGGGTGGATGGCCTAATGGGAGACGCTTTGGAGATGACGTTGTGGACATCGCCGTGACTGCTCTGATTAGCGACCTGCGAGATCCGAACAACTTGATCATTCGCGGTCCTGCAGGTGACGGTGTCGATCGCAACGACATGGCTTTCAACAAAGTCTTCCCTTACGAATCGACGCCCCAAAACGGCCGCAACCATCAACATCCGTAGGCAGACTGTGGGGGCGGGTCTGCTCCACCCCGCCCCTATAAAACTAATGATTAATGTCTTTCTCAGACTCTCGAGAGTGGGGATGCTTGCCGGCTTCCTCGTTATTCTCAGAAGTAGTGCGCTGGCCCATGATCCGGGCTTGAGCGCCGCTGAGGTTCACATTCTCGCGGATCGAATCGTCGCGGAGGTCAGTTTTTCTCCACTCGATTTGGAAAAAATTCAGCCACTCGATTCGAATCTCCTCACTATCCAGGACGGTCAACGAAGACTGGAGTTGCGATCTTTCAGCCTTAAATCGACTGATCAGAGCAGCGTGCATTTTCTGCTCGAGTTCTCAAATTCGGACGCAGCCGAATTACGGATCAGCGCGCCCATCCTTGCGAATCTGCCTCGAGGACACAAGCAGTTCTGCTCAGTCTTCGACCAGGAGAACAGAGTGCTGGCGGAGGGCATGCTCAGCGCTGAATCAAGAGACCTCACGATCGGCTTGGGACCTACGTCCGCCAACAACAAATCGATCTTTCGCTTTCTGGTTCTTGGAATTGAGCACATCCTGACCGGCTACGATCATTTGGTATTTCTCCTCGCGCTGTTGCTTGCAGGAGGTTCACTAGGCCGGAACGTCAAAATCATCACCTCATTTACTGTGGCGCATTCGCTGACACTCGCGCTGTCAACGGTGGGCCTCGTAAATATTCCGCCCGCCGTAGTCGAACCGGTGATTGCGGCCTCGGTTGTGTTCGTTGGCTTGGAGAATCTATTCGGTCGACGCCTTGCAGCACGATGGCTGGTCACGTTTGGTTTTGGGTTGGTTCATGGTCTGGGGTTTGCGTCGACGTTGCGAGAGCTGGGGATCGGGGTTGGAGCGCAAGCTGCCATCCCTCTTTTGTCATTCAACCTGGGCGTTGAGATTGCGCAAATCGCAGTCACTGGTCTCGTTCTTCCGTTGGTGTGGAGATTAGAACGACGCTCAACCTTTACATTGAAGCAGGTACCAGCGTTTTCGCTCCTAATCACGTTGGCGGGTCTCTACTGGTTGCTCACCCGCACGTTGATGTGATGACCAGAAATTTTCGTCACCCTGAGTCATCGCTCGGTACATGTCACAGGAACCTTTTAATTCTCCTTGCGGATAACTCGCCTCTTTAGCACCAGACTTAACCCAAGGTTGAGAGATAACCCGATTGCGAGGAGTAGGACCAATAGAACACGCGCATCAACCGTTGGCACCGCAGTGAATAGCGCCGAACTTCCGATAAACCATCCGGCGCCGAGAAGGTTGGCCCAATTCTTCCCCAGCTTCGTTGCGCGTAACAAGAAGTAAATGACAGTCAGCGCAAGAAGGGACGACAACAAAATGATCTGTATGAACTGCGGACCAGGCAGACCAAGATACAAGATGTAGGTAATGGTTCCGA
The DNA here is from genome assembly GCA_035281525.1 of Pyrinomonadaceae bacterium. GTDB lineage: Bacteria > Acidobacteriota > Blastocatellia > Pyrinomonadales > Pyrinomonadaceae > PSRF01. Next base: position 15,463 of record DATEDU010000355.1, on the reverse strand, counting down.
CCGCTACCGCAACCAACCAGAACAGGAATGCTTTAAGCACCTTTTTGTGAGAATTCATTTCGCCTCCTCCTCAACGAGGCGATTACATCAAAACTTCTACGCACCGGCGGCTGATTGGGCGCCGACTCGCGCGGCGCTCTATATCCTGCACCGATCGGGAACGCCCATCAGACAGTTTTGATATGTTATTTCGCAGTTGCTGATGTTAGCGAGGAACGCAAAGTATGCCGCCGCAGCACATATAGCTCCCGCAGTCGGGTTGGCAGAGCCTATGAAAGCACACGCCGCCATCGCGCTGGCAAACTGAGTGAAGACCACATTGCCGCATGCATCCCGAGCAGCCTCGCAGATTCTTCTTTGCCTTGCAACGCATTCTTCATACGTCCCAGTGGATCCTGAAGAACAGTTCCAGGGGTCGAACGAATCACAGCCACCGAAATCTCCTAACGGATCCCAACACGTCAAGCCGCCTTGATCTGTAGCATCGAAGCTCGGTTCAAAACCAAAGATGCAATCATCCTGAGCATTAGCCGAAGGGCGATGCCTCGAAGAATTGAAAGCAACGTGATTGTTCTTGATGCGGTCCCCGTTGGTGTTCGAGTGCACAAGTCGCTGCACGCCACCCTTTTCGTCACGCTCAACGAAGGTTTGAGTTCCATCATCGTCAATAATGCTGGCGAGACGACCGCGAGCATCGTACAAAAAGCGTTTGTGTCTGCCGTTTGAATCTGCGTAGTCGGTCAAGCCGCCTCGTGCGTCATACACAAAACTCCGTGAGGCTCCGGCTGACGAAGTTAATCGCACAATCCGACCATTATGGTCACGTCCAGCGCGAACCCAACTGTTGTCCGGCCTTACAACTCGTGTGATAGCACCACTCGAGTCGCGTTCAAAGATCATTGACCTGCGGGATTCGGTCTTTCTCGTAACCAGTCCTCGCCCGTTGCGGGCGTAGAAAACAGAGGCGCCTGAAGGGAAACGTTCACCAACTATCTGTCCAGTCGCGTCGCGTTCCGTCTTAATTCGCCCAATATTCTCAGTGTTGAATGCTATGAGGTTTCCGCTCGCGTCATATTCATTGCTGACTTTGCGTGCTGCGGCCGATTCAATTAACAACAAGCGCCCGCGCGCATCATGCAAAGCTCGGTAGCTCTGACTCGGATCCGAACTGTTGGCCGCAACGATGTTACCCTTGGCATCGCGCACGAAATCTGTACGTCTCCCACCGTCGCTAATCGACGATATCCTCCCACGCTCATCATAGCTGTACGTCTTAGAGGCACCATCGGCCAAGGTCGAGTGGCTTACGCGATTCTGACCATCAAAACTGATGCGATGCTCGCCTTCGCTGGATGACAACCGCGTTGGGCGGTCGAAAGAGTCATAGCTGATCTCCAGCAACTTTCGACCGTCTTCTTCCTCGACAGACGTTAGTGCTCCATGTTCATTGTGATCGTAGAGTGTCGTCACTCCTAAAGGATCCGTGACGATCGTTCGTCGCGATATGTTCACTTGGTTCATCTGATATGCATAGGTATGTACACCGGCGCCATCTCCAGCCTCGACTACCCGGCCTTGGCGATCGTAACGAACTCGCAGCAAGATTCTCCTGACCGGATCCATGGCCGTGGTCAGCCCATTTCGATCGTACACGTATGTCCAGTCGTTCCCATCCGCGTCCGTTACGCGCCGTAGCAGCCGGTCAGATCTGAAACTGATCTGGCGACCGGCACTGTCATTAACGCGCAGCAAACGGAAGGGCACCGCGTCGGACCACTCAAATTCCAGTCTTCCGCCACTTCCCTCTATGCGGTTGAGGTTACCGTTCGGATCGAAGCTAATGGTGATGAGATTGCCGTTGGAATCAGTGATCTGTGCAAGCCGATACTCCTCCAGCACCTTTTTGTAGATGCGCGATATGCTTGCGGTTTGCTGCGTAATTGTATCGCCATCGAGATCGAAGGACGGGTACAGCGAGGGTTCCGGCCTCTGTTGCACGAAATGCCCGCCTTCGTCTTTTGTAAATGCGATTATTGAACCGTCACCTGTACGAAGTGTCGCAATGTTGCCGTCGATTGAGATGCGATCGTCAAAGGCGAACGACCACCCTTTACCCAGCCCGCGATCTTCCTGGTTGTCGCTCGTATAAAGCCGTTGGAAGACAACCGGCATCGTCCCGTTTAAAGTCAGGTCATTGATCGCGAAGGACAGGCTTCCAGTGGCGGTGCTGACAAAGTTAACCGGCACGCCGTCGCGGACAGAACGTTGAGAAGGTTGCAGAACATGGACCTGTGTCGTGCGACCGATGTATGCGAGACGTTCGATTGCATCGATCGAACGCTTATGCGGTGGTTTTTGAGCGCACGTCGGACACGAAGTTTCTCTTTTTGTAATAGAACGCTTCTCGTGATCAGACGCTACTGTTGACGCAACAGTAAAGACGAACAATGAATAGACCAGTGCCAAGCTGGTAAGGCGCTTTGACATTTTGTTTTCTCCTTAGTGAGTACTGAGTGGTGAGCAGCCTAATGTGAAGAGCTTTGGCGAGCAAGAACTTTTTATAGGCGATTCCTATTGTTCGTTGGCGAATTATCTCAACTTAATTTTGAGAGGAACTCGGCAAGCAAATTAAGACTTACGTTGAGGCGATAATCGGCTGTTGATCGAACGTCATCTATCGGAACAATCTCGCGACCGAGTGTGGCTTTGCGTAACTCAATTGTTTTATTGAGCTCTTCAATTTTTTGTCCTCGCAAAGCATTTTCCGTTTGAAAGCAACGAATCGGAATTGGCGCTACACTTCCCAATGCAATGCGAACGTCTTCCAACTGCTTGTTTTCAACATTCGCGAGACCGACGAAACAGACTTTTGATATTGCCTGGGCTTTACGCGTGCCAACCTTGCGGTAGTAATGAGTCAGATTTTTCGTCGTTCGTGGCAATCGTATGCGCGCGAGCAACTCGTCGGGCCTGATGTTCATTTCCTTGTAGCCAGTGTGAAAAGCGTGATACGCCACCCATCGCGAGCCCGTGCGCGAGAGCAACTCGAGTTCAGCATCGTACGCAAGCAGAGCCGGCGGCGAGTCGGCCGCGGGTGAAGCATTGACAATATTACCGCCGAGCGTGCCGCGATTCTGAATCGCTAATCCGCCGGTCTCGCTTGCAGCTTGGCAGAGCATCGGGAATTCATCCCGCAACACTTTTTGAGATTGGATTTGAGTGTAGGTTGTCAGTGCACCAAGAGTCACGTGGTCTGGGGTGACTTCGATTCCGCGCAGCTCGTGGAGATTCCAAATGTTAAGGTAGTTTTTGTGTGGAAGCTTGCCCGCTTCGAGTAACACCATCAGATCCGTGCCCCCGGCAAAGAGCTTCCAGACATTCGGCTCGGATGAGAGTCGATCGAGTGCTTCTTTTAAGGACTCGGGGTTTTGAAGTTGATAATGGGGAACAAACGCCCTCATGATTTACAGGCCTGAACGACGGATTCGAAGATCTTCATGTAACCGGTGCAGCGGCAAAGATTGCCCGCCAAGCCATTTCGAATGTCAGCTTCTGTGGGATTCGGATTCCGGTTCAGCAGATCGACCGCCGCCATCACCATTCCTGGGGTACAGATACCGCATTGGGCTCCGCCGAAATCGATGAATGCCTGTTGGACCGCATGCAACTGATTGTCGCGCGCAATTCCTTCGATGGTTGTGATAGTCGCGCCTTCTACTTGGGCTACCGGGACGAGGCAGCTATTGACGATCTCGCCGTTGATGAAAACAGTGCAGGCTCCGCACTCGCCTTCGCCACACCCTTCCTTGGTCCCCGTCAAGTGCAACTGCTGGCGTAGTACATCCAGCAACCGCTCCATCGGGTAGGCCGAAACACCGACGGGTTCGCCATTTACCGTACACTGAATTTCTGTTTTAGCAATCGCTGGCTCGCTCATTAGTAGTGATGATCGGCTGAAACAAATTGCCGCATCATTGTCTCTGGCATTAAAGGCACACGATCGAAACTCACTCCCGTAGCATTTTCAATCGCACTCAGGATCGCCGGCGCAGGTCCATCCATTGGTAGTTCTCCAATCCCCTTGGCACCGCCCGGCCCGTAGGCATAAGGATTCTCCTCAAAATAAACGCGAATCGGAGGGATGTCTGCCGGAGTGGGAATGATGTAGTTCGTCATCTGGTTGTTCACCATTCGACCATTGCCCCACACCACGTTTTCAAAAAGCGTAAAGCCAATTGCCTGCGCCACTCCACCTTCAATCTGCCCCGCAGCCATCGTCGGATGAATAACCTTACCTATTTCCTGCACGGCCGTGAAATCTTCCACTCGAGCTTCGTAGGCTACTGCGTCCACACTGACTTCAGCGACATAAACCGCCCAGGCGTAAGCGCCATACGCGTCGCCTCGGTAGTGTTGGTCGTCCCAATAAATGTTAGGCGGTGGTTGATACTTACTAAATGACCTTAGTCGCCCATGCGCTTTGATGTATTCGCTACACGCCGTTTTAAACTCTGACTGCGTGTACTCCTCTCGCAACAAGCCGCTTCCGATCAGCGTCTGTTTTAAGCCAAGCGCAGCCGACTCGACGAGCTTACCCACTATCATGCACGTGCGCGAAGCTACAGTTGGCCCACTATTCGGAACTTCACTTGTGTCTGGCTGTGTCACTTCGATCAAGTCATAGTCCAAGCCGAGTGACTCTGCTGCGATTTGCGAAAAGATTGTATTCGTACCTTGGCCTATTTCCGTGCTGGCAGCGAGAATTCGAATGCGACCATTAGCCGTTGCCTCTGCTCCTACTTCTGATTGCAGATATACTTCGCCTGAACCAGTGAAACCGGCGCCGTGCATAAACGTAGCAAAGCCGATTCCTCTTTTAATCGGTGAACTTGAATTCTCACGCGCAAATCTTTCTCGTTTGGCCCGGTAGTCAGTTAATTCCAAGGCTCGTGTAAGCAGCCCCTCCATGTCTACTTTTTCGCGGATGACCTGGCTCGTCGCGGTGGTTTCGCCTTCATGAATAAAGTTGCGTCTTCGAAACTCTTCCGGACTGAGGCCCACGGTTTTAGCAACCTTATCCATCTGTCGTTCGAGCGCGAAGATACTTTGCGGCGCGCCAAACCCTCTGAATGCGCCATGAGGAGGCGTGTTTGTGGCTACGGCCGAGCTACGCACTCGTACATTAGGACAGTAATAAGGACCTGCGGAATGAATTGTGCCGCGGGAGAGAACTACCGGTGAGAGAGTGCAGTATGCTCCACCGTCGATCACAAATTCGATCTCCATTGCAAGCAGCTTTCCGTCTTTGGTGACAGCAGTCTTGTGCTTCGTCCGTGATGGATGACGCTTCGTAGTAGCGGCCATGTCTTCGGCGCGATCGTAAACCAGCTTCACGGGCTTCCCGGATTTCCAGGCTAACAGGGCTGCATGCCCTGCAATCATTGACGGATATTCTTCCTTGCCCCCAAAGCCTCCGCCGGTTTCGGTTTGAATGACTCGGATTTTATCTTCCGGAAGTCCGAACAGTTTTACTAACGCTTTGTGAACATAGTAAGGGCACTGCATTGAGCCCCAGACAGTAACTCCAAAGTTGGGGTTCGCGATCGCAATCACGCCATTGTTTTCGATGTAGAGCTGCTCCTGAGCACCGGTGTAATACTCGCCTTCGACGACGTAATCCGCGTTCGCCCACACGTCGTCTACATTGCCTTTTTCGACGAGGAATGACTTGAACACGTTATCGTCACCCCAAACGATTTCTTTCCTGGCCAGCGAATCTTCGAGCGAGAAAACCGCCGGCAGTTCTTCTACGTCGATATGTACATTCCGGCGAGCTTCTTCAAGCAGGTACTTGTCATCATGGGCCAGCAATAGGACCGGTTCTTCAGGATGATTAATGAATTCGGACGCGAGGTAAGGCTGGTCGTTGAGGATCAACGCTACGTAGTTCTCGCCGGGAATATCTTTGGCATTAACGACTGTGATTTGATCCCACGGAAGGTTGCCGTCAAACGAATTGTTCTTGATGCGCCCACGCGGGACTGAGCTGCGCACGGTGACTCCGTGGAGCATGTCCGGAAAGGTCAGGTCGTCAATATAGAGGGCCGCGCCCGTGACTTTCTTGCGCCCCTCCTTCCGGGGAATCGATTTGCCAATGAATGGGGTACTCGTCACGATTCTTTGTTACCTTGATAGCATTTCAGGGGCGGGCGATGACTAACACATTTGCGTCGAGTTCGCGGCGATAGAAGACGCGTGGCCTCTGCAGACTCCGCTTCTGGGGATCGGCGATATTCTGCTCGCCTTCCGTGAACGCTATCTCTATCCCGACTCCGCGACTCTGCTTCATCTTGTCCTCTTGAATCTGAGGCACGCGTTCAGTCGCAAAATCCAGCCACTCCCTCGCGCTTACCGCTCCATCTCGCGGCTCAGTATCCGCAACGGGAGTTTTCAAGCCTTCTTCGACCAGCGCGTAAGTCAGTAACCCGTGCCCCAGTTGTGCAGCTTCGAGCGCAGCCTGATAACTTTGCGCGGCAGTCAGAATGTACATTCCCTTCTCGTAAGCAAGTTGCGCCAAACCTTTGGAATTCATTGGCCCGCGACGCTTTTCTTCCGCCTCCAAAGCCTGACCGGAGTTGCATGCATCAATGATCATGAGCAAGTGGCCAGCATCCATGCCCTCGACCGCTTCTTCCAGCTCAACATCCGAAACGCTGTGCGAAAGTATTGCCTGCAAGCCCTCGTCGCTGAGCTTAGTCCTGTCACCCGTATAGCCGAGGTCATGTGGAATCAAATAGAAGCGCTGTCCGTGCGCCGTTCCGTGTCCAGCGAAATAGATGATGACCGTGTCCTCTGGTTCAGCGCTTTTCAGTTTCTCAAAGCCTTGTGGCCCAGCTTTAAGTGTTGGGGATTCGGTCGAGCCGGATAGTTTCTTCAGCGCGGAAAGGAAATTCGCCTTCGTTGCATTCTCATTCAGTAAAGTGATGACTTCGATGCTCTTGGACGGAGCTACTTGACTGAGTCTCGCACGCACTTCGTTCCCAAAACTCTGCGCGTCAGCAACGGCGTACTTTAAGTTGTACTGCGGATTCGCATACTCGTTGACACCAACAGCAATTACATAGGCCGTCCCGGCGCGCTTCAGACTATCGCCGCCCGTCACCTTCAAGTGCGCGTCCTTACTCTTTACGTTGTCCTTGTTAAAGGCGTAAGCAGTTAACTGATTATTTCCCGCGGCGATGGTCACCTCTTCCTCGAGCGTAACCGTCGGGCGGCCATTCAAGACGTCTCCCCGCCAAGCCTTGATCAATAAACCGTTGCGGAACAAACGCAGGTCACGTGCTCCACTGCCGGCCGAATTGTCTTTGTCCGCAGGCGCGTCGCTAACTTCAATCTTCAGCTTGACTGTCCGAGCAGCGACGGTAGAGGGCGCTTGGTTACCAACAGAGGTGGCGGTTGAGGACGCTTGGTCACCGGCAAGGGACAACCTCACTACCGGCTGGCGGCGATCTTTCTTGGAGATATCCTGAGTAACACGAGGACGCTTGCCCCCGAAGACATCGGCGAGCAGGCCCGGATGGTAGAACTCATTGAAGAACCATTCGATCGGTGCGACGTTGAATGTGTCCTGGTTATAACGCCACAGTATTTGATTCCACGAAGATGGAGTACCGTCAAACAAACCTTGTGGCGTCACCACCATCCACTCGCCCCCGTCATCGAGTGAAATCAGTGTCAGCAAGTGCTCGCCCGTGGTGGTATCCCATAAGAAAGTAGCTCCATCGTCGCTGGTCGATGCAAGCAGTTGGGAGTTTGGACTGAAATCGAGTGATTCTATGTTTGCGGAGTGACCAACAAGAGTCGTGACCTGGCGTCTGCCTGCGACGTCCCAGATCTTTATCGTGTTATCGGTGCTGCCCGACGCCAGCAGGCGCCCATCGCGACTGAACGCAACATGAGTAACTCCTTTGCCGTGACCCTTGAGCGCACCGACCTCGCGTCCGGCGGACACATCCCACAAGACCACCTGACCAACAGCTTCGACTTTCAAGTCTTTCATCATATCCTGAGGATCGGGCGTATTCTTCGAACTCTTCTTTTTGCCTGTAGCTCCCGCCATCATTGCCGCAAGATCGAAATTGGTTTTCGATTCAACTCCGCCCGCGGCCAATATCCGGTTATCTGGACTAAAGGCTACGGAAGTAACTGTGCGGCCCATTGTGCCAGCGGCCATGGCGCCCACCACGTTGTTCATCATCGCAGTCAGCTCAGCCATGTTGGGCATTGACTTAATGGAAGCTACAGAGCCGAAACCGCCGGTGCCAGCCAAGTTAGACATCGGAGAAGATGATAAATCGCGTAGCTTCGCGCCGGATTCAGCGTCCCACAAAGAAAGCCCACTCATGCCTCCAAGGACTGCGACGATACGGCCATCGCCACTGAAACTTGCGTCTGACGGGATCTCGGTGAGGCTCAACGCGCGCAGCTCACGGCCGGACTTCACATCCCAAATCTTTGCGTCACTCCCGAAGTTGCGAGGCTGCACAACGTTGGCCGACTGTTGCATTAGATCATCGCGCGGGCCGTACGTAATCAAGAGTTTGGTCCCGTCCGGACTGAAGGTGAATCGTTGAACAACACTGGTGGGGTTTGCCGGCGTCAGCGTATGCAGCTGCCGCCCCGAGGGTGTCTCCAAAATGGAAACTGAGCTGCTGTTCGGAGTAAACGCCGCAATCATCTTGCCGTCAGGACTTGGAACGGTAAACATTTTGTCTGATGGAAGCTCCGATACTCGCAAGCCGCGTCCGGCGCGGAGATCCCAGCGTGTGCGCCCACCAGATGAGAGGAAGAGCCCATCGGCGCTGAACGCGACTTTGTAAGCCATGTTTGTTCGACCGCTGAACGTCATGAGCTGTTTGCCGGTGTCGAGATCCCACAGGGCTGTGGGAGTATCGAAGCCGCCACTCGCCAAACGCTTGCCATCGTCACTCATGCCGATAAATGCGTGAGAACTCGGCGGCTGCGCATGAAGAAGGCCGGTATTAGGGAGCTTCAAAGGTTGCAACTCACGCCCTTCGCCGATGTCCCAAATTCTGGCTGTGTAATTTTCAACCAATGCCAATCGGCGTCCATCGCGGCTGAATCGCAGTGAAGTGTATTCGGCAGACGTCGCACCCAAGTCTCTTTCTTTTGCGGCTCCTGAAGACGATATCTCCCATAACTTCAGACGCTTTTCGTCTACTGCTGCAACGAAACCTTTTCCGTCAGGGGTGAAACTAACCTCAGCACTCGTAACATCTTTATCTGACAGCTTCACGGAGCGCGGCTGACGTGCGCCGGCGAGATCCCAAAACTTGATGTGCGCTTCCGATCCGTCATTAACCAACTGAGCAAGTTGGTTCCCAACGACCGCCGCGCCCGAGCCGCCAAGCAGAGCTACGTCATTTACTAAATCCGCTGAGAACGTTTGCAGAATGCGGCCGGAGGACACTTCCCAAACTCTGATAGCGTCGCTAATCGTCACCACGCGGCCGTCACCTGTAAAAGCAATGAAATACACGCCAAACGAAGCAATCATCGAACCCTGAGCACCGGATAGCGTGTGCACTTCTCTTCCGGTCGTCACATCCCAGATTTTTACCGAGTTGTCGCCTGTACCCGCGGCAATCATCCGGCTGTCCGCACTGAAAGCTACAAACGGCGACATGCTCATTGAGCTCTGTTTGCCGCTTGAAAAATTGCGCAACTCGCGGCCAGTCGCAGTTTCCCAAAGCTTGACGGTGCTGCTGCGGAAAGTGGTCGTAGCGATCAACCGGCCATCAGGAGAGAAGGCGAGTCGAGTGGCGCCAAAGAAATTATTGTAGCCAGTCTGAAGTACCAGCTCTGGTTTGCCTTCGTGAGCCTGCTGCTCCGCGCGCGATTGAGTTGTCGATGTTGGCTTCTCGACCCCGATTCCACGCTTGTCTTGAGATTGAAAACTATTCGCCCATGCAACAAGTAAGACGAATGCGAATACGAAACGCGTTATGGTGGTGCTCATAAACTCCCTCAGGCTCGTAATCGTTGCTAAAGATCAGCCGGCGCCAACGTATTCTCGCCAGGTATCAAGGTTCTCAATCATTAATAAGCCAACCGAGATCAGTGCCAGGACGTACATGACAGGATGAATATCCTTACGTCTGCCAACTAACAGGTACATACCCACATGCGAGATAAAGCCCCATAGTATCCCTTGAGTGATGGAGAAAGTTAGCGGTATCAAGATTATCGTAAGAAATGCAGGGAGACCTTCCTCGATTTTTGAAAATGCTATTTGGCTGACGCTCTTGAACATGGATGCGCCGACCAGGATCAGCACTGCCGCCGTCGCATAGGTCGGAACCATTCCTGCCAAAGGCGCTAAAAAAAGACATGGCAAAAAACAAAGTGCAGTAAAGACCGAAGTCAATCCGGTGCGGCCACCCATATTGATGCCCGCAATACTCTCAATGTAGGCGGTACCCGACGATGTGCCTACCAAACCCGCTCCAAAGGTCGCAAACGAATCGACAACTAAGCCTTGTTTGAGATTCCTGGGATGACCATTTTCGTCCAACAGGTCGGCGGCGTGTGCCACGCCGATGAAAGTCGAGATCGAGTCAAATAAATCGGTAAAAAGAATAGCTATGATTGCCGGCAGGAGGGAAAGCTTCAATGCTCCGAGAATATCGAGCTTGAGAAAAACGGTTTGGAAGTCGGGAGCGCTGAAGAAACTCTCAGGAGCTTTTACCAACCCGAGTGCCCATCCAATCAGCGTGGCGAAAAATATTCCTGCCAAAAAGGCGAACGGACTCCTTTTGGTCAAGAGCCAAACTGAGAGACCAGTTGCCAGGATCGTCAGCAAAGCAGGTATGCCAAGTGCTCCCAATTTGACGAACGTGACGGGGTCCGCGGCGATGAATCCTGCGTTCTTCAGTCCGATAAACGTCAGGAAAATCCCGATGCCGGCTGCAGTCGCAATTCGCAGTTCACCGGGGATGGCCTTGGCGATGATTTCGCGAATCGGAGTCACTGAGATGAGCAGGAACAAGACGCCGGCCCAGAAAACGATCCCGAGCGCCACCTGCCACCAGACTCTTTGCGTGAGAATGATGGTGAAAGTGAAGAAGGCATTGATGCCCATTCCGGGAGCAACCGCAAAGGGAAGCTTGGCATAGAGACCCATGAAAAGAGTCATCGTGAAACACAGCAAAACGGTGGCCGTTAAGACTCCACTGAAAGCCATTCCCGTACCTTCGGTGGCGAGGATGGAAGGATTGACGACGACGATGTACGCCATTGTGAAGAAGGTGGTGATGCCGGCAATGGCTTCGGTACGAATGTTGGGTTTGGGGGTGTCTGGAGAGCTCATGCTCATGAAGTGGAAGGGAGTCTAGCAAAGGGTAGCACCCTCAAGCCATGGCCAATGATCATTTGACATTTCTTATTGGACATTTGCCATTTAGTGGTCTTGATACCATTTCGGAAACCGCGAAGCGGTTTCGGCCTTCAGCCCGACGTTGCCGCGCTTTGGCGGCTACGTTGGGCTGGAGGCATTAACAAACAGACGCAACCCCATTCGGGGTTGCGGCAGATTGAAATCAAACGAGTAACCCAGGGTTGCCGCAACGGCAACCCTGGGCTGGAAGACGAAACCGCTTCGCGGTTTCCGAAATGGTATCAAGACCACTAAATGACAAATGTCCACTGACAAATGATCCGTCTTTTACTTGATCTGAAACCTCTTGATGTAAGCTCGATAGCCTCGGACTTCGGCGCGCGCTCGATCTTCTGACCACCCAACATACCTGTGCGCAATGGTGGCCACTGCTTCATCCGCGCCAACTCCGAGCGACGAGTTCAATCCAACCATCGTTCGTCGCAGCAGAATGTCGCCGAGTGTCTGCGCTAATTCGTGACGAAACGCGAAGACAACTTCCGCACCGATTGCTCCCGTCTCGTCATCGAACACGTCTAAAAGCTGTTTTTGCGTACCCACAATCTGAAGCACGTCCGACGCGCGACTTCCATAGATGCGCGGCAGCCGCTCGCTGGTCTGCGTTGTTAGCCCGTAGATTCGCTTGATCCGGTCACTGATAGTTTTTAAATTCCGGCCGCCCACACCCGGCAATGGCAACTCCGCGGTCGTGCATTGAGGTCTGCGTCTTCGGAAAGCCCGAAAAATCAAGTTCACTGTCTGCTCCGCGAGACTCCGATACGTCGTCAACTTTCCTCCAACGATCGAGATCAACCCCGCGAGACTAGGGTGAGCGCGAATGAAGTGGCTGCGCGTAATATGCGGCTCGTCTTCGCCTTCACTATACGCAAGTGGCCGGACGCCCGAGTATGTGTAAAGGATCGAATCGCGTGTGAGATCGGCGGTGGTAATGACTGCATTCGTTTCCGACAAGAGGTAATCGATTTCCGCTTCCTCGATCTGCACCTTGTCGAGGTTGCCTTGATAACGAATGTCGGTTGTGCCGATTAGATACTTGCCGTTCCACGGAATGATAAAGAACGGGCGATGATCTGATTTTGCTTCCACGTAAACGGCACTCGACGGCGCGCCTTTAAATGGAGCAACGATCAAATGGCTGCCTTTGGTGCCGCCGATCAACGGTGGAGATTGATGTCCTGCGCTTGCGAGCACCTCGTCCACCCAGGGACCTGACGCGTTAACCACAATCCGGCTGCGCGCCGTAAAAGTTTCTCCCGAAAGTACTCCCACACATTCAACGCCGTACACTGCATGGTTTTTGACGATGAATCGTTCAACTTTTGTGTACGTGTAGACAGCAGCGCCATGCTCCTTCGCCGAGAGGACATTCTCCACGACGAGGCGCTCGGCGAATTCGACCTGCGCGTCATAGTAAAGTGTCCCGCCCACTAAACCTTCAGGGTTTATCGAAGGACTCTGCGTCAACACGCCTGCCGGTGAAAGCATCCGGTGTCGGGGAAGCGACTTTTTGAGTGAGAGAAGATCGTAGGCAATCATGCCCACGCGAATCTTAAAGGGACTACGTTTTCGTCCTTCGTATATGGGCATCAGCAGTGGCAGAGGACTGACGAGGTGAAACGCGGTATAGAAGAGGATCTCTCGCTCGCGTAACGATTCATACACCAGCCCCAAGTCGCCGTATTCGAGATAACGAAGGCCTCCGTGGATCAATCTTGTCGACCAACTCGTGGTGCCCGCGCACACGTCTCCTTTGTCCAACAGAAGCACGCTCAGGCCGCGCATCGCAGCGTCTCGAGCGATGCCGGCGCCGTTGATGCCGGCGCCGATGATGATTACGTCAAAAATTCTTTCAGAGATGTTCGAAGGCTCGTTTATCATTCAATCATGAAACACCTCCGACTGATTGCGTTCCTGTGGCTGCCGGCAATGTCGTTCGGTGTTCCGGCTGGTGTAGCTGTGATGATACAAGACCCGCAAGCCCGCGGCGATTATATTGATCGGCCTGCGCCTCCGGCATCGGCAGAAGCAAAGAAGGAAATGGAAGCGCGGCTTGAGGAGGCGCGCCGCCGTTACGAAGCCAACCCGAACGATGCGCAAGCAATTATCTGGCTCGGACGGCGGCTCGCGTATCCCGGACGGTTTCGTGAAGCGATTGACACGTATAGCGAAGGAATCAGGAAGTTTCCCCGTGATGCGCGCTTTTATCGCCATCGGGGTCATCGATATATCACTTTGCGCCGGTTCGATCTCGCTATTGCGGATCTAACGAAAGCGGCGAGTCTCATTAAGGGAAAGCCTGACCAAGTAGAACCGGACGGCCAGCCGAATGTTCGCAACATACCCACGAGCACGTTGCAGTTCAATATTTGGTATCACCTCGGGCTGGCTTATTACCTGACGGGCCAGAATAAACAGGCGCTTGATGCTTATCGACAGTGCTTGAAAGTCTCGAAGAACCCCGATGCGTTTGCCGCAACCACACACTGGCTGTACATGACTCTGCGGCGGCTGAACCGGGCTGCTGAAGCTGGGAAAGTACTGGAACCGGTGCGCGAAGGCATGGATATTATCGAGAATGCCGGGTACTACCGTTTGCTCTTAATGTATAAAGGCATAGTGCCGGCTGAGAGTCTGCTGGAAGAGACGCTTAAGCAGGAGAGTTCTGCTGGTTCGCACAGCATTCTGTACGGTCTCGGCAATTGGCACCTCTACAACGGACGTCGTGAAGAGGCGTTGAAGATCTATGAACGGATGCTTGGCAGCGATCAGTGGACAAGCTTTGGTTACATCGCGGCTGAAGCCGACGTGAAGCGTATGTCCGACAAGCTTTAGCTTGTCGATGAAACGACAAACTGAAGTTTGTCGGACACACGATTTAGTATCAACCTCGCACCATCTCGCATAAACTGCTCTCACTACTATCAACTCTCGTTTTACTCACGCCAATGGATCACAAATCCACAGATTTCGCAGATTCCACCGATTAAAAATGTAAAGGGCTAGGAGCAGTCAGGTGAGACTTTTTCGTAACCCTTTGCCGACTGTTTTAACTAAACTGTGTAATCTGCGTAATCTGTGGAAGATGAAACGGTCCTGAGAACGCTCAAGGCGCATTGAGAATACTCAAATTAATGAACTCCCTCATATTAAACCTCGATTCGGGCATAACCTTTGCTCGCCCCTTTTGATCAGAGACGAAGCCCAACCGCCAAAAAGCAGTTCAGGGTAAGTGCCTTCCAACAAAGGAGCGTAGCTATGCGATCTACCCGACACCTGGACATCACACTTTTCTCGCTGTTACTTACCTTCGCCATTCCAATCGCAGCTCTCGCCCAAGATGACGACGCCGAAGACTACGACGTTAAGGCTCGGGTAGTCCGTATGTCGCTGATTACCGGGGAGGTGAGCCTTAAAAGAAACGGAAACACTGATTGGGAACGTGCGCGAGTCAACTTCCCGCTCGTCGAAGGTGACACTGTAGCGACCGGACGCGACTCTCGCCTGGAAATTCAGGTCGATGCGCGGAACTTCGTGCGGCTTGGACCGAATTCAATGTTGCGCGTTGCAACCTTAAGAGACGAAGGCATCGCTCTTAGCGTTGTTGAAGGTACCGCTTCAGTTCGTCTCGCCAAGTTTGACCGTGATAAGGAGTACTTTGAAGTTGACGCTCCTAAAGTCACGCTGGCGGCTGAGAAAAAAGGCCTTTACCGTATCGACGTTTCACGAGACGGCCGGGTGCGGCTGACGGCTCGCGACGGTGGTCGAGCTCGCATTTACTCTGAAACTTCAGGTTTTGCGTTGCGCGACGGGCGTACAGCAGAACTCATCATCGATGGTGCGGATGCCGGAGACTGGCAATTCTTAGTCGCAGAGCGCAACGACTCCTGGGATACGTGGGTCGATGACCGAGAGCGGTACCTGGCGCAGCGTCTGCGGTACGACACCCAGTACTACGACAATTACATCTGGGGCGCTGAAGATCTCGAC
>DATEDU010000354.1:0-4269 GCA_035281525.1 Pyrinomonadaceae bacterium | reverse complement strand
CCGCAAAGAGCGATCTCATCATTACGGAGACTGGCAAGGAACTCCGTCTGGCGCCGTTCCGAGTTGGCCAGGTTTTTTGGTATCCAAATTACTCGCTTAAATGATTTATCGTCAGCACTGCGCTCGGCCGCGAGTTCATTTTGAATCTGGACAATCGACTTGCCGTCTGCATTCTCTGGGATAACTCCATAATTGCCCCCAAACAAGTGAATAGACATGAACGCGAGTTCCAAATCCTTGCGAACAGCGTCTGCATATTCGCCGGCTGTCTTGGTTGGGTGAGGAATTTTAGGAAGCACAATATAGTTGCGATCCTCTAACTCATTCTTGACCTTGAGGCGGTCTTCGTCCCGATCTGAACTGGTCTCGGCGAGATAGATGGTCCGGTTGACTTCAGAACTCACACCATCCGTAAGCCCTTCTAGCAATCGTTTGATAGCCCATGCTACCTCAACCACCTTACGCTCATATTCTTCATACTTATAGCCGTTTTGGATCTGACTGAACGCCCGCGGGACTCCTCCCCGGTCTTCCGTTTTCTCAAAGAACTCGCAGTAGAGAGAGTCTTTCAGATCTTCGGGCTGTTGCTCTGTCGGTGTCTTGACGACTGTGATGATGCGCGACTGATCTCCAATGACTAATCCACCTGTTTCCGGCGCCAGGCTACGGAAGTGCTGGAGTTCCTTCAGGCACCATTCGGATTGCACATAAGCGGGCGAGAGAACACACAGGAGAACTTTAGCTTTCTGAAGGCGCTCGCAGATCGCTGTGCCGAAGACAGTGCCGAACGCCATCTTGTTGTCGCGCCAAATGCGGGTTTCACGTCCCAGCCAATCATCGAGTTGGCCCTTCAGGTCATTATGGAACCTGGCGACCCAGCCATTCTGACCTGATTGGTCATCCTTGTTACTCAGATGTGGGTAACTGATGAAAACGTCGTGCTCGAAAGACATAAGTTTATCAACGTCGACAGTGGTTTCTTGCAAACGCTGCCGGGCTTGGTCGGGAATTGGGCACATGCGCCCCTTAGACCGGCTGCCCAGGAGCTTTTTCGCAGTCTCTAACTATAAATGGGTTTGAAAGGCGAGATATTTCGCGGACAGCGTTTAGTGAGGTAAAAAGCGCGCGATCTCATCCATGATCGCTGCGTGGATTTCGTCCTGCGAACCCATACTCTTGGGAACTTTGAATGAATGGTCGCCGCCTTCGATGACGTAAATCGTGGCCAGCAGCTTGTCACGTTTGATGATGACGCGGAGTTCGTCCGGTGTGCCGAAGGCATCACGCGTGCCTTGAATGAATAGCATGGGAGCTTTGATGTCCTTCAGGTGAGCGTCACGCATTTTGTCGAGCCTCCCCGGCGGATGGAGTGGGTAACCCAGGAACACTAAACCTGCGACATCTTTAGCTTGCGATGCCGCAACCTGCGAGGCAATGCGACCGCCCATTGACTTGCCTCCCACCACGATACGATTACCTCGCAACTTCTTGTGAGCTTTGGCTGCTTCAATTACTGCCAGGTAGCATGATTCAAGTTTGGGTTTTTGGTCTGGCGCGCCACGGCCTCGTTCGCTGTAGACGAAGTTGAAAGTCATAGCGTCAAAGCCGCGGTCGGCCAAGCCGCTGGCGTAAAGGCGCATGAACGGGCTTGTTTGATTGGCGCCGGCGCCGTGCCCGAGAATTATAGTTGTTTGTGCGCGGCTCTTTTTGGCCGCCGGGTAGAGCAAAGCGGTTACCGTTTCAGTGTCAGTGATAGTGACGGTGAGTTTTTCCGGTTCGGTGGTCATATCGTTCGGTTCGTTGAAAGATGAGAATTCGTCGCGTAGCGACGATTGATTTTAGCCGTGGCTTTCAAGCCACGGTTTCTCGAGTCAAGAGAATATTCGTCGCGTCAGCGACGTTTGAGTTTCAGGCGTCGCTAGGTGACACCATCAAACGTAAACCCGGGGGACGCGGGGGCCGATGCCACACGTCATCTCATAAGAAAACACGCCGGCTGTTTTTGCTACATCCTCTACAGGAATTGCGAGCCTCGCGCCAACACCGGCTTCTGCGGATCGACTCTCCACTCCGAACAACGTCACCACATCACCCAGCCGCACACCAGGCACACTTGTCACATCGACTATCGTTAGGTCCATCGAAATCCGCCCAACCACCGGAGCAAAGCTGCCGCGCACAATAACACGTCCGCGATTCGAGAGCCCTCGCCTGTAACCGTCCTCATATCCGACGGGAACAGTCGCTACAAGTGTCTTGCGCGAAGCTTCATAAGTGCAACCATAACCGATAGTCTCACCTGCAGGAACCCATTTCAAAAGCATTATTCGCGAGCGCAAAGACATAACAGGACGCAGCGCCTTGCCTTCGTCGGACGGAGGAAGAACATCACGCCACATTCCATAAAGCGCGCCGCCGGGCCTCACCATGTTGCCAAGCGATTCCGGATGGCTGAAGATTCCAGCTGAGTTTGCGCAATGCAAATTCGTGGGCCGATGTCCACGGCTGCGAACGAACGCAACTACATTTTCAAAGCGCGCGATTTGATTCTCAGTCAACGGTTCACACGAAGGATCGTCGGCCGCCGCAAAATGGGTCATCAGACCATCGACTCGAATATTTCTAAACTTACCAAGCGCTTCAAGAAATTCTCCTGCTTCGTCAAAGCGCACGCCGAGCCGGCCCATACCGGTGTCAATCTTCAAGTGCACGTCCGCAATTACTCCGGCATCACGCGCAGCTTGATCTAATGCCGAAATGGTTTCGAGACGATAAACCGTTGGCACGAGTTTGTGCTGAAGGCAAAGCGCGGCCTGGCCTTCCCAGAAGCCTGCGAGACAAAGGATCGATTCGTTCACACCAGCAATCCTGAGCTCAATGCCCTCTTCAGGCAAAGCTACACCAAACCACTCCGCTCCTTCATCTCTTAACCGTTTGGCGCAAGCAATCGCACCGTGACCGTACGCATTCGCTTTGACTACCGGCATAACCTTTACGCCTGGTCCTACGCGCCTTTTGATCTCCTGGTAGTTTTCTGACAAGGCACCAAGGTCTACTTCGGCCCACGTGGGGCGGTGACCTTTCACTTCGTCTGGACTAATCGGAGAGTCGGACATGCCTTATTCGCGATAGAGATTATCGAAGCGCATGCTCGAAGGCGTGAATCGAAGATCGATGGTGCCGGTGGGCCCGTTGCGTTGCTTGGCAATGATCAACTCTGCAACGTTCTTCTGATCTTCCGGGAGATTCTCCCTCTCTTCCGGAGTCTTGTACTGCTCAGCGCGGTAGATGAAAGCTACTACATCGGCGTCCTGTTCGAGTGCGCCCGATTCACGCAGGTCGGCCAATTGAGGACGGTGATCCGCACGCGATTCCGGCGCGCGCGAAAGCTGTGAGAGCGCGACAACGGGCACATTGAGTTCTTTGGCGAGGCTCTTCAACTCGCGAGAGATTTGCGAGACTTCCTGTTGGCGCGACTCAAAGCGTTTCGCCGAACCGGTCATGAGCTGCAGGTAGTCCACGATAATCAAATCCAGTTTCTTTTGCTCGGCAGCAAGTCGCCTGGCTTTCGCGCGCATCTCGAGCACTGTGATCGCGGCCGTGTCGTCCAGGAATACTCGCGTGTCAGCCAGTGTACCGAGTGATTTTGCAATCTGAGCCCACTCGGGTCGCGAGAGAAAACCGTTGCGGAAACGCTGCGCGTCGATATTTCCCTGCGAGCAAAGCATACGCATGACCAACGCTTCCTTCGACATCTCCAGAGAGAAAATTCCCACGACTGCACCAGCGTGAATGGCGGCGTTTTGAGCCAGCATCAGGGCAAAGCTTGTCTTTCCCATAGAAGGTCGCGCGGCCACGATGATTAGATCTGCGCGTTGCAAACCTGAGGTCATGCGATCCAGATCGGCAAAGCCCGTAGTCAGTCCGGTTAAGACCGCAGCACGACCTTCCATCTCCTGAATTTTCTCCAGGAGTTGTTCGGCGACTGGCTTGACGTGCACAAAGCCCTGGCGGATGCGCTCGTCGGCTAGTTGAAAGATTAGTTGCTCCGCATGGTCGAGAATGATCTCAGGCTCGTCTTCCTGCTCGAGGGCTTCCTGAGTGATCTTGTTGGCGGCTTTGATCAACTGCCGGAGCATCGACTTGCCGCGCACGACCTTGGCGTAATGCGCGATGTTGGTCGAATGCGGCAACCCGAATGTGAGATTGGTAATGAAGCTGATCCCACCTACTGATTCGAGGGCGTTCTCTTTTTTAAGCTCCTCGCCA
>DATEDU010000353.1:0-36673 GCA_035281525.1 Pyrinomonadaceae bacterium | reverse complement strand
GCAATGGAAGTCCGTGAAACGGACGACTGAAAAACCGCCGTTTTAGGGATCCAGCCGTCCGTTTCACGGACTACATGAACGGTGCATCGCAAATCCCACCGATGAATCGGTGGGCTATTTTCATTCGTCGGCTTCGCCGACTTTAAGGCGAAGCCAAGCAGCAATGCATATACCAATGTTGCGGGGGTGGTTACTTCTAATTCTCTTCCTTTCCTGCGCCGCTACTCGGGCACAGGAGACGAGCGTGGTGCCCGTCATCGTAGACGGGCAGACCGTGCGCCTACAGATGCGTATCTATAAGCCGGCCCGAACCGGGCCAGTGCCAACGCTCGTCTTTAACCACGGGTCAACGGGTCGTGGCCGTGACCCGATACTGTTCAGGCGGGCGATCGATTTCCCAGCGTTGGCACAATTCTTCGTACAGCGCGGCTGGGCGGTGGTCATGCCCGCCCGACGAGGACGCGCGGGCTCGGAAGGCCGGTACAACGAAGGGTTAGCCGTGGACGGTGCGGACGGCTACAGCTGCGACGCAGTACTGTCGATTCCCGGGGCGGATCGTGCCTTGCGCGACATTGAGGCGGCAATGGACGCGATTCTCGCGATGCCGTTCGTCGATCGCGACCGCGTCATTATCGGTGGGCACTCGCGTGGAGGTATCTTGAGTGTCGCCTATGCCGGGCAGCACCCTGAGCAGATCAAAGGAGTCATTAACTTCGTTGGTGGCTGGTTAGGTACCGGATGCCCCACCGCCGACACTATTAACCAGGCACTCTTTCAGCGCGGCGCGCGCTACCCTGGAGACACCCTCTGGCTCTACGGTGACGACGATCCATTCTATTCCCTGTCCCACAGCCGGAAGAACTTCGCAGCATTTCAGGCGGCCGGTGGGAAGGGCACCTTCCATACCTTCCCGGAACCCAGTGGCCACCGCATCGTGTCGTATCCTAATGCTTGGGCGTCCCTCGTCGAGGCCTACCTGAAACGCCAGGGGCTGCCGATCGCATCTAGCTTCCCAGCCAGCCGCCCTGAAAACCGGCGCGGCGCAGGCCCTTAATGATATACGGGCAGGAGCGCATCAACCTCCAGATCAAACCCGACCGGTAGTTTTCGATCATCATCACAATCGGACCTTGATCGAGACCGTAGTACCCTTGCGAAACCCAACCCTTCTTCTTTCCTGAAACGAATGTCGGGTTATAGCTGCACTTGAAGCCGTACGTGCTCGTCATTTCCGGGTGATCTTTGTTGATGCGGTTGAGTGACGGCAGCACAACCTCCGGAGCGAACGGCAACGAACCAGCGACCGCCCATGGCGCTAATGTTCCGTCATCCGGACCAAACGGGAACGAACGCGCAATGTAATCGTAAAAGCGTACCCTTCTTCCATTAATGCGGCGGAAGGCTGGACCAGGACCGTCACTCGCAGTTATACCCCAACTGAATCGGCCATACCCGACGAACTTTTTCGGATTACGCATGGCATACGCCTGTTGCGCGTACACTGCGCGGCGGCTGTTTTCGAAGTAATCGATCGCCTTAGCACTCATGTACTCGTCCTGAATGCCGCGAAAATCTATCCACATGTGCGACAAGTGGTGAATGAATAACGGCCCGGCGTACAGAAATTCGTGACCATAGTACTTTTTCCACTTGTAACTTCTGGTCCATGCTCGATAACTCTCTTCAGGGAGAGGAAAAGTTGGCGACGCAAGTGCAAGAACGTACAGGATCAAGGCTTCGCTGTATCCGGTCCACCGATACTTGATAAATCCTCTCTCAGGTTTCCATCCGTGCGTTACTGTTAGACCGCGATTCTGAGCCCAGTGCCAATCCGCTCTGGCGTAAAGAGCTTCTGCAATCTTTCGAATCTCCGCCTCATCTTCAGTGTCGCGGTTGAAATACATTGCGGCGGTGAGTGCTCCGGCAAGCAGATAGGTCGAATCAATTGTGGAGATCTCACAGTTCCACACTCGCCGGCCGGTGTTCATGTCGAGGAAGTGATAGTAAAAGCCGTGGTAGCCGATTGCGTCGTCTCCGGTTCCCTGTGGCTGATCGTGGAAGAAGCTTAATGTCGTCAGGCAGCGGTTGATGGCATCGGCCCGAGTTATGTAGCCTCGCTCAACGCCGATGGGATATGCGGTGAGAGCGAACCCAACTGCTGCTATCGAACTTGGAGCACCCTGACGTGTGTTGTCAGGCACAAGTCCATTGGCTGGGTTCATCTCCTCCGAGAAGTACCGGAAAGTATCTTCTTCAAGATGCGACAGTTCTTCATCAGTTAGCGATGGCTCTAATATTTCCATTCGTGTGATTTTCGTATTTTCATTTCCTGTTAGTTTCGTGGATCAAACTCTATTGTTATTGCCGCCACAGCATGCGGAGGAAGATCTGCTTTAAGAGCGATCACACCATCCTCATAACTGATCGCCTGCTTTTCCTTTCGAAGCACAGACGCGGCCTCTAACTGCTCAACTTCTTTCGTCGTTAGATACTTGGGCTCACCCATTTCCTGCCATAAACGCTTCGCATTTGCATGATCTTCATCAATCCGCTTGATGTGAACCGCGCCTGACGGAGGTGCGTTGGTCAGACGCACCTCAACTGTCTCAGTCTCAATCGAATGTCCGGGTGTGGCGTGATTCGTGAGCAGAACTGTAACGCCTGACTCCTTCTGGATAATCGAGCAATCGACAGTTTCGTGCAGGCCATCCACGAGACAATATTCAGCGCCCAGCTCGTGCAGCAGCTCGAATGCGCGATAGCTCGGTTTGGGTATGCCGTGCAACGTCAGTAAACCAAAGCCGCCGTGAAACGGCATGGATGGAAAGTAGTTCTCTTCAAAAATATCTGAAAAGGTCCAGAAGCTATAGCCTTCGACCAAGCCCCTCGCTTCCATCACCGTGCTGGCAATAAAAGCCGCCGCATATGGCTCGTCATGCAGTGGGTCTCGAGGGTTTGATGAAGAGTTCCATTCCGTGTAGTAAACCGGTCTACCGCGCGCATGCCGGCGCGTATCCTGGGCCACTTGCCTCATGATCCCACGCTGGCTCTTGAACAATTGAACTTCGGTGTCTTCTTCGTTTTCGAAACCATCATTTGGATACTGATGAGTCGTGATGAAATCAGCCGGCACCTTGTTTCGTTCACAAAAGTTCACGAAATCTTCTATCCATTCGCTGCGAGCCGTTGCTGGTCCACCTACTCGCAAGTCAGTATCGAGCTCCTTAATCGCCTCTGCAGTGTAGCGATACAATCGGAAATAATCTTTTTGAGTGCCTGTCCAGAACGACTTCAGGTTGGGCTCGTTCCAGACCTCAAAGAACCACTTGCGAACTTCATTTGCACCGTAACGTTCAATGCAATGAGAAACGAGTTGGCTGATGAGCGTCGCCCATCGCTTATAGTCCCCGGGAGGCGTGACGTTCGCCTCGTAATTAAAGACCGTACGATTACCCGATGCCAGCTCTGTCGGCATGAAACTCAACTCGACAAAGGGCTTCATACCGATCGAGAGGAGAAAGTCGAATACTTGACTTACGTTGAAGAAGGAGTAGATGAGCTTGTTCTTGTCGCGGGCGAGTGTGCCCATATCGTCGGAGAGCAGACCGTGGAAACGCACGTGCTCAACCCCGAGCTCTTTGTGACAGCGTTTCAATTGCTGTTGCCAATCGGCTCGCAGTGCGATCGGCGCATGATCGCTGCCAACGGTATGTTCCCAAAAATGCGGGAGCGGCGTCGTAGCTTCTGCCAGGCTACAGAAGAAACTGCTGCTCATCTGTCCAGTTAGACTATGCTCCGAAGCGTACGTCGCGTGACTTCGGCTGTTACGCCATAGACCAGGTGCGATGCTAATGCGTACGCGTGAATTGAAAGAGGATATTCGGTCGGCGCCTTCGAGAGTTTAAGCAACGGTACTGCTGTTTCATCCGCGATGGCCCAAAAGGCGACGCCGAACGGAAGGCCCGCTCCCATCGTGACTTTGGGAGCGACTTCAGCCAACGCACCGTAGAGCCCACCCGTGGCAGTGCCAAATGCGTAATGGACCACCGCGCCGGCGAATTTCTTTTCATCTTCCTGTAACTCGTGTCCAAACACGCCCTCAGAAATTGCTTTCGCCGCTTTGACAGTAGCGTCATCCTGCTGTTCTTGCTGTGGTTTGTCGTGATCTGGAGTTTGATCCGGATTTAGACCTTCGCTCGGCTGCATGGATTGTGCTCCATGAGATTTTTCAAACCCTTCTGCGACGCGAGACCAGGCAGCCTGGAACTGGTTCATAGTCCATGAAGCAAACAAACCACTGACCAGCCCGGCTGCCAGTCCCTTCCAAATGTTGGCATTCCCATTCTGGTTAGCCATGACCATATTGAACTCCTTTATGCGAAACGTTCGACTTTGAGTCTCGACGCCACCAGGCAGCGAGTGCCACTCCGGCGCCAAGAAACAACGTCGACGTCAGGAGAGGATGAAGTGAAGCCTTTGTGAACATACTCGACTCAGCGACGTGTCCTGGGTAACCGTAACGCTCCTTGCCGTCCACGGAAGGCGCATGCAGATTGTCACGACGATCAGGAGATGCTGGTCGATCTGACTTCTGCGATTCGAACATCGTTGCCTCCATCAGCTTGTCGGTAAGCCTCGGCGCGTGATGCCCGGACTCGGAAAGCAGTTTGCCTCCGGCGCCGACGTACACGTCGCGCTCAGGATGTTCGGCGCAATGCAGAATTGCCTCGGCAACTGTTTCAGGAGCGTAAACAGGCGGCGGGTTCAAAGGCTGCACAGGCAGGAGGTTCTTTGCATGCTGAATGTACGGCGTGTCGATCGCGCTCGGCTTGATAAGGGTAACGGAAATCGGAGCGCCTTCTTCTTCCAGCTCCATGCGCAACGCATCTGTGTAGCCTTTCACGGCATGTTTTGTTGCGCAATAAGAGCCCTGAAGCGGGATAGCACGGTCTGACAAAGCGCTACCGACATTGATTAGAGCACCACCGTGTTGCCGTAAGCGCTCGCAAGCGACCATCGATCCATGAACAACTCCCCAGTAATTTGTTTCGAAAACTCGCCGCTGGTCTTCGAGTGACTGATCGAGCACAGGTCCGTAGATCGAAACTCCGGCGTTGTTCACCCACGTATCGAAGCCGCCAAATGCGTGCAACGCTTCATGAGCGATATGGCGCACATCATCAAGTTTCCCGACATCGCCAGCAACGTAGGAAGCTTTACCGCCGGACGCGTTTATTTCATAGGCTATCTGTCGTAAAGCTTCCTCGTTTCGCGCATTTAGCACGACACGTGCGCCGCGTTTTGCTGCCATGCGCGCAGTGACCAGCCCAATGCCAGAGCTGGCGCCAGTGATCACCATGACCTGGTCTTCTAATTTTTTGAGTCTCACGTTCATCTGAGTGCCCCCTTGTTCGTCAGTACAGATTTGATCGACTACGGGATTGTCACCTCTAAGGTCTGCTGAGGTCCCAACGGTGTGTGGTCGTTACCTGCAAGCATGACGACAATCTTATGCGGTCCAGAACTTAGACCATGGAAACTCAGCTTCGTTGTCGTAGTAGCAATCACAGGTCCACCGTCCACTTGATAATGCAAATGTCCCTGGCCTGCTTTCGCCATCTCGTTCGCCTTGGCTGGGTCCGTGAGATTAATCCCCGTGGTCTTTACTTCCACAGTTGCAGCTTTTTGTGCGGCCTTCTTCTCAGCGTCCACGAGCGTGGCCGTTAAGGTTGCTGTGCCTTGGGCAGAAGTGTCCTGCATTGATGTGGGTTTAGTGGGAGTTTCTTGAGGTGATTTGGTTTCGGTTGGTGTGCTCTTAGTTGGCGTGGGCGTAGCTTCAGGCACCGGCTGCGGCTGTTTGCTCGGTTCCGGTTGTTGTGCCTGGACCAGAACAGTCACTGCCAACATCAGAATTGCAAACGTCGCAACCGAAGTTAGCTTTCGAAAACTTATGTGTTTCATTTTTTGTTACCCCCTCTGCTCGTTTTCCAACGAGGCGGTTCGATAATCACACTTAGCGCGGTGGAGGCGTTTTTCGGAAGGGAACGGGAGCATTTTTAGGATAGCCCGTCAAACTTGAACATGTAAAGACTCAACCGCCTGAAAATCTCTGAACCAATTATTAAACGGCTACGTTTTCCTTGCGAATGTGTGTCTGCGTCGACAATTGATTCCATTTACAGAGCAACGTATTATTGACCACCCCCAAATAAATTAGACATGACAAAGTCACCCCACTTTTCTAAGGAGTTGTTTACTTTCCTAAATGCGCTGCAGCGACACAACAATCGAGAATGGTTTCAGGCTAACAAAAGTCGGTATGAACAATATGTCCGCGATCCCTTCCTCAAATTCATCGAGGACTTTCGACCGCGGCTACACTCCATCAGTCCTCATTTGATCGCTGACCCTCGCCCTTCCGGCGGATCGTTGCTTCGGATCTACCGTGACATGCGTTTTCGGCCAGATCAGGCGCCGTATCAGATAATGGCCGCGGCACGGTTCCCGCACGCTGCCTGGAAGCAGAGGCACGCCCCCGGTCTGTACCTGCACTTACAGCCGCAACAGTCGTTTCTTGGAATGGGACTTTGGCATCCGGACACCGACACTCGATCGCTCGTCCGAGATGCTATAGTGAGTGATGCTGCCGCGTGGAAGAGAGCCACCAAGGCAAAGTCATTTAACGAGAAGTGCAGCATGGACGGCGATTCGATGAAGCGACTGCCGAGTGGATACGATCCTAATCATCCGTTTGCTGAGGATCTTCGGCGAAAAGATTTCACCTGTTGGACTAAATTTTCAGACCAGGAAGTGTGCTCGTCTACGTTTCTCAATGATTTCTTCGGCGTGTGTCGAGCCGCCGCGCCGTTCATGGAGTTTTTAACGCGGGCTGTTGGCTTGCCCTGGGCAGCAAATGAGCGCGTTCGAGTTCGTGAGGTATTATCAGCTGAGTCGGAGAGTTTGTAATTGGTTCCCCCGTCTACGTCTTTTGACTTTTTTGGCATACAGGAGGCCAAGTGAAGGTCCTATTAATCAACCCCGAGTTTCCCGATACTTATTGGAGCTTTCGACATGCATTGCCTTTCGAACGTAAACGTTGTGCATTTCCGCCGCTCGGCCTGCTCACCGTTTCCGGACTCCTCCCACAAACGTGGGAGCGTCGATTGGTTGATCTAAATGTCCGGTCGTTGAAATCGTCCGAGATCGCATGGGCCGACATGGTCTTCGTGACCGCAATGCTGGTCCAGAAGCAGTCTCTCCATAGTGTCATCGCACGCTGCA
Organism: Pyrinomonadaceae bacterium; assembly: GCA_035281525.1. Lineage (GTDB taxonomy): Bacteria > Acidobacteriota > Blastocatellia > Pyrinomonadales > Pyrinomonadaceae > PSRF01. The sequence goes on along the minus strand of DATEDU010000353.1, from coordinate 29,392 downwards.
AGGCTATGGGGAAACGGGTCGTGTTGGGTGGTCCATATGTCACGACCACCGTTGAAGAGCTGCCTCAGGCCGATCATGTCTTCATCGGCGAGGCCGAGAGTACGCTCCCTCAGTTTGTTGAAGACCTTGCGAGAGGCGAGGCTAAGCGGACTTATCAGGCAGTCGAGCGACCGCCGCTTTCGGCCACTCCGGTCGCAGATTTTCAGCTCGCGGATTTCAAGCGGTACAGCGCCATGTGCGTGCAATACTCACGCGGGTGCCCTTTTCAGTGCGAGTTTTGCGACATTATCGAAATCTACGGTCGCGTCCCGCGCACGAAGAGTACGGAGCAAATGCTGGCTGAGTTTGATGCGCTGCTGCGATTCGGGTGGCGGGGCACTATCTTCATTGTTGACGATAATTTCATCGGCAATAAGAAAAATGTCAGACGGCTCTTACCTGCATTGGCGGAGTGGCAGCAAAGACATGGCTACCCATTCTCACTATTGACTGAAGCCAGCATCAATCTAGCTGACGATACTGAGTTGCTTAAAGAAATGCAGCGCGCGGGTTTTCATCGAGTTTTCCTCGGGATTGAAACGCCAGTAGAAGAAAGTCTTAAGGAAGCACAGAAAACTCAAAATCGCGGAAACATGATCGACTCCATCAAGAAGATTCAGCATTACGGGATGGAAGTGATGGCCGGCTTCATCGTGGGATTTGATAACGATCCGGACGACATATTCCAACGACAGATCGATTTTATTCGCGAGAGCGCCATACCATTAGCGATGGTCGGTTTATTGAACGCGCTACCGGATACACAGCTTTGGCGACGCCTGGAGCGTGAGGGGCGGCTGCTGGGCGAGAGCTCGGGCAACAACACGAATTGTTCGCTAAACTTCGTGCCCAAGATGGACCCTTCGCGTTTGATTGAAGGCTATCAATCGATAATGCGGACGATTTACAAGCCCAGCGAGTATTACCAGAGGGCACTCGACTCTCTTAAACGGACCACTCAACGAGTTTCCAGTCCATATAGCTCAAGTATTTTCGAAGCAATCGCCTCAATGAGCCGGCTAGCGATTAAGTTGGGCGTGCTCGATCGCGAGAGAAAAGCGTTCTGGCGTTTCTTTGCCCAGACAATCAGGTCGCCGCGGTCGAAGTTTGCTGACTCGATGCGCCTCGCCGCATTGGGTTATCACTTTCGCAAGCTGAACGAGGCTTACGGCAAATAGGCTTGATTACCATTCTCGACGGGCCACTTGGCACTGAATTGGAAGCGCGTGGTGTTCCGATTCCACCAATTCCGTGGTGGACCGCCTGGGCGTTGAAGCACCAGCCGGACGCAGTCAGCGATCTGCATCGAGACTACGCTCGCGCCGGAGCAACCGTTCACACGACCTGCACCTTTCGCACGCGCCGTCGCAGCGTCGGTGATGAATGGGAGCAGCTAGCGATTAAAGCAGTCGAATTACTGCGCGGTTCCGTGCCATCCGATCATCGCATTGCAGGTGGAGTAGCTCCGCTGGAAGACTGTTATCGTCCTGACCTTAGTCCCGGTGAGCATGGACGCGCAGAGCATCGAGAACTCGCGCTCTTACTGGCTGCCCAGGGAGTCGATCTGTTGCTGTGCGAAACTTTTTCCCACGTCGGCGAAGCACTGACAGCCCTTGATGAGTGCGTTGCGACTGGAGTCGAAACGTGGGTTTCATTCACGAGTGGTCCAGAAGATGATTTGTTAACACTCGACGAGGTTGCCGCGGGCTCTCAAGAAGCGGTGCGCCGGGGTGCCCGCGCAGTTCTGGTGAATTGTATTCCGGCAAGTAAAACACTGCCGTATGTTGAGAGGCTGTCGCGTTTGGATGTGCCTTTTGGAGCGTACGCTAACGCAGGCGCCACGGATGAAGGACTCGGTTGGACTGCAAGATCGAACGGTACTCAAGCTTATGCGGATTTCGCGGCACAGTGGATCGATGCTGGAGCGACTTTAGTGGGAAGTTGCTGCGGTACTTCACCGGCGCATATTGCTGAACTGAAGCGGCGATTCGGTGGTTAGCGGTTCACCCCGTTAGGGGTGACATGTTTATAGATCGCATGTATCACACCTCCTCCGACGCCGTGCGAAGGGGCGGGTTCATACTTAACGGCACCATTCAACTGACTTCCGCCCCTTCGCACGGCGCCGGCTGAGGTTTTCTGCGCAAAACTATAGACATCGCACCCCTAACGGGGTGAAGCATAGCTGCAAATTCGAAGTACAAGACGCCTAATTAACGCAATCACAAAACAGTACGAATCCAGCCGCCATCTACGGGAATTGACGCGGCAGTTATATAACTGGCCCGTTCGGAAACGAGAAAGGCTGCCAGAGCCGCAAACTCGCGCACCTCTCCCAAACGCCCCATTGGAATCTCTTTTTCCCAACGCAAGACAAATTCCGCGGCATTGATCCCCTCGCGTTGACCCATCACTTCGGCGAGCTCTACAACGCGTTCAGTTCTCGTGTAGCCGGGCATGATGTTGTTTACGGTGATGCCAAACGTTGCCACTTCATTCGCTAACGTACGAGCAAATCCAGTCACTGCCGCGCGCAGACTGTTTGATAAAAGGAGGTTGTCAATCGGCTGTTTGACGGCAACTGACGTGATGTTGAGGATGCGTCCCCAGCGGCGCTCCTTCATTCCCGGGAGAACATTGCGAGTCAACTCAAGTACGCTGTGGAGAGTTAGCTTGATGGCCGCTTCCCACTGCTCGCGAGTCAAAGTTTCAAACTGCCCTGCCGGTGGGCCGCCGTTATTAGTGACGAGAATGTCGATGCGTCCAAATTTCTCTAGGCCTGAGTTGACTAATTTAGCGATCTCGCCGGCATTCGTTAGATCCGCGGGTACGGCTAACGCTTGAGCGCCTGTGGTGCGCACGATGTGCTCGGTCGTTTCGTTCAGCACTGACGCGTCGCGCGCGCACAAGATCAAAGACGCACCTTCTGCCGCGAGTTCTTCCGCTACGGCGCGCCCTAACCCACGACTAGCTGCCGCTACCAGAGCGATCTTACCTTTTAGTCCGAGATCCATAAGTTGTGCCGATCGCATTCGTTGAGTTGGCAATGTAAGTGCAACGTTGAAATATCATTTTCTTCGCGCCGAAGGCGCGACATAAGTTAGCCAGGGGCAAATGCTGAGCCCAGCGAAGCATGACGCCCCTGGAACAGTAAAAGAAAAATTTGAGCACTGAAAGTGCGAAAGATGATTGATGCGCGTTCTGCCGCTCTTTCAGAGCTTGGCCAAAAATTCTTGATCGTTCCAGGGGCGGCGTCCTTCCCTACGCTCAGCACTTGCCCCTGGCTACCTTATGTCGCGCCTTCGGCGCGAAGAAAATGCCTGTCGGAAGGTGGCATTTCGAAAATTGGAATTCGCAAATCGGCAATTGATTTACTTCCGAAGATAGTCGTCAGTCTTGTCCAGCCAGTCCTGGCGGGGCGGGCTGAAAACGTCGACATCGACAGTGTCCTCGAGCGCCTCTGCCTTGTGCTTGACCATCGAGGGAATGTGCAACACCTCGCCCGCACGCACGTCGATTACCTGACTTTCGTCGTCACCAATCCAAAACCGAATTGCGCCTTCGAGAATGTAAGTTATCTGTTCGTTGTGGTGATTGTGTTGAGGAACAATAGCGCCCTTCTTCAGGTAAACATGAGTCAGCATTACTTGTTCACCCGTAATTAAACGCCGGTCGAGAACGTCAGATACTTTCTCTTTCGGCATGTCTTCCCAGCGATAAAAGGTAACGCTCTGTTGGCTCATGAATCTCCTGTTGAATGCTAATGCGACCGACCGTCGCTACGCTCCGGGTTCCGGTTACCCGGTCGCTATCGCTCCCGGTTCCGACTTTTATTTTTGATTTGGCGCAATTGCGTCTTGTTTTCCTAAGACATATCGATCAAACCAATAGATTTGCCAGTTCAAGCTCTCCACCAAGTGTTTTGGCTCGCCTGTTCGCGTGAGATTGTGATTTTCACGAGGGAACATCACGATCTCCGCGTTAGCACCGAAATGCTTCAGCGCCCGAAACCACTGCTCACCCTGCTCCAAAGGCACGCGGAAATCGTTGTCTGAGTGAAGAATCAGAATCGGCGTCTTTACATTCTTAGCGTACTTCAGCGGCGAGCGGTCCCAGTACAGATCGAACTTTTCAAACAAGTCACCGCCAAAATCCGGCGTGTGACCATAAGCGCCATCGCGTGTACCTTCGTCCGAGACGAAGTTGGTGACACTGCGTAGCGTGACGGCCGCTTTGAATCGATCGGTGTGGCCAACAATCCAGTTGGTGAGATACCCTCCATAGCTGCCACCTGTCACGCCCATCCGTTCAGAATCTAGCCAGGGGTACTTTTTGAGCGCAGCATCGACACCGTTCATGACGTCGATGTAATCCTTTCCTCCCCATTCACCGACAATGGCGCGCTCAAACTTTTGACCGTATCCCGTCGACCCGCGCGGGTTGGTATAAAGGACGGCATAACCTCTCGCGGCGTAACCTTGAAACTCGTGGAACCAATCCACTCCATACATCGCCGCCGGCCCGCCGTGAATGCTGAGTATCAGCGGATATTTCTTCCCTTCTTGCCAGCCCACCGGCTTAACGAGAAAGCCGTCGATGTCAAAGTCGTCGGCACTCTTGTAGGTAAACCGTTCTACTTCAGCAAGACGAAATTGCTTCCATAAACCGTCGTTAAGACCCGTCAGCTTACGCTCTTTCTTGCCGGTTAAATCAGATACATAAAGGTTGTCGAGGTGCTTGAAGTCATTGGCCATGTAAACCATGGTTTCTGAAGGCCAATGAATGTCAGCATTGCGAACGGCTCGTGCACCTGAGGTGACTTGCCCAATTGATTTCTTATTAAGGTCAACGCGAAACACGTGAGTTTCGCCTTTGACGCCCGCTGCAAAGTGCAGCGACTTCCCATCGGCCGACCATTCCAAACCTGATGGAATAAGGTCCAACCCGTTCGCAGCCAACGTCGAAGCGGCACCTCCTGTTGCCGTTGCTAACCAAATCTTCGGATGATCTCGCTGTTTGATCGCTCCGGTAAAGGCAATTGTCTTTCCATCGGGCGACCAGCGAGGGCTGTTATCCGCTTCGTCGTGATCGGAAATCTTCGTGAGCGCGCCACCCTCGGCAGAGATCACCCATACATCGGTATTCCGATCCTCGTCGTATTCTTTTCCGGTGCGGTTCGAAACGAAGGCTATGCGACGGCCGTCAGGTGACCATTGCGGATCGCTGTCATTCCAGTCATGACCTTCAGTAATCTGTTTAGCGCTGCCCGAACTCACATTAACTACCCATAGGTGAGTTCGACGATCGTCAAACCAACCCGTGTCATTGAACTTATAGGAAATGTGCTTGTAATGCCGCACGTCGCTGCGGTCTCGGCTCTCGGGTCGCGAGTCGCTTGGACCGATGCGGCTGACAACGACCATACGCGTGCCGTCAGGAGACCAACGAAATGTGCTGACTCCGTTTTTCAAATTAGTTAGGCGACGAGCTTCGCCTCCGCTCATCGAAAGCACATAAATTTGTGAGCGAGGTTGGTCAGGAGGAGTCGCTGCAGCGCCCGGAGCCGGTGTTGGACCAGTCGCCGGTGTAGGACTTGGTTGTGGAGTTACCGGACTCGGTTGTGGAGTTGCCGGCGTCGGACTAGCCGCGGGTTGTGATGAAGGATCGGCTGGCCTTGAAGATAGAAACGCAAGTGATCTTCCATCGGGACTCCAACGCGGAGAATTGGAGGACTGTGGACTGGTCGTAAATTGCCATGGCGGTCGCGAACCATCCGTCGCGACCATCCAGATCGACGAGTGTCTTCGATTCTGTGCGCGGTCGATTTTCGTGACGACGTACGCGACGAGCTTTCCATCCGGCGAAATCTGTGGATCGCTAACAAATTCGAAAGCAAAATAGTCCTCAGGGGTAATCCCGCGAGTTTGTTGCTGCGCACTGATAGCTGCCGCAACGGGAGCCAACAGCAGGCATAAGATTAAACTGAAAATGGGGTTTCTGTTCTGTTGAGTTATCAGGACCTACGCTGCCTCCTGCTCCTGCCACCAGCTGCTGTTCTTCACGGGCGGAGGCCGGTGCGGAATAGAAGATCTGCAAAACGTCGATCCGATCGCAACTTGCTGAAGATTGGATCGACCTTCAAATTAACCAACCAAATGTCTCGCTCTTCAAACGCCTTCTCCAGCCACTTGAAGGCCTGATTGTTGTCACCTAAACCTGCATAAATTCCCGCGACGGTATAGGGCGAGACGTAAAGTTTGTCCTGCAAGTCGTTCAGCTCGCCCAGCACTTTTTCCGCCTCTGCCTTTTGTCCAGCAGCAGCATATGCCTGTCCCAACATCGCCAGCATCAGAGGACTCCCAGAGATCTTTACACCTTTTTGGAAGTCGTTGATTGCTTCTCGATACATTCCTTTTTGAGCATAAGCCAGCCCGCGATAGCGAAGTGCAGGAAAGAAATTTTGGTCGAGATCCAGAATCCTCGTGCATTGCTCGATGGCTCGGTCATTTTGGCCGGCGAGATAAAGAATCCAACCCAAATGGGAACTTGCAATGAGTGAAAACGGTTCGAGCTCCTGAGTCCGCTTGGCCTCGGCGATTGCTTCGTCGAAGCGCTCGAGCGCAACCAGGTATGAGCTATACCACTGATGCGCTGGTTGGTACGAAGGCTGATATTTGATCGCCTGCTGAAACTCTCGTTCGGCCTCTACGCGGTCCCAGTCCCAACGAAACTCGATGAAAGCGAGTGAGGTGTGGGCCTCAGCAAGGCTCTCGTCCATTTCTAACGCTTTGACAGCAGCTTCCTTAGCTTTCGGAAAAGCATCCTTCGGCTGCTGCACGCCGTAAACCACGAGCATGTTGTAACAGTCGGCTAATCCTGCATAAGCAGGAGCGTAATTCGGATCGACCGCAATTGCTTTCTGAAAATAGTCGATGCCCTGGTACAGCCCGTCTTCGGTTCGCTTGTTCCAGGCGTTACGCCCTTTCAAGTAAAGACCGTACGCGTCGAGCTTCTTTTTTTCCTCGACGTTCAGCTTGAGCCGCAGGCTCTCGAAAATATTGCGAGAGATGTCGTCCTGGACAATCAGAATGTCCGCCAGCTTTCGGTCATAAGTTTGGCCCCAGATTTGAGCAACATTTTCGAGATCGATAAGATCCGCCTGAATGCTTATGGTGTCACCGTGACGGCGTACGCGGCCCGTGACTACAGCTCGAACATTCAACTCGCGCCCGGCCTTCCGCAGATCGATATCCTTGCCTTTGTAATTCGCCACGAGACTTCGCGGGACGACACGCAACTGCGGCAGTTTGGAAAGACTGTTGATGAGACTTTCAGAGATTTTGTCGTTGAGGTATTCGGCGTCTGTATCTGCAGTGTCGTCGGCGAAAGGTAAAACGGCTATGGAATCAATCGGGGTCGCACTAGCATTTCCGGCTCTGCCAAATCCACTGAAGTAGCCGACGCCGGCCACAATAATCAAGACTGCTGCCACGCCGAATGCCCAGCGATACGTTCTAAAACGTGCAAAAAAGCCTGAATCGGCAGGTACGACGTCGATTACTCGCTCCCGATCCGGAACGGACGGGGCTGTGGATTGCGCAAGGACCGGAAATGACGGCTCGCTTTGAATATCCGCGGCGCTGGCAGCCGCGAGTGTAGCAATCTGTTGACCCCTGCTCTCCTTTACATCGGCGACAAACCTGTATCCGCGTCTTGAGATAGTCTCTATGAATTGCGGGCCGCCAGGACCCTCTCCTAGCGCTTTCCTGAGGAGCGACACACTCTGCGTGAGATTGCCTTCTTCCACGAAAGTATCCGGCCATACTCTCTTCATCAGATCGTCTTTTTCGACTACGTGACCCCACCGTTCCACCAGCGCCAACAGGATGTCGAACACTTTCGGTGTTAGCGGAACCAGATCCTGGTCGCGCAGAAGCACACGCTCCGACGCGTCTAGTCGAAATCGGCCAAATTCGTAGACGTGACTCTCTTGCTCGACCATAAAACGGACTTTGAGAACAATCTTTGAGGAATACTTGAGCGCTTTCTGAGGACTTCGGGCACTACAAGACTCTAATCTTGCGGCACATTATTGAAGAAGTCCCAGGGAACAGCTAGTTACCTTAACACTAAAAAGGGCTTGTATCAATTTCGAGGATCTCCCCATGACGCAGCCAAAAAAGGTTCCTGAATTTGTCGAAACTTCGGTCATTTATGCTCTAAGCGTTGTCGCTGCCCTCTTCGGGTTCTTTCTCGTCTGGTTGGTGATTCACCTATCGTCGGTTTATGGTAGCTGAGTGGCCAAGAGTGATCTTCACGGCAACGTGCCGGACGAGTCCGCGGCGGCTTTGCTATTGATTGACTGGATTAACGATCTTGAGTTCGAGGGGGCGGACCGTCTGCTCGAGCTTGCCTTACCGGCCGCGCGAAACATAGCTAACCTAAAAAAGCTCGCCAAAAAAGCCGGCATCCCGGCAATCTATGTCAACGACAATTTCGGCAAGTGGCAATCGGACTTCAAGAAAATCATAGCGCATTGTCTCGAGGATAATGTCCGCGGCGAACCGTTGGTGCGCCTACTCCTTCCCGAAGAAGACGACTATTTCGTTCTGAAACCAAAGCATTCCGGGTTCTATTCGACGACGCTCGATCTCCTGCTCAAACATGTAGGCGCACAGAATCTGATTCTCACGGGCATAGCGGGCAACAATTGCGTGCTCTTCACCGCGAATGATGCCTACATGCGCGACTTCAAATTATTCGTGCCGTCTGACTGCGTCGTTTCAGAGACAATGGAAGAAAACGAGTATGCTCTGAAGCAAATGGAAAAGGTGTTAAAGGCGGATATTAGAGAGTCCAAGAAGCTCGACTTCACAGTCCTGACACGGCGACACGGAGACGGGGAGACGGGGAGAGGGTGACATTCAGGCTTGGCACACAAAGCGAGAAGTGATAAGTGATAAGTGATAAGGAAAAGCGTGCTCACAACTATTCTTAACACTTATCACTTATCACTTATCAAAATGGTTGATCGACAGCGGGACTTTGCTTCGTGAAAAATTTTGGTCCTTCCTCAGTGATGTACAGGCAATCTTCAAGACGAATGCCAAATTCGCCATAGATCACTACCGTCGGCTCGTCGCTGAAACACATTCCAGGTTGTATCGGTGTCTTGTTGCCTCGCACGAAGTTGGTCCACTCATGTCCGTCCAGGCCGATGCCATGTCCCGTGCGATGAGGTAGGCCCGGCACTTTGTAATCGGGCCCAAAGCCCGCATCGACGATAACTTTCCGTGCAGCCGCGTCAACGGCTTCACATGGTGCTCCCACTTTCGCAGCCGCAAAACCGGCGTCCTGCGCTTTTCGTTCGAGATCCCAAATCTCGCGCTGCCGCGCTGTTGGTTTTCCGAAAACGGTCGTGCGTGTTATGTCCGACTGGTAACCGTCCACGCTACACCCGCCGTCCATCAATACAACATCGCCCTCCTTAAGCTGCTGAGGCGTGCTGCTGCCGTGCGGAAACGCCGTGTACTTCCCGAAGCTACAAAAGACACCGCCACTTACTCCTAAGGCTCTGAAAGCAGCGCTACAGTTGCCTGAGAACTCACCCTGCGTCATTCCTTCGCGCATGTTGTCGAGCGTTGCTTTGTAAGCAACTATGGTGATGTCGTTTGCCCGCTGCATCAAGGCGATTTCTGACGGAGACTTGAACATGCGACACCCGGCGGTAATTGGATCGGCACTAACGTATTGAATACTTGGCGCTGCTTTGCGAATGCCATCGAATAAGAAAAAGCGCACGCGCTCTTCCATTCCAACTCGTCCCGTACGTATTCCGCGATCGCGGAATATCTCGGCGACGCGCCGGTAAGGGCTTTCGTCCTCTTCCCAGGTGCGTATGTCTTCGCCCATCTTAATTAGTTCTCGGGCTTTCTCTTCTTCGAACTTGGGGCACACCCACGCAATTTCGCCTCGCACCGGAATCACCAACCCAAACATCCGCTCGCTCAAGCCCCACCGCATGCCGGTGTAATAAAACATGCTCGAGCCAGGCTCGAGGTAAATTGCTCCAATGTTGTTTTGTCGCATTAGCCTTCGCGCTTTCTCAAGGCGGCCTTTGCGTTCTTCCAGGGTGATGGGAACGATCCCGTCGGTCATTCGTTTGAGCTTGCGGATTGATTCAGGAACGTCGCGTTGTTGCGGAGCTAATGGTTCTGTTTTGAGCGACGCTTCTATTTCTTCGCTGTAGCCGCTGGCGATCGTTCGGCCCAACAACGTCGATCCGGCAAGGCCGGCAGATAGTCTCAAGAAGTTTCTTCTGTCAGTACACATGTGTTTCGGCAGAGATCTCCGTCTATGATTTTTGGTCGTGTAGTTTAGTGGATTTTTGTTCGTTCGTGTAGTTCGGCGGCGCGATCCGGTAAATCCTTAAACATCCACAGATTACGCAGATTTCACAGATAAGAACTGGCACTCAACTATAGTTATTCCTGTCTATGTATGTTTGTCTGTGTAATCTGTGTAATCTGTGGATTCTATTTACTCATCCAGCTTCACCATACCAGTTCGAATGGCGTAGCGAACCAAACCGGCGACATCATGAATATCCAGGCGCTCCATGAGTTGAGCGCGGTGAGTTTCGACTGTCTTGACGCTGATATTCAGAATGCGTGCGATATCCTTCGTGGAATGCCCTTGTGAAATTAGCGTCAGAACCTCTCGCTGTCGCGGCGTCAGGTGCGCGAGCTCTGCCCGGCCGGAATGAGTGCCCTTGAGATACTCAAAGACAACCTTGCGTGCGATGCTGGGTGACAGATACTTCTCGCCACGCATGACGTGCTCCAATGCCAGTTCGAGTTCAGCGCTCGCAGCACTCTTTGGCAGATATCCTTCCGCGCCCGAACGAAGAGCGTGCAACGCATAGTCTTCGCTATCGTGCACGGTTAGGATCACGACCTTAACATGCGGCGACTTCTCGTTGATTTCCTTCAGGACATCAAAACCGCTGAGGCCCGGCATTGCTATATCGAGCAGTATCACGTCCGGCTGAAGTTGCTGAACGAGTTCGAGAGCCCGTTCGCCGTCCCCGGCTTCGCCGACCACTTCGACTCGATCGATTTTTTCCAACAGTGCGCGGATACCTGCTCGAACAAGCGCGTGATCGTCTGCCAGCACTACATGAATCGGATCTAGGTTATTGCCAGTCACTTTGCCGTGAGTGAGCGTCGCAAAGTCCCTATTGTGGGCAAAAAACTTTGTTTGCGAGGAAGTTACCTCAACAATCGTTGAGTTGGCCGACTCTTATTGCGAGCGCCGTTTGGTTCAAATTTCCGGTGAAGCATGCGGAGACTATCCCATAAACTACTGACCGAACAATCAGGGAAAACCTGAGGGCAGCCATGAGCATCGGTGTCGTTCGACATGCTATCATGCTGCGCCTTTAGTACTCCGATTCATGCAGATTCCTGCCCGGATCCGAACCGAAACTCTCGTGGTTTCGCCGGTTGGCGAGATCAGGAGTCATTTCCCTGCGCTCAAACGGCGGTATAAAAACTTGCCAATCGCATATTTCGACGGGCCAGGCGGCACGCAGGTGCCTCGCCAAGTAGTTGTGGCGATGAGCGAATACCTCTACTACCACAATGCCAATACGCATTGGGCATACCCGACCAGCGAAGAGACTGATGCCGCCATCGAGAGGGCCCGAGAGGCTTGCGCCGATTTCCTAAATGCTTCACCTGGGGAAATAGCTTTCGGTGCAAACATGACAACTCTCACGTTTCATTTGGCCAGAGCCTTGGCCGCACAGTTTGCCCCGGGAAACGAAATAGTCGTTACTGAATTGGACCACCACGGGAATGTCGCACCGTGGCACAGAATCTCAAACGAACGAGGCCTTCGCATACGGACTGTGAACATGGTTCCGGAGACTGGTCAGCTCGATTGGAACAGTTTCGAAGAGTGCGTGACGAGGAAGACGCGAGTTGTTGCTATCGGCGCGGCGTCCAACGCGCTGGGAACTATCAACGACTTGCGTCGCGCGATCTCGAGTGCCCATTCAGTCGGTGCTTTGGCATTCGTGGATGGAGTTCATTACGTTCCACACGTTCTTGCGGATGTGCGCGAGCTCGACTGCGACTTTTTGGGAATGTCCGCATACAAGTTTTATGGGCCGCACATTGGCGTGCTGTTCGGCAAACGTGAGTTGTTCGAGACAATCGACTTTCCGAAGCTTATACCTGCACCGGACGAGTCGCCTGAAAACGTGGAAACAGGAACACAGAATCAGGAGGGCATGGTAGGGACCGCCGCAGCCATCGATTTCATAGCTTCACTTGGGACCGGCTCAGTTAGCACGGGCAATACGCGACGCCAGCGACTTGAGAATGTCTACGAAGAGTTGCATCAACGCGGTAGAGAGTTGACGAGCCGGCTGTGGAAAGGGTTAAGCGAGATTGACGGTGTTACCTTGTACGGCCCGTCTCCTGAAGTTCCGCGAACGCCGACAATCGGGTTTACTGTGCGCGATGTAGCCTCGACTGATGTGGCTCGCCGTCTTGCATCAAGAGGTTTGTTTCTCTCGCACGGCGATTTTTATGCCGCCACGGTGATTGAACGGCTTGGACTTGAACCGGAGGGACTCGTGCGAGCCGGTTGCGCTTGTTACACGACGGCTGAGGAGATTGACCGGTTGATTGAAGGAGTCTCAGAGATCGCAAGATCAAGCCGCGGATGACGCGGATAAACGCGGATTCAACAAACCAGGTCTGTTCAGATCCGCGTTCTCCGCGCTATCCGCGGCTTAATTTTTCTTTACCCACGGCCGACATGAAATCAGCCAGCATCCCATAAGCAGTGCTTTGAAGATTCGGCCGATGAGAGATGACCGTTAGCCCAGGCATCATGTCCAACTCAAAATGAGCCGCTAATGAAGTTCCACGCACGTTTGCCAACGGGTCGGTAGCTGCAAGCTGCTCAGGCTTGACTGATGCCACAACACATCCATCGTCAGCCAGCTTTGCTCGAGCCACCAGCTTGAAAGGCCGTCCCTCATTGCGCGCCGTTTGCAAGACTTTCGTGCTCAAGGTTCGAATTCCGTCTCTGCGAACGTCATTAGGCTTCAAGGGGACATTCATGAGGACTCGCGCCAGGGCGCAGACTTTCATGCTGGCGTCCCAGCCATCGACGTCATGAGTCGGATCCGTTTCAGCGATTCCGAGCTCCTGGGCCATCTTCACGCCTTCGTCGAAGCTCCGTCCTGCTTCCATCGTTTCCAGTACCACGTTCGAAGTGGAATTGAAGATACCGCTGAAGCCACGGAGCTTGGCGGCCGGCAGAGTCTCGCGGAAAAGGGAGAACACGGGCGCACTATCTAGAACCGTTGCTTCGAAAAAGAATTGTCTATTCGAGGCCTTCGCCAGCTTCATTAGCTCGTCATATCCATGCACCACCGTTCCTTTGTTTGCAGTTATTGCATGAGCGCCTGACTGCAGCACAGCTGTCAAGTAATCGATTGCCGGTTGACCAGTTTCATGGTTGAGCGGCGTTGTTTCAAAGACGGCGTCGGGCTGAGCGGCGTGTAGCCATTCGTTTATGCCGGTCAAGCGTGACATGCTGCCTGCACCTGCTGAAATGGCACCACTTGCCTGGGCACCAAGTTCCGAAACCTGAGAGCCGGAGACCTGAGACGCAAACAGCGGAATGCCGTTAGACGTGGCATGCCATCCGCCGCTGCGCGTCGCTATGCCTGTCATGCAACACTCTATTCCGTAGTGGTCCCTGAGTTCATTGGCTTTCAAAACGAACAACCGCACCAGAGCCTTGCCAACATTCCCGAACCCCAGGAAAGCTACTCTGTACTGTTTCATGGTCTACCGTAGGACCTCCGGCAACGTTTATACTGCGCGTGATGAAACAATATCACGATCTGCTCAGATCGATTCTGGAGAATGGTAAGGAGCACCGCGACCGGACGGGTGTGGGAACGATTTCCTGTTTTGGTTACCAAATGCGCTTTGACTTGCGTGATGGGTTCCCGATTGTAACTACGAAGAAGGTTCCTTTCCGTTGGGTGGCCGAGGAATTGTTTTGGTTTCTGTCGGGCGACACGAACGAAGCGAATCTGCGCGCAAAAGGCATCGACATCTGGGCCGAGTGGGCTGACGAAGAACATACGCGGAAGTTTGGACGACCGGCCGGCGACCTGGGCCCAGTATACGGCTATCTTTGGCGATCGTTCGGCGGCAATTATCCTGCCTTCGATGGAGTCGATCAGATCGCGCACCTGATTACTGAAATTCAGCGGAGCCCTAATTCCCGGCGTTTGATAGTGACGGGTTGGGATCCACGTGAAGCTGATCGGGTTGATCTACCGCCATGCCATACACTGTTTCAATTTAAGGTGGAAAACGAACGCGTTCTTCATTGCCAGCTTTATCAGCGATCGGCTGATGCGTTTTTGGGAGTACCCTTTAACATCAGTTCTTATGCTTTACTGACGCATTTAGTGGCGCATTGCTGTGATCTGGACGTAGGCGAATTCATTCATACGTTGGGCGATTACCACATCTATAAAAATCACCTGGAGCAAGTCAATGAGCTGCTGTCTCGTGAACCGCTTCGGTTGCCTCGCCTTGAGATAGTCGACGATGGAAAGCGTGGGCTCGACGGCTTGGTGAGCATGCGGTATGAGCACCTAAAGCTCGTGGGTTATCAGTCATACGGGAAGATTGCGGCGCCCGTGGCCGTTTAACTGTCCGACAAACTTCAGTTTGTCGCGTTAATGCAGACTAGGATCGACAAACTGAAGTTTGTCGAACATTACTATGATAATCGGAATCGTGGCGGTAGACAGGAATGGTGCTATCGGAAAAGGTGGGAAGCTGCCGTGGCATTACTCTGCCGACATGAAACACTTCAAAGAGACGACGATTGGTCATGCGTGCGTGATGGGACGGCGGACGTGGCTGACTCTGAAAAAGCCTTTAAAGGATCGACTGAATATAGTATTGAGCCGGCAGGGACTCGAGGGAGAGACGGAGAGACGGGGAGACACGGAGACAGGGAGACGGCGAGACACGGAGATGGGGAGACTTGGAGACGGCGAGACCGACTTGGGCTCTGTAGTCACGCTCAGAAATTTGGAGTCTGTCCTATCTCTTGCCAATTACCTGCGGTGCGATCTGTTCGTCATAGGCGGCGCGCAGGTCTACAGTTCCTTCGTTCCTTACATCGAGAAATGGATCGTGACGGAAGTGCCTCTCGAGGTCGAAGGTGCGGATGTGTTTGTGCCTGAGAATTATTTGGGAGGATTCACCAAAACAGAATCGAAAACAATCGATCAGGACCTTTTAGTTTCGTCTTACGTCCGAAAGTGATCGGAATGATCCACGAAATTACACGAACGCAGCAATCACGAAAATACACGAAGAAATTATGAGCCGGTGTTGTTTAGTTTCAAATCCAGCACGTCGTGGCGAGTGATAATCCCAATTATTCTCCCATACTCTTCCACCAGCACCGCCGGACTGCTCTGAAGCCGCTTCGTCACCTCATTCGAGCTTGCATCAACATCAACCGTCGGAAAACTCGCTTCCATTACCTCTTTCACAGCCGAACCGAGCAAGTCCCTGTTTTTCACAACTCTCGACAGCACACGGTTCTCTCGAAGCGAACCAACGGGCTTCCCTTCCTCGAGCACTGGTAGCTGAGTCAAACCCATCTCGTTCATCTTCGATAGGGCATCACCAACTCTGTCAGATGGTGAGGCCCAAATTAGGGCGGGCGGCGCCTGCGGTCCCTTGGTGCCGCTCATCAAGCCTGCGCTGATCTTTTGCGGCTCGAGCAGACGCTTTTCTTTCATCCATTCATCCGAATGATGTTTCGTTAGATAATGCTCGCCCGTGTCGCAGACGATGAACACAATGACGGCGTCAGCCTCTGCGTCTCGAGCTACCCGCATGGCTGCCGCGAGATTCGTTCCGGTCGAGCCGCCGCAAAACAGACCCTCTTTCCTCCCCAGGAGACGCGACATTTCGAAAGATTCTCGATCAGTAATGTTGATTACCTCGTCGACGTACTTGATATGCACATTGGGCGGTATCACTTCCTGACCGATCCCTTCCACCAGATAAGGCGTCGCCTCGACGAGTTTTCCAGTTTCTTTGTACGTCTTGAAAACGGAGCCGTAGGGATCGGCGCCGATGACTTTTATTGCGGGATTCTTCTCCTTAAGAAATCTGCCAGTGCCCGAGATCGTTCCGCCTGTGCCAATACCGGCGACAAAGTGCGTAATCTTCCCGTCGGTTTGATCCCAAAGCTCGGGACCCGTAGTCCGGTAGTGCGCGTCAGGGTTCGCTGGATGCGAGTACTGATCCGGATAGAAGGAGTTAGGAGTTTCGCCAGCGATTCTTTTGGCGGTCGAAACGTAGTGATCCGGCGTTCCAGGTTTAGCCGAGACCGGAGTGATCACCACATCCGCTCCCAATGCTTTTAGATATCTCGACTTCTCGACTGACGCCTTGTCAGTCATCACAAAAATACATTTGTAGCCCTTTACGGCAGCCGCGAGCGCCAGTCCGATTCCGGTGTTGCCCGAAGTGGCTTCGACGATTGTGCCGCCTGGTTTGAGGATGCCGTCATGTTCCGCAGCTTCGATCATCGCCACTCCGATGCGGTCTTTGACTGAGAACCCGGGATTGAGGTTCTCCATCTTCGCCAACACTGTGGCTTTGATTCCTCGCGAAAGTCGATTGAGTTTGACGAGCGGAGTGCGGCCAATCAAACCAAGTACATTTTCGTAATAATGCATTCCGAAGGTCTCCGGGCTGCTAGCGATTTTGGTTGAAAGAGTACTTTTATCAAAAACGGAGTGTTCAGCGCTATTCGTTGAACACACCCTGGCAAAGTTTTTGTGCAAGCAGCTCTCCGGCGACCGCATGTCCAGCCACGTTCCAATGGCCATTGCCGATATCGCTTCCGAATCCGTGCAGGAACACTTTCTCGTGCTCGGCATAGGACTGCAACTCGGGCGCAAGCGTAATTACTGGAATATTTTCACGCAAGCAAAATTGCCTAATCCGGTTATCCGGATAGAACAGATCCTTTATGCCAAACCGTTGCATGTATGCCTGACGCGCGGCGGGATCCGGAAGCACTTGAGGGCCGTTACTCAATGTCATAACCGCGAACTCTGCGCCTTTTGCCTTTACTTCGTCACGCATCGAGACAATTAGACCTTCAGTCACCCGCCAGGCTTCTTCCCAAGTCGGATTTGCAGGCTCCGTGTAGATCAGATTGTCCGTGCCCAACTCATCACTCCGGTTAACGAGCGCGCCCTTTTCCGGTGCGGCTGTTTCCGAAGAGTTGCGCCGCGACCGCCATGAAGCTAACAAGATCTTGAAACCATGATGTCCCTCGTTAACTGCTTGCAACAGCCGCGAATGGTCCTTTATCCACCTGCCCAAGCGACTAATTCTCGATTGCCGCAGCTGAAAGGCTCGAGAACTCCTAAACGAATCATCCAACAACAACTTGCCCTCACGAAATACAAAGTACGGTGCCTCGTCTGTTTTCTTCAGCGCGCGCGAATTGTCTGTGATGTCGTTGTTAGTGGTCACCGCCAACAGCACGATGTCGGGCGAATAATCCCAGACCTTTTCACGAAGTGTTAGCAGCTCCTGAGCGGCCCCGTAGCCCGACACGCCGAAATTAATTACTTCAACTTGCTTGCCCGCAAACCGCTCGCACGATCTCAATTTCTGCTCCACGACCGCCCAAAAGGCTTGTTCGACTGACACTTGAAGCGCCTCTGCGTGGGAATCACCGAGCACTGCGATGCGGATCGTGCCGGCAGGCTTGCTCTTTGTATGTTCGCGATCGCGTAAACCGTCGCTGTTGATGCGAACAAACACTTGGCCTTCTTTCCGGTACCAACCCTCGCGATTGGGTATTAATGAGTGACCTCGAATCTCATCCGGCATGTAGAAGCCGGGATAGGAGTAGCCGGCGACCCGCAATACTATCTCGGCGATAATTGCGCCGAGCAGCAAACCAAAGAGTACTAGCAGAAGTTTTCGCAGAAAGTTTTTTCTGCTGGGGGAGTGGCTGGTCATCGTGGAGAAGATAAGTTAAGCGAAGATGGGTTCGCTTGTCCAAAAAGTTAAAAGCCCGGATGTGCTCTCCCCTTCACACCCGGGCTTTATCATGGTCACTTACATCTCGATTGATCTGGGTGACCAAGCTTGTGTCGCGACGTCGCTACCTGCGATTCTTGTCGCGAATCTTGTATGTATAAAGAGCTGCGCCAGCACCGCCGGCGATTGCGCCAATGATTGCGCCCTTCTTGCCACCTACCAGTCCGCCTACTATCGCGCCACCACCTGCTCCCGCAGCAGTGGTGATCTTGTCGCGGTGACGCTGCCAGACTGAACGGTTGTCCCGATAACCGTAGTCGCCGTCATATCGGTCGTCGTACCGATACCGTTCAGCACGATAACGATCATAAGAACGGCCATCGTAGCGGCTGTATGCTGTTCTCCTGGTTGAACAACGATTGCGAGTTTGAGCGGCGACGGGGAGCGCCGACATGCTCAAGACGAATAAAGTAATTACGATTGCGATTGCCTTTTTCATTTTCCCCGATCTCCTTGCCCGCTCTTTGGCAATGACCATGCCAATACGAGGCGGCGTCCAGACACAAGGCGGGAGTTCCTCCGAATTGCGCAAATACATATGTTTTTGGCTTAATATCTCTGAGTCCTAGGCAATCTTCGGAAATCGGAGGCGGCGGGAAGACTGATCAGATGGTGCGGGTGCTGAACCTTTTGGGATAATAATTCACAGTTTCACGTAGCTGCGCTGAGTCTAAACTTTTAACTGGGTTTACTCGTACGAGGCTGGTTGAGAACCGAATTGAAACGTACAGAATATTTTGCTTTCCTCGTTTTGCGAGTGCTGCTGATCGCTGTCATTGCGCTCGGAGGCATTGGTGTCACTGCAGCACAGGCCAGGAAACCTAAACGCGTTGAACGACCACCAACCGAGCTCGCGAAGCTGCGAGACGAATACATCAAAGCCACTAAAGAATATAAAGCCAACCTGACAAAGCTCCTGGAACTGTACGAACGCAACGTGACGACAGCCGAGGAAAAGCTGGCGCAAACTCAAAAGCTTTTTGCAGAGGGACTGACCTCCAAGAACCAGGTCACGGAATACGAAACTGCCGTGGCAACTGCCCGGGACAAAGTGACCGAGACCAAAACGCAGATGGCCAACGCGGACGCACAAATCGCGGGCACGTTGCTGGAGGCGCAAGCTGAAGCACTGTTGGCGAAAAACCCGCTGCCAAGAGGTGGGCTGGTTCGCACGACGTCTTACATTCGTTATGGTGGATCGGGTGGATGGAATCTATCTGAAGCGTGGAAGGTTCAGCGATTCTTCACGGATTCCTTCAAGAAACAATTGCCGATAACCAACTTCGGCCAGGGAGCAATTCACGACCGTTGGGGTTTGGATCATCGAAACGCGATGGACATCTCGCTGCATCCCGACGGAGCTGAAGGTCAGGCACTCATGAACTTTCTACGGGCCAACGGCATTCCATTCCTGGCTTTTCGATCAGCCATTCCTGGCACATCTACCGGTCCCCATATTCACGTCGGCAGGCCGTCGCATAGATATTAGTGCTTATGCTAGTATGCTTTGCCAAACGGGCAGTGCGTGTGCTCGAAACTCAAGTATCTACACAACATTTCATTGGTGAGGGTAGACATGCCGGAACTGCGTGGTGTACAGGCAACTGAAGAAGTGAAACAGGAGTGGACATTCGCATACAAGCTCTATCTCAAGGCCCCCGGCGATCCCAGAAATCAGAAGAATGATCGTGCTGAGCGCATCAGGTACGTGGCGCGGCAGATGAATCTGACCCGCAAGCAAGCCAAGCGTCGCATACGAAACTACGAGGCGTGGCAACGTAATATCAAGAAGCGTCTCGTCAGTCCGTGAGCCCCCAACGCAATCTTTGGCAGCGCTCAGCGTGATGTTTATTCAGGCCTTTTCGTCTTTGCTGCGATCGTTGTTTTTCCTCCTCCTTCATACTCACTAATTAACTGCGCCTCTTCGCTAAGTGCTGCTCGGAACGCGTTGAGCACTTCCAAGAGAAGATCTATCTTGGCAAGGCTTTGTTGTCGATGCCTGGCCGTGCCAAGGAAGAACTCCAGCTCGATTCGCCTTCGGCAATCCGCAAGGATCAGCATGTAATTTCCGAGTTTGTATTCGCCGCCATCGCTGGATTCTGCTTCAGCAAAAATGTATGAGGTAAACCCGGTCGATATTGGCGAGAGAAAGACACGTTTGCGATAAGTAAAACTGCTCATTGTGAGGTACCAACTTTCGCTTTGTATTTGAATTTGGTTGTCGTATAATACGCTCGCTCACCACCCCTGTCAACAAGAAAGTTGGAATCCTATCCTGAAAAAGGAACGGAAACAAAGAGGCGAGACGAGTCTGCTCGATTTCGTAGCGGCTCAAATTAAGGAGCTGCGCACAAGCTACAACAGTGGCGAAGGCCTCTCGCAGGAAACGCTGGCTGCCCAACTGAACGTTGCGGCCAACACGATCTCACGTTGGGAAACCGGCGTGTACCAGCCGGGCCTTCATGATTTGGAAAAGCTCGCGCGTTTTTTTGGTGTTTCCGTGGTGACGTTTCTCGCTCCCGAGATGCTCGAAGGCGAAGATGAGAACTTAGCGGCCCTTCTTAGGACAGCCAGGCAACTACACCCCGATGATTTAGAAGAACTCATGAAATATGCAGAGTTCCGAAAAGCTCGCAGTATGTATCAGGGTAAGGGCCGGCGAAAATCCGGCAGGAAGGCGGTGAAGAAATGAACGTCTGGGCTTATTACGAAGACCTAAAAAAACTCGCGCGCCAGGTGCGCGCCGAAAACAACTTGACGCTTCGAGTCCTCCCGAGCGATCTCAGGCGAATTTATGACAAGAACGGTATCGAGATCGATATTTGGCCATACCGTTTCAGAAATCTGCGTGGCGCATTTATCAATGACGAACTGGGAACGACTGTCATGCTGGCCAAATTGCCTCAAGATCCTATGGTTTTCACCATGGCTCACGAACTGAAGCACTTTTTTACCGATCGGAATCTAGGCATCGCTTATTGCGATCCATCCAACGCAAATAAGACTCTCGAAATTGGAGCCGAGATCTTCGCCTCTGAACTCCTGTTTCCGGATCGAGACTTCATTATGCAGATGGATAGAATGGGTATTAGAGAGAATGAATGTCTGCCGAGAACCCTCGTTCGCTTAAAACGAAAGACCCGGACAACACTGAGTTATGCCGGGCTTGCAATCAAGGCCGAACGACTGCGGTTCGCACCTATAGGTTCATTAACAAAGGTTAAAACATGGCGAAAACTTGAAGCAATGTATGCCTCAGGTTCTCTCCCGTGACTTAGCCTGCTGATTAAAACCCGCAGCATTGCCTCGCGTTGCCAGCGGTCGAAAAACGGGAGTGAGCCGCCCACGTACTCTGCCTTCCTTCGACGGAATTGTCATGATGTTCCGCGAAGGTGATTCCTCGTGCGGAATCAATAGCAACGACTGTCGCTTCTGTTGCGCGTAGCAACAATAAAACCTCGCATCGTATTCGATGAGATAGACCGGTCGCTCGAACTCAGTCCACTCACCCTCCGCAATTGTTCTTAACTTTGGATTGAGTTGCAGCAGACTTCCCGGCGGGTATAGAGGCCACATCATGTAGTCCGAGGTCCCAATCAGAACTAGCGGTCCGCGTTCCCAATCGACATCAAGCATCAGCAACAATGGAACGTCACCCCATAGCGTCAACAACTGGCGCGTTGCGTTAGCCGGGTCTGTCAAGACTCTTGTAAATTGCGCGCTGTTGATGAGTTTGCGGTTCAAGCTGAGCTCCTCAAAACAATAAACGGTTCAAGATTATACCTACGAAGGAATGCATTGACATCAGTTAATTACGGAACTATTCGCGAAATCGAGCGGTCAGGAAATACACGCGGGGCGAACGAGGGGGCTCGCGCCAGTTCCTATACTCACGTCAACACTGCCGACGGCATCTGCTGAGTTGGAAGTCGACGTTGCTTACCTCCTTAACCAGGCAAGGCGACCGCCATGAACAACTGTCTCTCACGCACTCCCAAGGGTCTCTTACAAGTGGAAGGTGTAGTCGACATGCAGCAGCGCAAAGACGAACTGCTGTACGCGCTGAGTCCGGTTAGCAATAATCCGGCAGTCAAAATCAACATTGCCGTCGTAACCGACGCGTTAAACGGCCAGCCCAACATCTCCTCGCGTCAGGTCACAGTTAGAGAAGTGGAAGAGACTGCCGACACGATTGCGGTCGATCGCGAGTTGCGAGACTACCTTGGCAGCGGCGGGTCAAAAACTGATGCTGAGCTGGACGAAGCCGTTCGTTCTTTCTCCTCGCGAACTCTCAATCGCGCTTACCGAGCAGGGTTTCACGCAATCGAGCTCAAGAAGCTGGGTAAACCGCTTCGAGCAGGTTGAAATGCGTACTGTTACTGCCGATGCGCGATCGAAGTGGTTGCAGATGTAGCCTATCGATTAATCAATGCCGCAGAATCTTGTCCGTCAAATAACGATCGCCAAACTCTGAAAAGGAGTGAGAAATCAACACCGGTGATTCGTGCCAATAATTATGATTTCGTTTGACTGCATTGAACTACCTCC
The DNA here is from genome assembly GCA_035281525.1 of Pyrinomonadaceae bacterium. Lineage (GTDB taxonomy): Bacteria > Acidobacteriota > Blastocatellia > Pyrinomonadales > Pyrinomonadaceae > PSRF01. Next base: position 6,611 of record DATEDU010000353.1, on the reverse strand, counting down.
CAGGCGGATTGGCATAGGCATGAGCGCAAAGACTGTAGTCGGCGAAGGTCCAAAAGCATGAGCGCTGCTCCGCTGTTTCTCTTTCACCGAGCGTTCAAGCGTTCACAATGTATGAAGTAGTTTATTTCACCATCCTGTCCTGCGTCATAAATTATTACTTCATACTTCTGGTTACGAAACTGTATGTCCGGGAATCCCCATTCGCCTTTATTCTCCTTCGTAAAATTCCATCCGTGATGCGCGAAGTACCCAACGTAAAAGCTCTTAACGCTATTAAAATCGGCTTTAGAGTGATAACCGTAACCCAAGAATGTTTCCCCATGTAGATCCTTATACTTTCTGACGGCAACAAATCCTTCAGGTCGAGGGATTTCTTGGGTGCATAGACGGTCGATCTCTTGAAATACGGGAGATCTTTTAATCGCCTCTTCCGTCTCACGAGTGATCCTTTGTTCTTCCCGTTTCCCTAGCTGCTTGATACTTGGTAATTCACGGGGATTACACGCGGCGACGCAAAGCGAAACTGCTAACAAACTTAGAACCAAAAAGGTCTTCATATGGGGAAGGGCGGAACCACGTAATAAACTCTGAGCCGAGGATTGAAAGAGTTGATACCCGGCTGCCAAAGTCAGAATCAAGAGGTGTTAATCAGAGCTTCGTACAGACTACGCCGAAGTTTTTTCCTTCACCTGGTCCCATGTTATAGATTGTGACTTGGTATACCTCCTTGGCGAAACTCAATTTCATCCGGTCCCCAGCCATCATCCTTCTGTTTCGTGAGCTGCCATCCATTCTGAGGAAAGTAGTTAAGATAAAATTGCTTAACACTCGGGTAATCGAGCGTAGACCTATAACCGTAACTCACGAATGTCTCTTCGTGAAAGTCTCTGCTCTTGTTCACTAAGACAAACCCTTCGGGCGTAGGAATCTTCTCAGTGCAGAGTCGATTAAGCTCTTGAAGCTTTGGAGAATTCTAATGGCTTCTTCAGTTTCACGGGTTATTCTTTCTTCTTGTTCTTTCGCTAGCTGCTTGAAACCTGGTAATTCACGGGGATTACAAGCAGCGACGCAAAACGTAAGAGCCAACAAAGTTAGAATCAGCAAGCTCTTCATATTAGCCCGGTTAGAAAATTTGCCACGTCTTCGAGCGCGATTAAACCCCGCGCCGAACGGCCCACTAAGCGTAACAGCGGGGACCCCGAGTCGGGAATATAGGTTCCAAGAGTTTTTGGCTTTTGAGGTGAGACCTTAGCTTTACGACTCAACCTGAACTTGAATTCAATGGAAGATTCTATGTAACGCCGCGTCTGCCTATGAGTGAAACCAAAGTCCTTTTTGAACTTCCATTTCAAAGCTGCGGTCCTGGCTGCTGATCACAGTAACGGGGGACCCTCAACAACACAAGCATCTTTCACCTCTCCATTGCGATTAACCAGAATACGCACTTCTACTGTCCCTTCGACCTTCGCTCGCTTGGCAATTTCAGGGTAGTCCGGCTCAATCATCTTAGTCGTTGCATTCACAAGAGGATGCGAGAGCACTAACGGATTGTATCTTGAGAAGTCACACTTGCAGTCTTGCTTTAGTTGAACAACCTCAGTGCTTACTTGACTCATTGTGGCATTGAGACTGGTATACAGTATTCCTTTTAGCAAATCTAAGTACATCATAGTAGCCCTGTTCTGCCTCTCACCTTAGTCCGGCTTCTTGGGCGGCTCCAGCGGCAAGGTCGGTTTCAAATCTACGCTGGTTGCCGGCACCGTTGTCGGCAGGCCTTCAACTCAAACATTCATGGACGTCAAAGGTGCAACAAGTGTGTTTGCAGATCTTATTGAATAGATTCCAACTTTGCGGGTCGCTGACATCCGAGTTTGCTAAGAGCGCTGATCGATTTTCTTTTTCCGGTTCACGTTCTATCCATCAATCATCCTTAGTTCTGTCCTTTGTGTTTAAGGCGTTGTAAGCAAAAGAAACTATTCAATTCATTGACGAATCCGCCTCTTCCTCAATTACAGCCTTTTCGAGCTCCTCGTGAAGAATGTCCCCATCCCTAACCGTATCTGCCCAGACAGGATGGGCGGTCACCATTTTTTTGGCCTCGCCCAAGGAAACTTGGTAAGTCTCCTTAAGAATTCTCATCGACTCCACAATTGTCAGGCCCTTTTGATTCAAGTAAAGAATGAGGTCTTCGCGACTCGCCCCCTGACTTATTCTCTGCTGACAGTCCAACACCAAGCTTTTGAGATTATTCATTGCATCGTTGCCTCTCAGCTTTGTCTTATTTATTGCAGCCTTATAGTCACGTTTACCGCATGGCCGGGATTCGCAGATGTGCTTGTGAGAGCTCGCTCCCCAATAATCTGAAGTTCTTTGAAACCGAGGGCTCTCGCTTCGTCTTTTAGTTGCGAAGTTGCAGCCAACATCTCGCGCGTTAGGCCCTTTAAGGGCTCGCCTCGACCATAGATCGCAATGTCCTTGAGCACGAGCTTATCGCCTTCAACTACAATTTCGGCGAGGATATCGACCGGACCTTTCGAGGTTTGGAGCGTGCGTTTGAAATATTTGTCCTGTAACCGGTCGTGCGGCCGCGGTTATAGTTCCTGATGCTCCGCGTTTAAAAGCCCAGTTAAGGAACCTTTGAACAATGCCGCCACTAGACCGGGCTGCTCTGCCAGCGACTCGCAACCCGCCCCCCTGAGGTGGTTCAAAGCTGTATTTGTCGGGATCCAGCCCTTGCCTAATGTGGGTATGCAAATCGACAACTGGAGACTGATCGCCGCCGAAATCCCAATAACCACCTATTGGATTATTTTCAACAGCCACCCACGTTGCCCCAAGGTCTTTATCGTACTCACCATCTACATCACCGATCCAATGCAGTTCGCCGTTGATTTCTTCCCAGCGTCCTTGCCCAGTTGGATCGCTGAATCTCAAAGGATTGTTTCGCACATAAGAATACAAGTTCCATGATTGTGGGTCTCCTTCCTCTTGATCCATGAAAGGCCGGTCAGGAGACGTGAACCGCCCTTGCGTCGATGAGAAGTACCGCGCCAGAAAGTAATCGAGTCCGGTTTCATTGTCCCGTTCTTTTTGGGTAAACTTCTGCCGGACGGTATCGGCGGTGTAGCCGAGTGCTGTCGTGCGGCCGCCCATGCCCGCAAACAACTCTTCACCAAACGGCAAATAATCATGACGTTTAGTCGAAGCTAGCGATCCTGTCTTGTCGAGAATTATCCGCGGAGTGCCCAACTGATCGGCCACCAGCCATTCGAATGACACCTGGCTGCCGCTGCCCGGCGGAAACAGTCTCGATTGCGGAATAATCTGCTTCGGCTGGCTTGCGCTCGACCACGACAACTTCGCCGTTGCCCCGCCACCGTTTTCATAGAATTCCATCACAATGTCGTAGCGTTGGCCTGCGGTCAGCGCAATTTGCCCACTCCACTCCGTAGGTCCTTGATCGATCCATTTGTCAATTATTAATTGCCCGTTGACCCACAAGCGTACGCCGTCATCAGTTAGTGTGTAGAAGGTGTAAGTTTGCGAGTACTGACGCAGTGCGCGCAGCATTTGCCATCTCACCGCGTAGTTCAGGTACCGCCATAAAGTCGCCTCAATTCTGGCGCTTTCTCACACGCCATCAGGCTCGCCGCGCAAATCAAGAAATACAAGAAGGCTGATATTCGCGGCGCTTGCACTCTGGTCACTTTTGGATGCGGAATTATGAAGGTCACAGGGCCGGAGATATCATCCCCACCGAAATAGGCGACGCACGCCAAAACCCAGAAAACCGAGTGTAAAAAGCGAGCCCGCAATGACTGCAAATGCGGCCGACATTAATAGCGTTTGTGCAAATAGGTCATTAAAGGGAGATGTACCTAGCAAGGAAAAACCGGGATCCTTCGGATCATAATACACGGCGATAGGGTCGCCTCGCTGTATGGCTTCAAAGCGATCACCCACCTCCCGTTCCCTCGTACGCTCTGCACCTACTTCATAAGCGTACTTCACGTTGTTTCTATTCTCGGGTTGTTTTTCTATGACTCGCCCTTCAACTGAGAAATCCCTTCATTGGCGATTCTGTACAATCCGGGCAGTCCCAGGGAATAGCAAGAAAAAACAAACATCGCTCCGGAAAAAAGAATGAGCAACCCGCCGACAGTCAGAAACTTTTTAAGCACTTCTTAGGACAGAAAGACAAGGACGTAGTCCTCTACAATCCAGTCTTTGTCCCTAACCTCGCCTTCTACTCTGTTGAAGATAATCCCTTTGTGATTTCCGTCCTCAAATACTATTGAGAACAGCGGTCCTCCAATGTATGGATATGAGAATTGCCCGCCGTTATAGTTTGGCGCCTGTACAATTTTGAATCCCAGCTTTCTTAGCCGTTCCGGTAGCTCCTCGGCTGCTAATCGCTCATTGTTAGGACGACCGCTAGCGTAGTGGAATACATACCCGGTTCGAATCTCCACTGTCTTAGGTAGCTGCATTTTTGTTTGTTCATGAGGCGGAACGAAAGTTGTATCTATCGAGCCATCAGTCTCCAATTTGGCAGCTCCAAGGCCAACTAAATCGAAACCTCGAAATACTTGAAAAACGCTAGCGTCAATCGCACGGTGATTGTTAGTACAAGTGAAGAAGATGAGGCACGACACGATAACCAGCAGAGTTCGGAACATTCTACGTACCCTTTCATGGGATCGGCAAGATACAATCATGGTATCTTAATACCAAGCTTCCAATTCTCTCGGCGCGCATCTCCTGGTTCACTATGTCCTGTGCGCAGCTTTGCGTTAGGATCCCGCAGCCGACGAGCTTCATTTTCAAACGCAACAGAAATATGCTTATGGTCACCAACGATCAATCCCCACTCGGCGGCTACATGCCCGATTTCGTGAGCTAGGACATCAGACGGTGCGACGTCCCACGCACCTTTGAAATCTTCCATTAATAAATAAGGGAGGTGGGGATACTTCACCTTCGGATCCAATAAGTAGGTCGTGGTTTCTCCATAAGATGATGGAAAGGTGATAGCGGGATTAGGATCCACCCAGTGAGTATCTTTTGCCGTAATCAGAGCTTTCTGATTGGAACTATATCCTTGAACTTTGGTGTCTTCAGCCACGATGCTCAGTTTTGCAACGCGCCTGTCTCCAATAACTGCGGCGAAACCTGCAGCCAGGGAGTTGATTTTGGCAAAATCCCCAGCTTTTCCAGATATTCCGACAAAATACCGTGTGTTTCCGTTTTTGTCGGTTATCTTGTTTTCATACAAAAGGGCACCTGCCTTTTGCCCGACTGCTTTTTGCAATTGTTCCAGTATTGCCTTTCGATGCTCTTCGTCACCCAAAAGCTCAATTGCCTGACCTTCCGGATCAATGTACTTCAGCGGATTGTTGCGCACGTAAGAATACCGATTATATCTTTGTGGATCGATAAGCATCTCTTTTTGGAAGAAGATTGGATCGACAGATGTGAACCTCCCCTGTGTCGATGAGTAATACCTAGCGAGAAAGTAGTCGAGCTGCGTTTCATTATCCCGCTCCTTTGAGGTGAACTTCTGTCGAATGGTATCTGCGGTGTAGCCAAGGGCGGTGGTGCGGCCGCCCATACCTGCATACAACTCCTCACCAAACGGCGAATAATCATGACGTCTAGTCGAAGCTAGCGATCCGGTCTTGTCGAGAATTATCCGCGGTGTTCCCAACTGATCGGCCACCAGCCATTCGAATGACACCTGACTACTGCTGCCCGGCGGGTATAGCCGTGCCTGCGGAATAATCTGCTTGGTCTGACTAGCGCTGGACCATGACAGCTTTGCCGTCGCTCCACCGCCATTCTCATAAAACTCCATCACAATGTCGTAGCGTAGCCCCGCTGTTAACGCTATCTGCCCACTCCACTCAGTTGGCCCCTGATCGATCCACTTGTCTATCAGCAACTGCCCGTTGACCCACAAGCGCACACCGTCATCCGTCAGCGTGTAGAATGTGTAAGTCTGCGAATACTGCGGCTCGACCTTTCCCTGCCAGCGCGTAGTAAACGTGTCAACGCTGATGACGGGATCCGGCGTGCCGCCGCCCCAATCGAAGTTCACCGTGGCATCGGTGCGAGTCACCTTCAGATCGGTAAAATTCATGTTGTCAAAATACTGGCCCTGCAGTCCGGTGCCAGTTCCCACCGGCGCCGATGCCGTGACCAGCAACTGCCCGTTTCGGTAGCCATATTCTCTCTGTGGAGTGGCCGGAGAGGCAGTGCCCGCGTACTCTGCGAGCAACTCACCAGCTATTCCGTAGATCTGCCGCGTTTCACTTCCATCGATCTTGCGTCGCACGCGCAGACCATCTGCGTTGTAGGAGTACTCCTGCCACTGATTGTTTCCACCCCAAGCTTTAGACATCCGGTTCTCTGCGTCGTACACACGGCTGCCCGCGCCCGTGTACGTATCGTTGATGAGATTACCGGCGGCGTCGTAACTCATCGCACCTGCTTGGCCGCTGGGAACACCAAGTCGATTATTCGCTGTGTTGACAGTAAAGTCTTTCTTATTAACGCCTGTGCCCCACGAGTTTGTCTGATGAATCGTGCGATTGCCCCAGCGGTCGTAAACA
>DATEDU010000352.1:0-11512 GCA_035281525.1 Pyrinomonadaceae bacterium | reverse complement strand
AGCCGTGAAATGGAAATTCTGACCGCCGACAAGGTCTATGAGGAGGCAATCACGTTCGCTTCGCGGCTCGGTAGATGACAAACGGGAAAGGGCAAAAGGGGAACGGGGAAAGGGGGAACATGTTAAGAATTCGTTCCCCTGTTCCCCTGTTTTCCTTTTCCCCTGTGTTCCTTTTCCCCTGTTTTCCTTTTCCCCTGTTCCCCTCTATTTTTTCGAGCTAATTCGGCCTTGCGGGCTTCTTATCATTCGGGACGGCGCGAGGAATGTCGCCATCATCAACTACGACCTGACTTTGTGATTGAATTTTTGGCGGTCCGCCCGGCCGCAACGCAGGCGGCAGCTTTGGCACTGGAATGCTAACCGTCGCAATCGAGTCAATTCGCCGCAGGATCGCGCCGCCTCTTCCCGCTATCCACAGGTTTGAGCCTCCGCGATACGCCACTCCAAACATTGGAGTGCTCGTGATAGTCGACTGCATCTCCCAAGTCTGCCCGGCGTCTCGACTTTGCAGGACCCGACCCTGATCGCCAGTGACCACCACGTCATCGCGACCAGCGACACCCACAGCGAACAGGTTGCTGGTGATCCCGCTCTCGAGATCCTTCCAGGTGGCCCCGCCATCATCCGTACGCAGAATGATTCCTTGAGCGCCAACCGCATATCCACGCTGAGTATCCGCAAACGTCAAAGCGTAGAGCCACTCCTTGAGATTTTTATCGACACGCTTCCAGGTCTCGCCCCCATCCAACGTCTGCAGAATAGTTCCATTCGAGCCCACGGCGACGCCACGTTGCTCGTCAGTGAACCTAACGTCCTCAAGCCAGTTGAACGTATCGACGCGCTGATACTGCCAGTTTTCTCCGCCGTCTGTCGTATGCAGTATCGTGCCGCGGGCGCCGACGGCCCAACCGTGTGTCGCGGAAATGAAGTCCACACCAAACAAATCCTCGGGAGCTCTTATTTCGACTCGAGACCAGGTTATGCCTCCACTGACGGTGCGCAGGATGGTTCCCTTATCGCCGACTGCCCAACCAAGTTTCTCGTTGATGAAATCGACTGCGTTAAGTCGCGTCGTTGTGCCTGACGGACGAATTGTCCAGTTCTTTCCACCCGAACCCGTGAATAGAATTTTTCCGTGCGAGCCAACAGCCCACCCGCGAGACCCGTCGAGGAAAACGATGTGAGCCAGATCGTCGCGGCCGCCTTCAGTTAATCGCCGCCACGAGAAACCTCCATCGTCTGAACGCACCACGAGACCATCCGCTCCTGCGGCCCAACCGAGTGATTCATCCGCAAAATAAACAGTGGTGAGTTTGGGGTTGGTGCGCACATTCACCGGCAACCAAATGTCGCCGCCATCGCCGGTGGTCAGTATCACACCGCTATCGCCCGCAGCCCATCCAAGCTTTTCATCTTGAAAGTAAACTGAATATAAATCGGTGGTGACCAGAGTCTTGACTGCTCGCCAGGTACTGCCACGATCGTCGCTTTCAAGGATTGTACCGCCATAACCCACGATAACGGCTCGCGTTGGAGTGCTAAACGCGACACTTGTTAGTGCTGAACTGCTGACACCGGAATGTGATCTCCAATCGGCGCCGCCGTTGCTCGTGACAAGGATCGTTCCTTTTGCCCCGACCGCGACGCCGGCCTTGCTATCGGCAAACGTGACCCCAAAAAGATGGGCATCGGTGCCAGAGTTTTGCGTTTTCCAGGTCACACCTCCGTCGCTGGTAGAGATGATCGAACCGAAAGTACCGACGGCCCACCCCTTCAATGGATCGTCTTTGGCAAACGATATTGAAAACAGGTGGTCCTTCACGGGGGTAGTTCTCAATGTCCATTTGCCGCCACCGTTTCTCGTCGTCAGGATCACGCCGCGAGCGCCGGAAATTGCAGCTCTTGATTTGTCCTTCAAGTAAATCCCGTAAAGCGACGTGTTGATGGGGCACTTCTGTTCGTCCCAGTCAAATCCGCCGTTGCGCGTGCGCAGGATTACACCGTTGCCTCCAACAGCCCACCCAGTTCTCTTGTCGCTGGTGAACCGGATTGAGTTGATGGAATTTCCTTGCGGCAATGGGTTTTGCCACTCCCAAATCCTCTCCTGAATCTGAGCTGACGATCTAACGGGCGTTAAAACCGAACACGCCAATAGGAGAAAAATCCACGGGAGACGCGATGCACTTGGGCGGGTATTTCCGATGATGAAAAACATTATTCCAGTTCGAACGTTCCAACTTTCTCTTCGGCGTCGCGCAAGACATCTTCGTCAACTCTGCCGAGAGACGCAACTCGGCGAGCTGCCCGGTCTACTGCCTCCTGAATTACATGGCCCGCGTGGCCTTGAGTCCATTTCCATTTGACGTGATGGCGGCTCGCCGCTTTATCAAGACGATCCCACCAGTCGAGATTTGTCTTGCGACGAAAATTTCCGCTCATCGTTTCAACCACGTACCGCGAGTCGGTAAAAAGATCTACGCTGCAAGGCTCACGCAATGATTCAAGTCCGAGCGCGGCGGCTGCAATTTCGGCTTGTTGGTTGGTCGCGTTACCGAGATATTGACCCACCGAACGCCAGAATCCGCGAAAGCCAAGTAACGCAACGGCAGCGGCGCGGGTTTGCCCACGCCCATTGCCGAGACTCGAGCCGTCGGAAAAGATCGTTACCTGCTTGAGCTTCTTACCTGATTCCTTAGCCTTTGTAGGGGGCATCTGTACTTCTTACCGCTCGCCATTGAAATGATTTGGGCTAGCCTATCATGCGAGGTTGAAAAATGCAGTTGAGCACTGGGCTAAATCTCTCATTCACACCGCGCTTCAGCGCGGTGATCTTTTGTGAAGATAACCAGAAACCGTTTAAACGGTTTCTTTTGCAAGCTTCTGCTAATCACCGGGCTGAAGCCCGGTGTGAATGATAGAATTTCGCTTCGAAGGAGCTTGATTATTTGCCACTCAAGATAAGTCAAACTGCCGCAAAAATTCTGCGTCTCATAGTGAGAGGCGGGCGCAAGGCTCTGCGCAGTCCGGGAGAATCAATTCTGATCTTCCGAATGGCAATCTGGGTTTCCATCCTGTCCATCCTCGTCAAACTTCAACCGCTCCCGCGTGCGTTACGATTCGTGGCGCCAAAGATCGATCCTAATCCCGAACAGTCGCGCCCAACACTCCTCCAACTCTCCGGCGAAGAACGCTCGAGAGAACAGACTGAGAGGTCGCTAGCTCAGGCGATTGATTTGTTACTCGGAACTGACCTACTCGTATTTAAGCCAGTCTGTTGGAAGCGGGCCACGATCCTACATCGTTATCTGGCGCTTAACGGGATTGCGACGCGAATTGTGTTTGGAGTTCGTAAAGAAAAGGATGGTGCAATCTCAGGCCATGCGTGGCTCGAGACCGGCACCGGACCAGTGTTGGAAAAGACGGCGCCCGACTACGTCGTCACTTACACTTTTCCCTCGAATGATCCTTTCGATCTCGAGCTGGGCGTACTCACTACGGCAAAGCTTCGACGTTAATTAAGAACCTGAAGTTCCCTGCTTGCTGCACGCCAAGCAGAAACTGAATGTTGACTGTCCCACCTGCCGGAATCGGAGTTCCCACGGTTACTGTCCCGGCTGAGATCGTCGAGTTCAAACCTCCACCAAGACTTTGCGTGGGCGGAGTCTCGATGGTCGTCGCCTGCACAGTGCAGGAGTTGCCTGGACAAGCCGGATTTGGTCCAGTGATCGCGACTACAACAGGACCCGGGGACGTTCGCGCACGCAAATCAGCAACACCACCGGGTACCGGAAATGTTGTTATGTCCACGACACGGAACCTAAGTCGCGTAATGGGACTACCAGTATTGTTCGTTATCGTCCGGCGAACCAGTAGTGTCCCGAGAGTTGAGTTGTTCCCCGGATCGCTTGTGGTATCGCGAACACGGTTTGGTTCGTTGGCTGTGGCTGTACCGGGATCGAGTATGGTCAATGAAATCGTGCTGTTCCGCTGCATGGTACTCGACAGATTTTCAGGCGACGGAGCGCCGATTTTTTGTCCAGCAGCCGTTGCAGTTCCCGTCGGGTCAACAAATATAAAATCCGCCGCGTTGTTATTCGTGTCCGCAGGAACGCCCGGAATCAAGCATGGGCCCGATATAGTAGGCGATCCACCTTTGCCGCACAGGTCGCGGATAAACGCATAATTCAAAGTTGTAGCGGCTAACGCAGGTAGGCCCGTCCCTTCTTTGAAGAGACCTGCAGGCGTGCTCGTAAAGCCGACGGAATCGATCGCGTTTGTCGCGTCCAGCGTACTGGAAGATCGGAACAGCGCAACTCCATTGTTGTCGGGAATATCCGTTGTGAAAGTTGCGTCGCCCGTTGCCGTGGTGCCATTGCCTGCCGGGTAAGTACCAAGCGAATACCCTTGAGAATTGACGCATAGGTAATGTCCGCCGGCTGGAATCACGGTTCCGGAGGGAATGGTGCAGCGCACGATGTTGTCCTGCGCAACAATCGAATAGCCGGCAGAACCATCGACGGTCACCACCGTGAGAGCTGACTTGTTAGTGTTGTAAATCTCGACGTACTCATCCGCAACGCCATTCGGTCCTCGATTGCGAAACTCACTAATGATCAAATCGCCGGCGCCGGCAGGTACAGTCACTTTCGCCCACCACGTTCCCCAGCGGCTGTTGTTGGTGACCGGTTGATTGCTTTGAGCCGTTCGTGGCTGCGCGTACTCCTGTATGGTCCACAAATCACGATCGTTAACTGGATCCACAACCGTATGGCTGTAGTCACCCCACCTGTTTAAATTTGCGCTGAACGTCTTGGCATAATAATCTTCACCTTCCTTAAAGATCACGGGGTCCCGCATCGTGCCCGCAGCGTCGGTCCCCAACCGGAACGTATAACCAGCATCGGCCAAATCATCAGACTCAAAGTTTGAGAAACCCAGGAGTACGTCGTTGTTTTTGTTGACGGCGATGGACGGATAAGCATAGTGCTGGCCGCCGTTGGTACGAGTCGCCGTTGGATCTTGAACGCGCCCGCTGTCTGCCACCACCCCAGAGGTGTTCAACTTGGTCCATTGCGCGGCCGTGCGCGAATTAGTCGTTAGCGTGCCAGCCGGGAGCGCAATCGTCTGGGCATACCAAATAAATCCATTTCGAAAAACCACATTAGAGCGGATGAAAGCGTCTCCTGAATCAATTTCACGGGGATTTCCAGGACACGTTCCGATACAGGTCTGGGGCAGGATTTCGCCGCCGGGCTGCGTCCAGGCGCCCAGAGTGTGGGTCTGAAGTGCGCCAACCGTGAAAATTGGAGCTGCCGGCGTACCGGTGATTGTGTGCAACCGATACTGGGCGCCCGCGCTTGATTGGTGGGCAGGCGCATACAATGTGTTCTCAGTGGTTGAGAAAGTCGTTGCCGGATGCACACAGAAGCCTCCATTGGCCCCTGTGATTCCAGAGAAGTACGTGCCACTGAACACTCCTGACCGCAGAGCTGGGTAGTCGAGGACCAGCACGCGTCCATTCGTGAAGGCGCTACTCGTGTTAGTGAACATGTTCACGCCCACCGCCACCCAATTCTTGTTAAAGCCAAGCATGGGAAAGTCGGCCCATTCGTCGTTGAGTGTGCCGCTCGAGTCGTCAGCCTGGAAACGGAATAGTGTAAATGTGCCTTCAGGATCAGAAGTGTCGGATACACCAATCAGGATTGATGAATCTGGGGATCGCGCGTTAGACACACCAGCAACAATCCAACGGTCATTGTATGGATCGTACTGAACACGCGGGTCGAATGTCCCAGCGGCCGTGGTGCCCGACCAGAATGCGTCCATTGTGACGCCGCTCAATTGCGCGCCGGTAGTCTTGTTTTGGACCACCCAGTTGTTGTTGAGCGTCGTCATGATCTTGGTAAGGCCGACGGCGCCCATGGTGTCCGGGGGGATAACAAGACCGTCGTCAGAATGCGCGAGAAAGCTTTGGGATGGCCCGGGCGAAGGTACCAACGGTCCTCCTTCGTCACTGGGCGGAGGTGTCGGCGCCGTACGCATATTTGAAATGGGTTCATCCACAGTCGGCGGCGTATCTATTTCTGGAATCGTTTGAGGCACCGGCATTACTTTCCTGATCTCGGGCGCAACGCCGCGCGCGCGAGCCGCCCTCTTTTTCTCGGCTGCTGCCAAACTCTTGAAATCGATAACGGAGACTGCATGAGCCGTGACTCGGTCAGACGTAACGCCTGCACTGTCTCTTGCATCCTGACCCTTTGGCTCCTGAGCTTTCGTAAATCTTGTTTCAGAAATGGCTACTCGCTTTTGGGCGGCCACTGGCCGTGCGAATCCAAAAAATCCCTGGCCCAGGACCATGAAAGATAGAAGCATTCCGGCAATCGGACGCAACCGGCATGACAATCTCGTTGGAATCATTGCAAGATTCTCCATTCAAGACTTTGGGTAATCTTCGAGAACAGAAACAAGGCGTTTACTTAACGGACGTCGGGGCAGAAAATCGAAGAATGTAGGGCTCGACCGCGTGCCCTCAGTTTGTTTGGTGATCGAAGAGGCCAAGTTGAACTTCCGACCTCGTTCATCCGGGCCATGATAATACAGCTAATTTACACGGAGCAATAAGTTTAACAGCAGGATACTGGTTGAAGTGTTTTGCGAGTCTCATTCACACCGGGCTTCAGCGCGGTGATCCTGTTACCGACTCACGGAACTTTCGGAGGACCGACCCGCGCGATTCTCTTCACACACTTTCCGGTTTCCAGGTTCACTCTTGCAATGTAAGTGGGGCCGCGATCCTGCTCCTCTTCTTCTTCGATGACGTCAGTTGCGACCTTAGGATCCGACTTAGACGCTTTCTCTCGATCTACTTCTTCCTTCGGCTTCCGTTCACGATCAGAGCTTTGCCGAGGTCTCGGCACTGAAGAAGCCGTGAGTAAGAGTTCGGCTCGGTCAGAGCTGCCGGCCCGGTACTCGATGGCCGTACCAGTAAATTTTCCTAAGCATGCTCGCAAGATTCTGAGTGCTCTGGCTCTGCTGATTGTTCGTTTGATATCTGAAGTCACCATCAAAACGTTCTGCACGCTATGAACGTCAATCCGCTTTCCGGATTCTGTGTAGTACCCGATTGAGTCGTTAATGGTCGCTTCGTATCCGTTGATGAGAAACTTCCACACAACTCTTCTATCAGCCGGTTTATCGATTACTTCGACGAGCCGGAAGTGCCGGTCGAAATACGCTTCGGACATGCCCGTCTGTAGAATCGCTTTCTTCGATCCTTCCATCAGGATCTTTTGACTTTCGGACAAAGACGTGACGGCCTGGGTTTCTTGTGAATAGGCATGCGAGACGGTCGCGGTCAATGCCAAGGCAATTGTCAGTAGATGTTTTGCAATTCGTTTAATCAACATGTTTATTTGACGAATTTTGCTAATACTCCACGATTCGTGGCTACAAGTCGGTAAGCCAACCATATCAATGGTCTAAATGGACGACTATCGGCAATCGCCGCGAGCCAGGGTCTACCTGAGCTTTCGAACAAATCAACAACGGCTGCACTGCCGCCTGAAACTCTGCCTTCCGAGTCGACCCAGTGCGCCTGACGTGTGGACCACCTCACAATTTCGTCTGGTAATTGCTCCTGGACTGACTGGTACGGTTTTTCGGCAAATGATCGAGGCGTGAATCGCTTAATTTTCCGCACCATGGCTGCACAAAAACCGCAGTCGCCGTCCCAGAGCAAGATTTTTCTATCGGGCAGTCGTTCGACTCGAACGCCGGGAAACTCCTCGGGCGGGGATCGAAAGTCGCGCCACCACGAGCTGATCCGCCTTAACAACCTCGTGTTCGCCAAGGCATGGGCCACCCTGTCCCAATCAACAAACACGACATACATCGCGAGTTGATAAGGAAAGAAAATATTCATGACAAACAATGTGCCTAGGTGAAAGACGATCCCTGCTCCGAGAATCCACCAGCGAACGCGTTTCCAAAATACGGCGAGGGGAAACAATAGCTCCCAAAGTACAACGAGAATCACTACCGCCGGCAGATAATCGCGAATGGCCGGCAAAGAGAACGCGACTCGGAACTGAGTATCATGCAAGTTATCGAGAGAATTAGCGATGGCAAGTGCAGGTAAGTTGTCTTTACCAAAATAGCCAAGTCCCGCAAAACGCAATTTGATCAAGGCGGAGCTGAAGTAAGTCCAAGCCACCAGGATTCGCATTAATAGAATCGGGAAACCATAGGCGACCTCTCCTTTTTTTCTGTTGCCGGCAAGGCTATCTACCGAAAAAGCATCACCGCACGGTGAAAATGCGAGAACGATCAGGCAATAAACTCCCAACATCTCGTCGTGATTGAAATGTCCGAAGCTTCGCACCAGTCCCTCATAGAACAAAACGAGTAGCGCGGATGTTTTCGTTGATAAAGGTGTCAGATAGCCGATGGTGCTGAACGTCAGCGAAATCAGCATGGCCCATTTGAATGCAGACATGCCACGCGGCGTCAGCAACAAGTCGTAGAACTTCCATGAAAAGAGCTGCATGAACCCGTTGGGGCGAAGCAAGGTTGCTGGAAGATGGCCCAGATCTGAGAATGAAGTGCTAAGAGTTCCGATTAGGAATACGCCACTGACCGCGGCCCGCACCATTCCCAAGGAACTGGCCGTCGTGGGAACAAGCCGGCTTAGAGTTCCTCGCGCCACGATTGAATGAACTCGGTGTAGTTAGAATACTGCCATCCTGGCCATCTATTAGCGTCGAGCCAAATTGCTTTCAAACGACGGTCAGACGACGCAGGTAAACGTGAGTTGTAAATTGTGCCCCAGGCTCGCAGCAATTCGGGCATGCGCACGGCCGGCGGAAGGTTCTCAAACCGACCTGCCGCTTGCAGTAGTGCTGCATTAGCTGGATGAGGCGACTTCACGCGGAAACCGCTGTTGGTCGCGATCGCTGTAACAAGCCCCCAGTTGCGTGATGAGAGCGCGTCAGTCAACTCGATCGCCGGGATGTCGATGACGTCGCCCTGAACGGTTTCGCCGCGCAACACATAGTAATAATACTGTCGCTGTAGATTGCCGCCGCCCATCATCACCGTCCAAGCCGCGACCGGATAAACATTCGCGACTCTGACAAAAGCCCACAGCAACGGTATGAAGATGCCGATGGTTAGCAGTAGGTAACGGACACGAAAATGTCTGTCCGTAGATTCTGCGTGTTCGCTGTGGGGCAAATTGGGCATGCTGTCAGGTGCGTTTGACTAATCTATTGGATTCCAGGGTGCTCAGAAGTTTGTCCACGCTCGTGAGTGCTTGCTCGCGAGTGACTTCATATGTCTCCTGCATCTCTGCGGCGATATCCTCGACAGATCTACCTTTTTCCAAACCTCGCCAAATCAGGGCGCCCGTCTCGTTCAAACGGTAGTATTGCTTCGTGTTCAGGTCGACGAGTATACCTTCGCCTCCTTCAAAATCAGTGAAGATAATGTCTTTCAAAGGAACGACCGTTGATGAATGCATGTTGATGTCCTTCGATTAACTTGACCTCTAGTTTCTGCAATGGCAGATTACCCGCTACCGCACGTGGTAGTGACTCGCTGTCAGACGTAGATATTGCGGCATGGCCCAGCGTTCTGCTAATTCTTTCACACGTTCTGAAGCGTTGGCCTTCTTCAAATCGCCATCCCGTTCAAAAGTTCGAGACGCATCTTTGGAATAAACTTGTATTGACGCTCGTATCTTTTCCGACTCTTCATCAGTTGCTGATACGCCGAAAAACTCTACCAGCTGTAACAACTTTTCTGCCGATAGCTCATTGTAGTTACATATCAACCTATTCTCATCCCTACTCGCTGCTACGGCGTCGTAAAAGCGTCCCAACGCGCGAGCACAAAACTCCTCGGAACTAACAGCACGAAGATCTTCTTCCCTTACGCCAGCGATGGCTGCTGAGGTACGCGGGTTGGAGTCGATCGTCATCCACTCGGGAACGTTTCGCAGATTAGAAACCATTGTCTCAACTGGATCGCGATAGAGGAAGACTACGGGCACCGTGGGCCAGATTCGTCTGATACGACTGAATTGCAAGATGCTGGCAACTGCAAATTTGATGAAGTAGTGACGCTCGGTTCCAAACCGCCGTTGGCCCAACACACTGACGGCACACCGCAGGAGTACAGAGTAAAGCAGCTCTCTCTTTTCGTCGTCCGTATCAGTAAAGAACCGGCTGATTAATTTATCGACAACTGGAGCCTCTGCTACCACCAGCGAGCCACTTAACATCCGGCAGGCATTCGCAAGCAGAGTAGAACCGCAGCGGGAGGTATGAAAAATAAAGCCTGACGGCGCCAGACTATCTGTGATTTTTTCAAAGCGAATGAGTTCGTCGAGATCAGTTAAGACTGAGTTCCTTGTTTCCTTTACCCTTGCGACAGTCTGGTGGAAGAACGGCTCGGTGAGTGCTACACCTGTCATGTCAAGCCATTCGATTGCGGGACGTCCTTGCTCGACGACGGCATCGACGGGAAGCTTGCTCATCGAGCCATTTTAACTGCGCATCAAAACAGGAAGCGAACGGCCGGCATTTGACAGATCAGCCGATGTCTGTCGCCAGGGGAGTTTGCCAAGAGTTTCGAGACAGAAGAGGCAGGGCGAGCCGCTATAAAGATCGGGAGTGATACCTTGCTTCGCGAGCATCGCCAGGTGTTTGCGACGAGCTTCCAGTTGTCTCGAAACCATTGTCGACAGTCGGGCGAAGGCCGTCGAAAAATCTTCCAGATTCAGGTCGGCAATAATGTCCGCCTGGCCCACCGCACCGCGAAAACCCGAGAGGTTGCAACAGAGCGTAAGCCGTCCCAGGTAATCAATGTTCGCGCTGACGCCCGCGAGCGCCGAACAAGGTGGAGATGGGTCAAGATTGTAATAACCGACATCTATCCCAATCTTCATTTTGAATATGCGCGAAAGATTGGCGATCTCCTGCTCTGCCAACCTGCGTTCCTGCAAAGAGAGGGATGATCCTTCTTCGCCTGTTGACGTAGGCATGACGTGAGTAAAGTTGAGCGAAGCAGCTCCCATACGCGCGGCAAAGATCGCAATCTGCTCGAGATTGGCTGCTGTATCGCGTCGAATCGCGATCTTCATGGCGAATGGAATTTCGTGCGCATGACAACGCGCAAACGCGCGAACAAGCCTCACAAACGAGCCTTCACCTCGCCAATAGTCATGACTCTCACGCGTGACTCCGTCGATGCTGAATCCGGCCGAAATGGAACTACGATGGGCCAGCACGGAGGGCCAGATGCGGTCGAAGTGCCACCCGTTTGTGACGAACGCCATGGTCAAACGGTTTGCGGCGCCAATGTCGAGCAGCTTGGCGAATTCCGGGTGTAGCGTGGGCTCGCCGCCCGTGAACACTAAATGGGTCACGCCCATCACTTCACGCGCTTCATGGATTACTCTTTCAAGAAATTCAGCAGCGAGGAATTCGGCAGGTGAGCGGTACAGAGCGTCATC
>DATEDU010000351.1:0-11012 GCA_035281525.1 Pyrinomonadaceae bacterium | reverse complement strand
CTAGTCAGCTAGTCAGCGTTAGCAATTGAAGATCACGCCTCGAATAATCCGAGTCGTTTCCCAATACCCCTAATATGGCTGGATTAATTAAGAGTAAGGATCTTTTGCCCCCTGTTTCGACGGATGGTCAAACATGCGCACTCCGGCCGCTCGTGCTGGTAGTAGAAGATCACGACGATACACGCTCGCTTTATAAATACGTCCTCGAACTGCACGGTTACGAAGTTGCCGAGGCACGTCAGGGCGAGGATGCAATACGGCTTGCAAAGGAATTACATCCGGACTTGGTACTGATGGATACCAACCTTCCGGAGGTTGATGGTGTGACGGCCACCTTGCGTATGCGCGAGGAGGCTTCGCTGCATGATCTTCCGATAATTTTCATCTCGGGCCATGCCCAGCCCGAGCTTCGAGCTGCCGCCTTGGCTGCAGGTGGCGACGATTATCTAGTCAAGCCGACCAGTCTTAGCGATTTGGAGGCGTCCGTGGAAAAACACCTGACTAGTGGCCGTACTCATAACGGCAATTGAAGAACGAACAAGGGCAGTGAACAGGAAGGAAGCGAGGAAGGAATGAATAGCGACCTTAAGGTTTTTACAGTTGAAGTTGCTGAGAATGGCCCGAATCACGCAGTAGGAGTGGTCGACGCCATCCACCCGCGGCTGAAAAAGATCGACCGGCGGCTGCAAAAGAACGATTTCGTAACCAGCGGGAATGGATTGTCCCGTCCAATTCCCTTTGACGGAATCTTAACGAATAAGCTTCTCACCGCATTGCCTGGACCGGACCTGGCGCGTCTGCTTTCATATATTGAACCGGTTTTGCTTAAGGCGGGCTGCAACGTTTACAACCTCGGGCAAGAGGTTGAGTTTGTTTACTTTCCGGAAACTGCGATTGTTTCAAATGTGTATTCGTTGGCGGACGGCGATATGACTGAAGCTGCTGTTATCGGCAACGAAGGCATCGTCGGACTGTCAGCCATTCTAGATTCCAACCCTCCGACATATTGGACCAAAGTCACCGTTAGCGGCACCGCAGTAAAGGTAAACCGTGACATCATTAAGCACGAGTTCGTGCGCAGCCGCGCGATGCAGGAAGTACTGTTGAAATATATGAATGTCTTTTTGTCACATCTTTCTCAGCGCGCGGTCTGCAATGGTAGTCATCATTTGGAAGAGCGCTTGAGCACCTGGTTGCTGATGATTCACGACCGTGCGAACGGCGACCCGTTGCCGTTAACTCATGAAGAGATCGCTGATCACTTGGGAGCGCGACGGGCCGGCATCACTGGCGCTTGTAATAACCTGCGCGCGCGAGGAGCCATTGATTACAGTCGCGGCCACATGCAGATTTTGAATCGAAACGTACTTGAGGCTGCCGCCTGCGAGTGCTACGAGGCGTTGAGGACGCGTTAGTCCTCGAAATTGTTATTAATCGTACGTTGGCGGACAGACAAAGTTGCTCGACAGCAAGTAAAGTTGCCCCAACATTCGCATTCAATGCGGACTGAGTTCGATTCCCGACATCTGCTCAGTCCGCGACCAACCACCTCAGGAGTTTATGATGTTTCCGTTGGCCACGCGGGCCTCGAACTCTCCCCACGAGGACTGGCACGCAAGGTTTCCCGTCAAACTTAAGTTGGGCAAATGGTACGTCGCTGTACTGTGCACTAACTGCGAAACGCTTACAGCGTTGTTCCCTGACGACACGGAAGGACGCTCTGAATTGCATGGCTCGTATTTGATGAAGTGTCCGAGGTGCAAACAGGTTGGTCACTACGATGCTCAGCACTATCAACATCGGGAACGCAGAAGAACCGCCCTCCGCCTCCAAATACTCTGATATTCCCGATTGCCGATTGCCGATTCGTCTTTCGTCTTTGGCCTTTGGTCTTTGGTTCTGAGTTCTGAGTTCTGAGTACTGAGTACTGGCTTCTGAGTTTTATACATTGTCGCGGAGATTAGAATCATTCTTCAAAGACCTAAGACCAAAGGCCAAAGAGCAATTGGCAATCGGCAATTGGCAATCGGCAATGTACATAATGTGTAGCCTGCGACACACATTCCGAACAAAATCTTTCTAGCTTATATCGAACGAACAAGGGGTGGGTGAAAACAAAAGGCGAGCCGCAGAAGGCGGCTCGCCTTGTTTTTAAGAAAGCCTTCTCAAAACTTTATTCAAGTACTATAGTCTTTCGCGAAGACCCATCATTATCGGGAATCCACTTTAGTCGAGATGAGATTCTCAATCCCCCGCTACCTAGGCCTCGCCGCAGCTCTGGCGCTTACCTATCTCGCTGCCGCAGAGTTAGGTTTCAGCATTGCCTACGTTCACACCAACGTCTCGCCTGTTTGGCCTCCGACCGGAATTGCCATCGCTTCTCTGATTCTTTTTGGCCGCGCCTTTTGGCCGGCGATCTTTGTTGGAGCGCTGGCAGCCAACCTCTTGACTGCGGTTTCCGCGCCTACGGCATTCGGCATTGCGATCGGAAATACGCTCGAAGCGCTAGTCGGCGCCTACTTGGTTAAGCGGAAGGTCGGCAATCAGCCGTCTCTGGATACGGTTGGAAAGGTTCTGAGATTTGTCCTTTATGCGGTTCTGCTTAGTCCGATCGTAAGTGCAACCATTGGAAATCTCAGTCTTGCTCTTGGAGGAGGTGCGAGTTGGAGTGCTTTTTGGCGCTTCTGGCTGACGTGGTGGTTGGGTGACGGCTTTGGTGCGTTGGTCGTGGCTCCGCTTCTTTTGGCTTGGGGTCGAGCCTCAGATTGGAATTGGTCGTCGCGAACTCTCATCGAAGGTGCATTGCTGCTGCTGTCTCTTTTCATCACCGCCATGGTCATCTTCGGCGGCTGGTTTCCCGGTGGAGTCAAAGACTATCCGCTCGAACACCTCTGTCTGCCTTTTCTAATCTGGGCAGCGCTTCGATTCGATCAGCGGCTGCTTACGATGACGATAGTTGTGTTAGCTGCCGTAGCAGTGAGCGGCACGATCCGCGGCTATGGTCCATTTGTGCACGGAGGTGCGAACGAATCGCTGCTGTTGCTACAGGTATTCATTGGCGCCAGCACGCTCACGGCCCATTTACTGTTTGCGGGAATCAACGAGCGAAAGAAAGTCGAGAAAGAGAAGCTACGACTCATGGCCGAGGTGCAGCGTCACCGGCGGCGAGTTGAAGACATAGTTGCTCATGTTCCAGGTGTAGTTTGGGAAGCATGGGGTAAGCCAGACGAAGCGACGCAACAGATCGACTTCGTCAGCGGCTATGTTGAAAAGATGCTGGGCTACAGTGTTGAGGAATGGCTGTCGACGCCCAACTTCTGGCTTGCAGTTGTGCACAAAGACGATCAGGAAAGAGCCGGCCGGGAAGCGGCGGAAATCTTTGCTACGTGCAAGGGCGGATCCAGCCGTTTTCGATGGATGGCGAAAGACGGTCGCGAGGTTTGGGTTGAAGCTCAATCAATTGTTGTTTGCGACGAAAACGGCGTACCCCTGGGAATGCGAGGCGTCACGATGGATATAACAGCAGCGGTGCGAGCGGAAGAGGAGCGCACCGAGCTGTTGCGACGTGAACGGGCCGCGCGCAGTGAAGCTGAGGAAGCGAATCGTCTAAAAGATGAGTTTCTTGCTACGGTGTCGCATGAATTGCGCACCCCTCTAAATGCCATCCTGGGCTGGTCCAGATTGATGCGCGCGGGTCAACTGGATCAGAACGGAAGAGTGCATGCGCTGGAAGTGATCGAACGCAATGCGTGGACGCAAAAACAAATCATCGATGATGTGCTCGACGTCTCAAGAATAATCACGGGCAAGCTTCGCATAGGAATGCGAACGATTGAGGTTTCGCCTTTGATTGACGCGGCCATCGAAGTCATCCGTCCTGCGGCAGATGCAAAGGAGATTCAAATCGAAACGCGCACACGTTCCGCCGAGCTTTATGTAAATGGTGATGCGGAGCGTTTGCAGCAAGTCTTCTGGAACGTCCTTTCGAATGCGGTCAAATTTACTTCGCCCGGAGGACGAGTTGAGGTAATCCTGGAGAGAACAAATGGGCACGTGCAAGTTTGCGTAGCGGACAATGGTCCAGGCATCCCGGCTGAGTTTCTGCCTCACGTGTTCGAACGGTTTAGTCAGGCGGACAGTTCAAGTACTCGGCGGCATGGTGGCTTGGGGCTGGGGTTGGCGATCGCGCGACACCTGGTCGAGCTGCACGGTGGAAGTGTGACTGCGGAGAATCGGAGAGAGGGAACGGGGGCGGTAATGCGAATTAAGCTGCCAGCGGTTAGGATGTGAGCCTGCGAGGCAGGCGTAAGCATAAAGCCTGGGCGTTCGAGCCTGCGAAGCAGGCGTAAGCATAAAGCCTGGGGCGTAAGCCCCAGGACCGTAAGGTAATAAAAATAAGAGCCCCCGAAGCGGGCGATAGTTCGTGACTACTGTCACCCGCTTCGCGGGCTCGTTATTTTATTTCCGATTGTTTACCTGGGGCTCACGCCCCAGGCTTTATGCTCACGCCCGCTTCCGCGGGCTAACTGCAGAGCCTGCTTCGCAGGCTTAATCCTACGCCTTCCAGGATTAATTCTCCTCGGCCAGTTTCCTGCGCAAGACGGGTGCCTGTCCACTTGAGTCGTGACTTCCAACTGTATCCGGGCCCGCAAAGACATAACTATCGCGAGTCCTAACCGCCAGATTCGGCTGGTTCACACGCACTCTCACCTGACGCCGCTCACCCGGCCGCGGAGGTCGAGTTGGATAATATCCAAGACTGTATTGACGCCGCAGCTCGTCAGCAATTCCAGCAAACGCGTAAGAGAGATTACTGATGCTGTCAGCATGGTATCCGCGTGCGCCTGTCCTCTCGGCGAGATCGCGCAAGTACCGATTGGCGCGCTCATAGTCGCCACGGCTCGACCCGATCGTTCCGCCGCCGCCGCCGCCTCCGCCTCCGCGCCGTCCGCCACCCATAATCGAAATCAAGATATCAATCGGGGAAGTCGGCACTCCAATACCGCCGCCGCCCGGCCATCCCGAACCTCCACCACTATTCACATCACGATAAGTGTCGTATTGGACCGGATAGATCAAAGCATCGAGCTCTTCCGCGTCTCGAACGTTGCTCGCATAAGAGGCGCGCCGGCTGGTGGTGTCCACACCGTCAGTGAAAAGCACGATCGCCTTGCGGCCCTGGATTCTACTCAGCTGTTGATTGATAACCATGTCAACAGCATCGTAGAGCTTGGTGCCCGAGCCGGTTCGTGTGCGGCGAATCGCATCGCGCAATCTGCCGCGATCGCCGGTGAAGTCGGAAAGAACCTCGATGCGATCATCAAACGAAACCACCATCACTCGATCGTCAGGTCGCAGTTGGTTGACGAAGGCGATTGCAGCATCCTGAATCTCTTCGATTTTGAATCGAGTCGAGGCGCTGGTATCCAGCATCAGCACAAGCGAGAACGGTTTGTCGACGGAAGCGAAAAATGCGACCTGTTGCTCGAGACCATCTTCCCACAGCCGGAAGTCTTCCTTACGAAGGTTGGGAATGAAGCGTCCGTCACGATCCGTCACGCTGACGGGCAGCGTAATGAGCGTAGTGTTGACCTTGATCACGTCGCCCGCCTCTACCTCTTCCGGCCCGTCAATCGATTCCTGACCGGAGGGAGCAGGCTGCTGGTTGCCGGTTCTGTTGGCTCCGCCGAGCACTGGCGGACGTTGCGCCGTGGTTGAGCTTGACTGTTGGGTGCTTCCGCTTCTGGCAGACTGCGAGCTATCGCCGACTCTCCGGGGTCGCGTCTGGGCATTGATACTGCCGGCGGCGAGAACAAAACCAAACATTAGCATTAGGGAGATGCAGATCTTATGCATGACCGACGCTCCTAACTTCGTTGTGCAGCGTTCGTTAACCTGCTTCAAGCAGGCACAAATTAGCGATTATTTGGCCAGGGAGAGCCCAATGGAGAGAGAACTACACCTTTTTGATGCAAAGGCGCAGATATAGATGCTCGTTTACCTTGATATCCCGGGGAGAGATATGAACTAGCAGGAAGATAAACCTATTGTGGCGGCGGCGCAAGGCTCATTCATTGCCAATTGCCGATTGCCAATTGCCGATTGGTCTTTGGCCTTTGGTCTTAGGTCTTTGGTTTGAACTTTGAACTTTGTACTTTGGACATTGTCGCTGAGATTAGAATCAATCTTCAAAGACCTAAGAAGACCAAAGGCCAAAGACCAAAGACCAATTGGCAATCGGCAATCGGCAATCGGCAATGTTACTTGTGCAAGGCATTCCAGATGAAGGGAAGACTGCCCCAAGTCTGCCCACGGTGCTGCGGACGAAACCCAAAAACCACCACTCGGCCCGAACCAACCTTCACCTCAGCCAAGGCTATCTGGCCTCTCAACCTGTCCTCACCGAGCAGCCAACCCGAGCGCAGCACATTCTCTTTCGCGTAACGAGCAATCACTCGGACGTTCGGATCAGTCGTCTCAAACGCAGAGCTGTTGATGAAGTAGGCGTCCACGTTCCGTGAGAGCCCTCGCGCGAGCGGTTGAGCGTTATCAACATCGAGCGACAGAATGGAACCAGGACAATAAAAGTCTGACGACCTGAGTCCCGCCAGCACATTTCGCAATGGCAACTTAAATTCGCTGATGGGTAACTCACACGCCGCATCAAAGCACACCAGAGTGCCGCCGCTTTCGACAAACTTTTTGAGATTCGCTACGCCTGCTGCCATGATGCCGCCGGTGAACTCCGCCGGGTAAGTGCCTGCGGCATTGCCTTCAACGATCTGGGTGGCGCGTTGCGACGTCAGAATTACCACATC
Source organism: Pyrinomonadaceae bacterium (assembly GCA_035281525.1). Lineage (GTDB taxonomy): Bacteria > Acidobacteriota > Blastocatellia > Pyrinomonadales > Pyrinomonadaceae > PSRF01. Next base: position 4,194 of record DATEDU010000351.1, on the reverse strand, counting down.
GTACTTTGACGAGAGATCTTCCTTGCGCATGGTCGCGTCAAGCAGGGACTCGAACGGCACGTTAAAAGTGTCGAATACAAAACGCGTCCAGCCTTCATCCATATTGGACATCCATGGTTTATAGATTCCGATTCGAACAGGCAGCCTAACGGGATTAACAATTGGAGAGTTGTCGGCCGTTTGCAGCGGAAGCGCTAGGTCCCGCCTCACATCGTTTACGTTTCGAACCAGTGTCAGCCGCCGTTCCCCAGCAGGTTCCTGAATACTCATCACCGCCGGTGCATCCACTCCTAACTGCATGGGCAATGTCCACCCGGCTACATCATACGGACGTTCTGCATCGCCTTGAGCAGTAACACGATTCGGATATACCTGCGGCTCGAACAGTGCCGACACGTTTCTCCGCTGCGGCTGAGCCAGTAGTATCAAATAACTTCCGAGCGGTACCTCGTGAAAACCAGTAGAGTGAGGGATGAGTGTGCGGTAGTTTCCAACTTTGTCGCTCGCCGCATTTGTCCGTTGCAGGATCTGCGCTCCAAAGACGGCATGCAGCTCTCGATCGAGTCGATGAACCTCTACGCCCTGCTCGATTAAGGTCCCGATGAGTTTGGCGACTGCTTCGTCGCGTGCCTGGCCGGCTGGTACCAGGTAGCCTATTGGTTCGTCTTTCTCAGACGCAGATGCGAGATTAGCGCGGCCGAGCTCATAAAAGTTTTTCAAGTACTCACCGCGGTATCGCGCCGCGAGCGACAGAATCGAGCGTGCTGCAATCATCTCCATGTTCATGATGTCGCGTGGTCGCCACTGGCCGCCCGGCCATGGATCGGGAAAGTTTGTGCTAGGCTCGAGCGCGTTGCGCATGCCTCGTGACGTAGCTCGTGCCAATTGTTCGCGAGTCACAGTCGTTGGACTCATCAGCCGCGCGCTGGCGGCCTCCGAAAGAATGCCAATGGAGTTGTGATAATACGGGGCCGTCCGAAAACCGCCATGCCACCACATGTCATACGTTGAGTTAGTAATGACTCCCTTGAAGCCCGCGGCCTGAAGATCCGCGGCTATTCTGTGGCCCAACACTCCGACTTCGCGCAGAAGTAAAGGGGAGATATTCGGATTCGGCGGATCGTAAAAGGGAGGAATGAAAAATCGCGAACCATTCGGGCCCATCTGGTGGACGTCATAAACAATTTGGGGAAACCACTCTTTCCAAAACAGACGTGTAATTGCCTGCGTCTCCTTTAGGTTGAGCATGAACCAGTCGCGATTGTCGTCGTGTCCCGCGTAATGATGATAGAGCTCCGGCGGTTCTCTGCCTTCATAAGGCGTTCGGAGGGTCTTACGATACCAATCCGCAACGATGTCGATACCGTCCGGGTTCGACGATGGGATCAGAATCAAAATCGTGTTCTGCAAAATCTCGCGAGTCTTCGGATCCTGGTTCGTAGCTAATTCGAAAGCGAGCTGCATGGACATCTGCGAGGCAACAATTTCAGTTGAGTGGATGGAGCACGAGATGGCTACTACAACTTTACCGTCCAGGAATAGACGCTCGGCTTCAGCCTGGCTGCGCACAGTCCGAGGATCCGCCAGTTTGCGCTGAATCTCGCTATAGCGGTTGAGCGCCAGCATGTTCTCGCGGGCGCTGATAAAAGCGGCAACGATCGGACGGCGCAGAGTCGACTGGCCAATCGTCTGGACGCTAACCTTGTCCGACGCCTTGTCCAATCGTGCGAAATAGTCTGTAATCTGTCGCCAGTCAGCGATCGTCCGATCATCACCAGGCACGAATCCGAGAACTGACTGTGGCGATGGAGGCGCAGTTACTGGGCGCGCAGGCCTCTGACCATATGTGACAGACAGGCTCGCGCCGATGATCGCCAGCATCACAAATAGACACGCTAAACACAGTCGTCGATCAAACATTCCGGAGTTCCTTCGGACGAGTTATGGAAGAGAGCGCCGTCACCCGGCAGTCGAAAAAAATCGAGTCTAACACAGGCTGGCTTTCCCAACTGCTGGGACGGTTGCTCTATTGGTGGTCCTTGTTCGTAGCAGGAGCATTACTGTTAATCCTGGGCGTGCCTGCTTTGATCGTAGCTCGCCTCGCAGGCAAACCGTATTGGGTTTATCCGTGGGCATTTTTTGGCGGCAGCGCCTGGTTGTGGTTGAGCGGGGCGAGAGTGCGAGTTAAAGGCAGGGAACTGCTCGATCCGAAACAGACTTACGTTTTCATCGCGAATCACAGGTCATACCTGGACACGGCGACGCTCTTCATTCACACCGGCCGGCGAATCGGTGTCCTTGCAAAAAAGGAACTGCTGAAAGTTCCTATCCTGGGTTACGGGATGGGCTTCGTTAACGTGATGGCGATCGACCGAACGAATCGCGAACGAGCGTTGGAGACAACTGGCGCAGCTACTGCGCGGATTCGTTCCGGAATCTCGTTCGGGGTGTTCGCGGAAGGAACGCGCGCGAAGCCGGGCGAGTTACTGCCATTCAAGAAAGGTGCGTTCTATATGGCGGTCGAGGCTGGAGTCCCGGTTGTTCCCGTGGTGTTCAAGAATACCGATGTGTTGATGGGAAAAGGAACCGGCGTAGCGAGGCCGGGTGTAATTGATATGGTGATTTTGCCGCCCGTGCCGACAAAAGGACTCGTGTCGGATGAGGATATCAACCAACTGGTCCAGCGAGTCCACTCAATGGTCGAAAAGGAGCTAACCATTTGACATTTGTCATTGGACATTTGTCATTTGTCATTTCGTGTGATTTCGCGGCCCTTTTTTGTTTTAGTGTGATTTCGTGGATCGTTTTTGTAAGCATGACAGAAAACAGATCCACGAAAAACTAAATGACAAATGTCAAATGACAAATGGCAAATGATCAGGGTTTCGGTTTAGGTGGTGGCGGCGTCGTCAGCGGCTCCCTCTTATCAACCTCATTCAGTTCAATGATCTTCACGTCCGCACGCGCCGGAGCAAAGTCCGTGTAGCGTACTTTCATACGAACGTGCAGCACCTCGCCACTGTCGAAGATCAACTCCTCATCAGCGTATGAGTAGGTGGGAAACCAGAAGCGGCCGTCAAATTGTTCGCGGTAGGTCTCGACATTCGGGAATTTGTTTGTCTTCGTCTCGGGAACTCCTTTGCCCTTGGTCTTCACGATTTGCAGCTCTTGATCGTCAACCCAGACGCGACCTAGAAATAATCGCTCTTTGATCTTTTTTGGATCGGGCATGACCTTGGGAGTGACGTCGAAAACGTACAGATTCAACTCATCAATCTTCTCTTTACCTACATACTTAAAGTTGTAGCGATCGAGCATTGCCGGTTCCAGCGCAAAGGGGTTGATCCCGCCGAGATCCTCCAGGTCTTCCTGTGTCACGCTGCCAAATGACGGCATGGGGAAGTAGCTGATCTTTTCGTACCGGTTTCCCTGGTCGTCAAACGTGAAGTGCGAGATCCGATGGTATTCGCCGGTGACCTGACCCCCCATTCCGATGGACTGTATCAGTGCGTCGCGCTTGAAGGAATAGAGATTGAGCGCCTTCCGGAACTGCGTTTCCTTGGCGGCAAACGTCCGGATGATCCGGTCGATCTCCGCCTGACTCAAGCTTCCGTCGCTGGCAGCGGTCTGCGCTCCAGCGGTTGGGACGGCAATCAGGCTGATTACTGAGAGAAGTACGAGGACAAAAATCTTGGTGAAGAAAACATTTTTCATTTCTGCTGCTATTTAACCTTGGAAAATTACCTTTGAGCCACTAAGTGCTGGCTGAGCACCAACTTCAGATGCCTCTCCAAAACTCCCTGTTGCCAGACAAATGAGATCTACGCTGCCTATCTTAGGGACTTTTCCCTGGAACCGCATTCTTTGCTATTGCAAAAATCGTTGCATATAGTGTAATGTGCCTCTCGCAGAATAACTTAGGCTGCGAATTGTCCGGTCTTCGTGATGCTGCCGCGACTCCGATCTGAGAAGCTTTAACGCTTGCGGAGCGCGCTGGGAAGCAAATAAGAGTAACAATTCGTAAAGGTCCTCACGTCGGCAATGAGCAGCGGCGTTTCCCGTGAACCTCCAAGGCGCGCACGCGCAATCGCAACGCCGAGCGGCCGGGTTGCACATGGGAGTTACGTCGCTATATCAAGCTTTGGGAGGAGCCTGATAGAAGCTATTCGCCGGCGATGTGCGCGGCGGCTCTGC
>DATEDU010000350.1:0-5013 GCA_035281525.1 Pyrinomonadaceae bacterium | reverse complement strand
AATCGGCACATAAGCCGCACCGGCTTTCAGCGCGCCGAGAATCGCCACCACCATCTCCACTGACCGGTCCATCAAAATCGCTACCCTGTCTTCGGGCACGAGGCCTAGTGCGTGAAGTCGATCTGCCACATGATTGGCCCGTCTGTTCAGATCCTGATAGCTGATTGATTGGTCGTCACAGATCAGAGCGATCGTGTCGGGTGTTCGTTCCGCTTGGGCTTCGAACAGCTCATGCATGCAGTGATGTGCGGGGAATGAGCGCGCGGTGTCGTTAAGGTCAACGACCAGCTCATGCGTTTCTTCAGAAGTCAGCAACGAAAGCTCACGAATGGATTGACCTGCATCAGCCACAACGCTCTGAAGGAGATTCCGATAGTGAGCCAGCAGCCGCTCGACCATCGCGCCGTCAAAAAGGTCAGTGTTGTATTGCAGCCGGAGCCACAGCCCGCCGCCGTGTTCAGCCGCGAGCAGAGTCAAATCGAATTGCGAAGTTCGTTGCTCTATTTCAACCGACTGAAGCTCGAGTTCGCCAATTTGCATCCGAGCACCCGCCATTCCGATTGCCAGCCCAGCCAGATCTCGGAGCTCAGTGCGGGTTGTTTGCTGAAGCACAAACATTGCCTGAAAGATGGGCGAGCGGCTTGGATCGCGCGCACACTCCAGTTGCTCCACGAGTAACGGAAACGGGTAGTCTTGATGCTTGAGGGACTCTCGAACAGTCTGCCCGGATTGTTTGAGGAGTTCTGAGAAGCTGGGATTGCCAGTCAGATCGATTCGCATCGGCACCGGGTTAACGAAGTAGCCCGTCACGTCCGCAAATTCGTGTGAACCCCGGCCTGCGGCGGGCGTGCCGACAATCAAGTCGTCCTGTCCCGTGTACCTCTGGAGCAGAACTTGAAAAGCAGTCAATAGCAGTGTGTACAACGTGACGTCCTGAGCACGGGCAAGATTCGACAATCGTTCGGTTACTTCAGCATTGACAGTCAAATTAGTAGCCGCGCCACGATACGTCTGTACGGGCGGACGAACCCTCTTTGTCGGCAGGTTCAGCACGGGCAGTTCGCCGCTCAGCCGCTCTCGCCAATATTCGAAACTTTTTTCGCTCTCGGAGTTGGAAAGCATCTGCCTCTGCCACTGCACGTAATCCGCGTAATTACGGGTCAGAGGCTCGAGCGCAACCTGCTTCTGGGTGACGTTATGGCGATAGAGCGTGGTGAGCTCGCTGAGAAGGATCTCCAGTGAATAAAAATCTGCAATGATGTGATGAACAACCAGCAGCAGGACATAAGAGTCCGCGGATTTGTTGAAGAGACAGATACGAAGTAGCGGATCTGTCTCCAGGTCGAAAGGTCGATAAGCCTCGGTCGCCAGGCGGTCATCAACAGTCTTTTCATCCCACGCTAACGCGTCCATCTCTTCGAAGCAAACTTCCCTTTCCGCGTGAACCCATTGAACGGGTTGCCCGTCTTTCTCGCGAAAGTTCGTGCGGAGCACAGCGTGTCTGGCGGTCAGCGTTTGGAAAGCCTCGCGAAGCGCGGAAACCTGGAGTGGCCCATTGAGACTGACCGCGGCTGCGAGATTGTATGCGCCGGCCTCGGGTGCAAGTTTATGCAGAAACCATAAGGCCTGTTGCCCGTAAGAGAGGGGAAATTCATGAATCTTGTGCGTAGACTCAGCTTGACGCGGCGACGGGGGGACGCGGGGAAACGGCGACTCCGCGTCTCCGCGTCTGCATGTCTCCGCGTCCCCGTCTGTCCGTGTCTCCGCGTCCGCACCACCAACCGCCAACTGACCAACAACTTCCTCCGCAAGCGACGTGATACTCCAATCGCCAAACTGCGGCAGATTCACCTCGAATTGTTCCTCGAGCCTGTGTTGAAGCTCGATCGTCATCAACGAATCAAGGCCTGATGACAGCAAAGAGTGTTTAAGACCAATCAACTCAGGACGCGTTTTCAACAGTCGCGCGACGAGCGCTCGAATATGCGATTGGAGTAACCTTCGCTGTTCAGAGGAAGCAAAGGCGCTCAACGACTCTCGACTTAAATCGGCGACGTCCTCCAAAGTGCTGACCGCCTCGCTAACGGCGACAGTTTTGAGTCCCTTCGACAAATACCTTTCACGGCAGAGATGACGCTGGATCTTTCCACTCGTCGTTCTTGGTAGAGTCCCTGCCCGGACATACACGATTTCATCCAGGTGGACCTGATACTCATCCGCCACCGCCTTTCGCGCGGCGAGCGAAATCGATTCGACGCTGTCCAGCGCTTGCGATTCGATTTCCTGAGTCAATACCAATCGCTCACTGCCGTTACCATCAACTGAGAAAGCAGCAGAGACGCCTAGCCGCAGTGCCGGGTGGCTCTGTTCGACCGTCAACTCGATGTCCTGAGGATAAAAATTGCGGCCGCGGATGATGATGAGGTCTTTGAGCCGGCCGGTAATGAAGACCTGCCCGTTTTCGACAAGCCCGAGGTCTCCCGTTCGCAGAAATGGGCCGCGGCCACTCTCATCGCTGAGATAGGCATGAAACGTCCGTTCGGTTTCGTCCGGCCGATTCCAGTAGCCTTGCGCCACGCTCTGGCTCTGAAGCCAGATTTCTCCAGTCTCGCCAGGTTCTAAGCGCCGCATTGTCTGCGGATTGACGATGACGGAACTGTCCGGCTCCACAAACTGCCCGCTGCTGACAAGCAACCGCTCGCCACCGCTCGAAAAACCACTACTCGAAACCAGTAACGTAGCCTCCGCCAAGCCATAGCACGGGTAAAAAGCACTGCGCCGGAACCCGAACGGCTCGAACGCCTCCGCGAATCGATTCAACGTCGTGGCACGCACAGGCTCTGCGCCGTTAAAAGCGACCTTCCAGGTATCGAGACTCAGATCCTGACGTTCATCATCATTAATCTTGTCGACGCAGAGTTCATATGCGAAGTTCGGCCCGCCACTCGTCGTCGCGCCGTAGCGTGAAATACACCTTAACCACCGGAAAGGCCGTTGTAGAAACGCCATTGGAGGCATCAACACGCAACGCGAGCCTGAGTAAATCGGTTGGAGCACGTTTCCGATCAGCCCCATGTCGTGATAAAGCGGCAACCATCCGACCACGACCGAGTTCTCGCCCTGTTGGAAAGCGGTTTTGATCAGGCCTTCGTTGTGAAGGACGTTTCGATGAGTGACCATCACGCCTTTCGGAGTCGCGGTGGAGCCCGACGTGTACTGTAAGAAGGCTAACGTATCGGAGGACACGTCTGGATCACGCCAGTCCCCGGACGAAGATTGGTCTACCTCGTCCACGTTGATCCAAGGCACGTCCAAATCTTGAACACCCCAACGATCAAACCGCCGAGCGAGAGAAGAATCGATCAAAAGGACGCCTGGTTTGGCGTCATTCATGAGCAGTTTGAGCTTAGAAAACGCGCGAAGCGACCGCGGAGGATAGGCAGGAACAGCGACGACACCCGCGTACAAGCACCCGAAGAACGCCGCGATGAAATCGAGGCCTGAAGGAAACAACAATAGGGCGCGTTCACCTTGCAAACCGTGCTGCTGCAAGAAAGCTCCGACGGCTCGTGCGCGGCGATCCAGTTCCGAAAAACTGAGTGACGAACTCTCGTTTTCTCCGTCCTCCAAAAAAGTGAAGACCTTCTGATCGGGGCGTTCGCTCGCTCGCCGCCTGAGCAGTTCAACTAACGTTTTTGAATGATCACCTGGAGACAATAAAAGTCTTGACACGAGAGAGTTATCCTTATAGATTGCTGGCGCTCCTGAAGTATTGATTGTAACGGCTATTCTTCCGTCAACCTCGACTCAATACCCGGGTGTCTGTCTTGTCGCATGTCGGTTGGATCATTTGTCCAAATTTCTCGGAGGATCAATCCATGTTACTTACTCAGCTCGTCAGACCTGAAATATTGTCCAGGCTGACTGATAGCCAGATTTCAATTCTTAATTCCGTCGTTGAGGCAGAGCTGGTTCAGAACGCCTCGATCCGACGCGCACTTACATCGGCGACTCAGCCGGTGACGAAGGGCTTGTCGGCCGCAGGCGCCGCTCGCACAGCTGGAAAGAAAAAGTAAGTCGTAAAACAGATTCTGGAGGATCAATCTCATGGTACTCGCTGCATCAACTATTAGGGCAATTCGGGGCGCTAACCCGGCTCGCTTAGAACCACATCAGTTAGATCTGGTCAGTAGTCTCATCGAAGCGGAAGTGCTGGAAAACGCCGCGATTAAAAGGCAACTCCAGGCTAAGGTGAACGACACGCTAAAGAGCTTCGGCATCCAGGACGCTCCAAAGCCGAAATAGCGCTCAGCTCAGTCATAATGTCAGTACCGTAACGCGGTAGCGTCGGGTCCGTACGTGGGCAATCCGAGGCTACCGCGTTACTGTATTGACAAGCTTTTCGTCCGGTTGAGAAACGATGCTCTCCAAAACCTGAACAAATTCGTCAAACAACCGCCGAATCGTCGATTCGTCAAAAAGCTCAGTCTTGTATTTCAAAGAAGCTGTTAACCCGTCCGGCCCTTCACCCATCATTAAAATCAAATCAAACATCGTCAGCGTCACGCCCGCGTCCGCCAGGTCGCTGACTTCCTGAATGTGACTCACCCGCAGGCCCGGTAAATCGAGGGGCTGCAATGGCGCGTTCTGAAGAATGAACAGCATCTCGATTAGGGCCGTCCGATCCAGATCACGCTCGCGCTCGAGGACTTGCAGCAACTGCTCAAAGGGCAAGTCCTGATTGTTGAAAGCTTCGAGCACCACACGACGTACTCTCTGCAAGGCCTCGCGGTAGGTCGGGTCTCCTGAGAAATTCGACCGCAGCACCACCGTGTTAACGAAAAGCCCCAGCAGATCCTCAGTCTCACTTCGGTTGCGATTCGCGATGAGAGTACCGACTCGAACGTCCTCCTGGCGGCTGTGACAAAACAGCAGAGTCTGGAACGCCGCGACCAGGATCATGAAAAGGCTGGCGCTTTCACGACGACTGGCGAATTTCAGCTGTTGAAAGAG
>DATEDU010000349.1:0-22601 GCA_035281525.1 Pyrinomonadaceae bacterium | reverse complement strand
GCTTAGATTCACAACGCTTTCAGCGTTGGCACGCAACTGAAATTAGCGAACGCTTTCAGCTTAAAGCGCAACCGTGCGGCTGGAATTTGTAACGCTTCATCGTAGTTAATCGGCGACCGGCAATCATCTCATGTCATTCATAAGTAAGACGGCGGCGTTTGTGGGCCTTCACGCCCTCAGAAACCTTGTCACTGATTCCATGGCCATCGACATGGGATCGGCAGGCACTATCATTTACGTCCAGGGACGCGGCGTCGTGGTTGACGAACCATCGCTGGTGGCGATTAACGCCGTCACGGGCGAGGTCATCGCGTTCGGCATTGAGGCACAACAAATGTACGGGCGCGAAGCCCGCGACGTTACCGTGATTGCGCCGTTGAACGATGGCGTTGTTGCCGACTTCGAGAGAACGAGGGAGATGCTGGCCCACTTCGTTCGCAAGGCTCGCAGCGGAGTGTCGTATTTCAGCCGGCGTGCGATGATGAGCGTCTTCCTGGGAGTCACACAGGTTGAACGGCGCGCGTTGCTGAATGCTGCCGAGCATGCTCGTATCGGGCGTGTCGTCATGATCGAGGAGGGATTGGCGGCGGCCTTCGGCGGAGGAGTCAGGCCGGACGACGAACATGCCTCGGCCGTTGTGGACATCGGTGGCGGCACCACCAATGTCGCGATAGTTGCGAACGGCGGCCTCATTCATGGACACGCTGAGCGCATCGGAAGTTCGGATATCAACGCCGCCATTATCGATCACATTCGCCGGCACCGTGGACTCGTAATCGGTGAACCCACGGCCGAGCGCCTGAAACTCGAGCTGGCTTCCGCCACCGTGCCGAATAATCTCGCCGAGGAGATGACGGTTAAAGGTCGCGATGTCCTGACCGGCAAGCCCGACGCGATCGAGATCACTGCCGGTGAAATTTATCCAGTGGCCCACCAGGTGATTCACAAGATCGTCGAGAGCGTTCGCGCGACGCTAACTGACCTTCCTGCCGAAGTCGCCGGCGACATTTATGATCGCGGAATCATACTCACCGGCGGTGGAGCGCAATTTGCCGGTCTGGACGACTACGTGAGAGATCAAACGAAAGTGCCCGTCAGGATTGCCGATGAGCCCAGGTATGCAATTGTCCGCGGTCTCGAACAGATGTTTGCCGAACCACTCACCCTCCGTCGCATCATCCGAAGCGAGCCTCATCCGTTGTTTGACGTGGAGGGATCCATTTAACGTGTGACGCGGGGAAGGGGAGACGGGGAGACGCGGGGGACGGCCTCCGCGAGTCTCCGCGTCTCCCGTTCCCCGCGTCCCGCTCCCCCATGTCTCCCCGTCCCCCAGTCTCCCCTTCTCAGTCATTCGCGGCCGCCGTGCTCTTCGATTAACTTCAAAGCGAGTTCGCTGACAAAATCCTTCGCGTGGAATCGCCTGCCCCACGAAAGGGGAGTAACATCCCGGTACTCATATCTGGTTTTTACGTCATATCTGCCCGCATATCCAGGATGTAGTTGCTTGCGTAGTGACGCACGCACGTTCGGATCAGCCCTATGATCGAGCAGCAGTTGGGTAAATGGCGCTGTCTGAGGCTGATCCTGACGGTTCATCCAGTAATTAGGCTGCGAGACGACTGTGTTGAATAACGCAGTGTGACCTCCAAACCCGTCACGATCGACGGTCGCCTTTGCGTTCGGATCCATTCCGCGCGCGATTAACCACTTCGCAATCTCAAGCTCATCGTAGTCAGCGCACAAATGCAGCAACGTTGTTCCCGTCAGTGTCGTACCCTGCGTTGCCAACACTTCATCATGACAGCCGAACTCTGGTGGATAGATTTCTTCATGAGTGAACGTCCGCTCGAGAAGCTTCGGGTCGCGATGTAGGTGTTGTTCAAGCAAGTCAAGCCTCCCACGATGCAGCGCCATCGTCGGTGTATCCGGCAGCTCGAGGCCATGCGAAGCGTACATCTGGAGAATCTCATGCTTTGCGATCGGATTGCGGCTGTCGGATTCCAACACCACGTGAACAGGTGCCAGGCGTTTACTGGATTCATCAACAGCTCTGCGACCGAGTTCGAAGATCAAAGCGGTACCCGATGCGCTTAGCGTGTAAGCTGGTCCCTCCAGAGCGTCTTCAGGAGGTTCGCCTCCAAACCTCTCAAGTGCTCCCATCTCGTGCAGCATGCGAGCGGTGCCTATCTTGCTTTGAAGTGCGGCTCGTTCGATCGCAGTTTCCAGATCGGTAGCGCCAAGCTCATACAACATTTTAATGATCCGATCGCGGCCAAGATTGGCAGCGTAGGTCAATGGCGGTCCCCAATTACTATTGCTGCGCACCAAGGCATGTTCGTGCAGCAGATGCGGATGTTTCGATACAAGGTCGCGAACTGTCTCGAGGTCATCGCGCCAGATCGCGTCGATAAGCCGGCAAGCATGTACTAGACGCGGCCAGCTAGCAGCCTGATAACTTCGTGCGAGTGCGAGTTGCGCGTCAGAGAGTTTAACGAGGCCCCTGATCAGAAGCTCTCCGTTCGGATGGAATCTTATGAACTCTTCGATCGCGTCTGGTTCTCCGCGTCGAATCGCACGCAGTAAGTCTTTCGCTTGGTGCTTCAGTTGATCTAAATCAGGGTGAACAGGAAGGTGCCGGGTAGGACGATCTTGCTTTTCAGACATACGAGCCTCCTTTGATATGGCCCGGTGTCCGCTCGTATCGGGCGAAGGAGGTCGCAATTGAACCCGTAATCGCTAAACGCATTCAGGTGGACTCGGTCCTCTCCGCGGACGGGTGGCGGCCTGCACGCCGCGGAGAGCATACTGCTGCACCGTTAACTTTGTCCACGATTACCTATCCACAGATTACGCAGATTATCTTAAACATTTATTCAGTTCTAACAATGGTTCAAAAGCCCTGTTTATTATGAATCTGCGTAATCTGCGGATCGGTTTTCACACGTTCACAAGAAACTTGAAGCCCCCGTAGACCATTCGCTTCACGTCGAAGGGCATCGGTGTTTTGGGATCCATCATCTTTGCCAAACGCGGGTCGCTCATCACTTTGGCGTTCACTTTATCGCGATGTGCTCGCGACTTGTAGACGATCCAGGAAAAGACCACCGTCTCGCCCTTTTTAGGTTTCAGCACTTTTTTGAATGAGACGCCAAACTTCACATCGAGAGCGTCTCCTGAGGCCTCGACGTACTGCAGCGCGCCGTGCTCACGCCAGATCTTTCCCGCCTTCTGAGACATGCGTCGATAAGCGTCGAGGTTTTTCGTTGGCACTGGAATTAAGAATCCATCAACGTATGACATGAAATTCTCCTGTTTGAGTTTTATGTTTATTGTCGCAGGGGAACAAGTTTACTGAGCACGGGATCGCGCAACCACAGTCCCAGCCAGAGAATCGCGCCGAAAACAACAGGAAAGATGATTGAAAACAGCCCCTCCTGAGCCCGCACGTGTGTCGCTACGGCGCCGCCCAGATAGCCTGTTAGCAAGATCGCGCCAAGCACTGCAGTCTTCGGAATTAAATAGAGCACAGTGCATACGAGCAAGACGATTCCGAGCGGCACAATAACGCTTTCTGAATAACCGAGCTTGACCGTACCATCAACAACCGGCGCGGGTTTTATGAATTTCATAACTGCGTCAACTATTAGAAATAGCGCAGGCAGGCCGCCGACGATTCGTCCAGCCCAAAGTCTCCCTTTGGAGACAGATCCAGTTTGCTCAATGTTTGCCATGAGTTCTCCTTTGGGACCTATCAAGGTCCGTTCTAAAAAGCCCTTTTCACCGTACGACGAGCCAGCAATCTCAAGATCGACATTTGTCCTGGATTTTTCCTGGCGCACTCAACAAACGGAACCGCTACGGTAGTCAGCGAATACCACTCAACTCTCTGTGTTCTCTGTGTCCTCCGTGGTGCTCCAACTAAAAACAATGACCACAGAGACACGGAGAACACAGAGGAGGCTCACAGATTTGATAAGCGTGGAGCAGTCTCCTTCAACGGCTGTGGCAATGGCGTTGTGAAATCTTCGCCCGGATTTATGAATTGATCTCGCTCCAGGTTGTACTGCTTATCATACAGTTGTTTGTAACGCCCGCCGGTGGCGAGTAGTTCTTCGTGCGTGCCTCGTTCCACGATCTCCCCGCCTTCCAGTACAAGAATCTGATCCGCGCTGCGAATCGTTGAGAGGCGGTGTGCAATGACGAAGGTTGTACGGCCGCGTCTGAGCGAACGCAGCCCATCCTGGATCAAAGCTTCACTCTCGCTGTCCAGACTGGAAGTAGCTTCGTCGAGAATTAACAACCTGGGATTCGCCAGAATAGCTCGGGCGATCGCAATGCGTTGTCGCTGCCCGCCCGAAAGTTTCACACCACGCTCGCCGACAATGGTGTCGTACCTCTGCTCGAACTGCTCGATGAACTCTTCACAGTGCGCAATGCGACTAACCGCTTGAATCTCTTCATGCGTAGCGTGCGGATTTGAAAAGCTGATGTTTTCCGCGACGGTACCGTCGAAGAGGAAATTGTCTTGCATCACAACTCCGAGATAAGACCTAAAGTCGCGCAGGCGCAGCGTCCTCAAATCCTTGCCGTCAATCCTGACGACTCCCGACTGCGGCTGATTGAAATTCATCGCCAGGCTGATCAACGTGCTCTTGCCGGAACCGCTTGAACCCACCAACGCTGTTGTCGAACCTGCGGGAGCTTTGAAAGACACGTTCTTCAGCACTGGGAGTCCGTTTTGGTATTCGAAAAACACATTCTCGAATTCGACTTCTCCCATCACTTCCGGCAGAGGCTCTCGCGCGTCGTCCTCTTCGTCTTCTGTAGCCATGTTCATCACTTCGCGTATCCGATCGAGTCCGGCAAACGCTTCTGTGATTTGAGTGCCAATTGCGGCGAACTGAATCAGCGGCATAGCCAGCAGTCCGGTGAAAATCACATACATGAAAAGATCGCCGATGGTCATCGCTCCCGTTACAACCGATCGACCACCAACCAGGATCATCACGACACCGACAGCACCGACTATCAGCGACGAAAACGCAGTCGTTGCCGATACACCTGTCATCGACTTGGCGATGTTGCGGAAAAGCTTGTGTGCGCCGCGAGCGAAAGTGAGAGCTTCACGTTTCTCCGCCGTATAGGCTTTGACTATGCGGATTCCGCCCAGCGACTCAGCCAGACGCCCAGTGAGCTGTGCCGTAATCTCGCCCCGTTCCCGAAACAACGGCCTGAGGCGGGTGAAAGCGAAAGCTAGTGCGCCACCGAACAACCCGAGCACAAGAATTGTGATCGTGGTCAGTCTCCAGTTGAGCCAAAAAAGTACGCCAAGTGCAACGATTGCAGTAATGAAGCCGCCGGCGAGTTGGACCAGACCCGTGCCGACGAGGTTACGTATGCCTTCAGCGTCGTTCATAATTCGCGAGATGAGCTTGCCGGTTTGAGTTGAATCAAAGTAACTCACCGGCAGACGCGCGATTCGGGCCTGCACTTTCTTCCGCATCTCAGTGATGGCTCGCTGCGCGGCTACTCCTAACACTTGCGACAAGCCGAAAGACGTGACGGCTTGGACCATGGTGGCGCCGCCTGCGGCCAGTGCGATCGGCCCAAGCAGTTGAGTGCGTCCTTTTACGATAACTTCGTCAATCAGATATTTGGTGGAAGCGGGCAGCACCAATCCCATGGCTTGGTTGATGAGCATGAGGAGTGCGCCGAGCGCCAGTCGTTTGCGGTGAGCCCATATGAGCTCGCGTGCCTCGGCTCGTGCAGAGGACCAGTGGATCTTTTTTTGTTTCTGTTCCGCCATGGTGTAGGAAAGTCGTATCTTAACTGGTTCCAATAAAATCTCAACTCAGTAAGGAAACATTAAACCCGCCAAATGTCGAAGCTGCCAATTGAAAATTTACAGGTTGGGAAGGGGGCAAGGCGCTTTAGCGCCGCGCCCCCGCCCTAGTTGCCGCGCAGTCAATCTTACGCACTCACTGGACCATGTTTTGCACGTTTAGATTACTCAGTCTTGAGCGGGGGCGCGGCGCTAAAGCGCCTTGCCCCCTTCCCAACCTGTAAATTCTTTTTGCACATCTTCTGCCGGGGTGGGGTTGTGTGTTATTACCGATACACTTGAGCCATGACAACTAAAACTCTTAAGCGCGCGAGTATAGCCATCATTACTCTTCATTTGCTGGTGGGTGTAGTTCATTCACTTGCACATTCGGCGCTTCAGATTTACATGGCGACCTGGCAGAACGCGTATATTCTCGTGGTAATCACAGTTCTTCCACTTGTGGCCGCGTTTCTTCTGTGGCGACGAAGCCGTCTGGCATTCCTTCTATTATTCATTTCAATGCTCGGGTCTCTGATCTTCGGAGGCTACTATCATTTTGTAGCTGCCGGTCCAGACAACGTCAGCGAGTTGGACCAACATGCATGGACATTCCCGTTTCAGTTGTCGGCGATTCTACTTGCTGTCCTGGAAGGTCTTGGCACCCTCGTAGGAGTCGCCGGCCTTTCGCGAACTCGCAATGCCGTACATTCGTAAGGTGTAAGTAATAAGTAATAAGTGATAAGTAATAAGATCAACTTCTGAACCTTATCACTTATCACTTATCACTCATCACTTCCAAATAAATGGAGTTAAGTCCGTGGAATTGCAGGAATGGAATGCAAACGAGCACGAAAGAGTAGTTTTTTGCCGAGACGCCGCAGCTGGTTATCGCGGCATTATCGCTATCCATAGCACGACACTTGGCCCAGCGGTCGGCGGCACACGCTTTTGGAATTATCCCCACGACGAAGCGGCACTCGAAGATGCTCTGCGCTTGTCGCGTGGGATGACTTACAAAAATGCGCTCGCAGGACTGCCTTTCGGCGGCGGCAAATCCATCATTATCGGCAACAACAAAATAGTCGACCGCGAAGCCATCTTTCGCGCGCATGGCCGGTTCATCGAGACTTTTCAGGGCCGTTATATCGCCGCTGAAGATGTCGGCACCAACACGTCCGACATGGATTATGTGAGGCTGGAAACAGACCACGTAGCTGGTTTAGCAGATCGCTCCGGCGATCCTTCTCCGGCAACCGCGCACGGAGTCTTTCGTGCAATTCAAGCTGCTGCGAAGCATCGATGGGGACACGACGATATTTCAGGAAGAAGCGTCGCAGTGCAGGGTTGCGGAAACGTAGGTTATCACCTCTGTAAGCAGCTGAAGCACGCTGGGGCACGACTCATCGTCACTGACACTGACTCGTCAAAGGTTCAACGCTGCGTGACGGAATTCGGCGCAGTTGAAGTTAAGCCGCATGACATTTACGGAGTCGAAGCTGACATTTTTGCTCCGTGCGCACTCGGCGGGATTTTGAACAG
This sequence comes from Pyrinomonadaceae bacterium, assembly GCA_035281525.1. Classification (GTDB taxonomy): domain Bacteria; phylum Acidobacteriota; class Blastocatellia; order Pyrinomonadales; family Pyrinomonadaceae; genus PSRF01. The sequence goes on along the minus strand of DATEDU010000349.1, from coordinate 15,238 downwards.
CGTCACCATTCCTCGACTAAAGGTGGCGATTGTGACTGGCTCTGCTAACAATCAACTGCTCGAGCCGGTTCACGGTGACATGCTGGAAGAGCGGGGCATACTCTACGCGCCCGATTATGTGGCGAATGCCGGAGGAATTATCAGCGGCGGCTGTATCGAACTGCTCGGTTGGGAGCCATCGCGCGCGTTTGATAGAGTAAATCGGATTTACGACACGTTGCTGAACATTTTCGAGATTGCCGAGAAGGACAATATCCCAACGTATCAAGCGGCAGACCGTTTAGCCGAGCAGCGTTTGGCCTCTGTCAGAACGCAATAATTGCGCTGAAAATTTGCAGGTTGGGAAGCGGGCAAGCGCAAGCGCGCCCCCGCTTTAGTGTTATTTCGTGGTTCAGAGTTCACAATTCTTAACAATTTTTTACATGCACTTGACACACCTTAATATGCATAGGCGTATGCTCTCGCCCGTAATGGACGCCTGATGAAGTCACGCGACGAATCCTGTCGCAACCGGTTGAGCGACGCAGATTTGTCGCACCCGGTCCCCAGCGGAGGTTGAAGATGAACTCCAAAAACAAAAAGCTTCGGAACCGCAGTAACAAGTTCCGTCTTATCCTCACGCTCGGCGTGGCAGTCGTCCTGCCTGCAGTCGCACTCATATTGTGGAATCTTCATCATGTCGAATCCATTAAGCGAGACAAGAAGGTAGAGGCAATCATCCATGGCGAATTTAATTACGTCTTGAGTAAGGTGGAGAAGAAGATCAACGAGAAGGCGTACTTCCTGGCCGAGCAAGCCAGAGATCACTTCCCGTCACCGGACAGCGCTGGGCCTGAGAAGGAAAAACAACTCGACATCGTCTTGGCTAAGAATCCCTGGATCGACCAGGCCGCGATTTACGAGGCCGGAAAAAAAGTACTACTGCGTTCGCAACCACGCCTTACGAATGAGCGATTCCGTGAGTACAACGAGGAGACGGCCAAGACCTTCCAGGTATGGTTTGATGCCGAAGGTAAGCGGATGTGCAGAGACCTGCATAAGCAAACCAGATCTGTGACCTGGTATGGCGGAGTGGGAGAAAGACCGGATGGGATGCTTTACGGCACAACAGCTTTCTTCGTATTTCCGACGCTGCCTAAGGAGCGTACCGTGTTGGGCGCAGTAACCTTTGATCCCCATTACCTTAAGAAGACCTTCTTTCCCCAAATGCTCAATGAGCAGACATTGGCCGATGACCAGGACGAAAAGCTTGCCCTGATGGTCTTCCCAGTGAGCCCGGACGGACATAGCGAGAAACCCCTCGCAAAATCAGCCGGTTGGGATGAAGGAAAAGCTGAGGTCACTCGGAGAATGGATCAGGTTTTCGACGGACTTGGGTTGGGCATTAAATTGCAAGGCACCACGGTCGCAGCGATTGGTCAACGCTGGTTTGCCCAGAGTCTTATCATCCTGGGCATACTTTCGCTGTTCATGATTGGTGGGTTGGCTCTGACGTATCGCAGCGTCAGCAAGGAAATGGCGCTGGCGCGTTTGAAATCCGACTTCGTTTCTAATGTGTCACACGAGCTACGTACACCGCTGGCCCTGATTCGCCTTTACGCAGAAACACTCGAGCTCGGTCGCATCACAACGCAGGAAAAGAAGGATGAGTACTACCGCATCATCCGCAAAGAGAGCGAGCGGCTGACCGCTTTAATCAATAACATTCTTGATTTCTCTCGCATCGAGGCAGGACGCAAAGAATACGACTTTCGCGAGACCGACGTCGCCGAGTTGGTGCGCAGCACGCTCGATGCCTATCGTTACCAGATCGAGCAACAGGGCTTTGAATTCGAAGAGAAGATCGACACAAACATTCCGCCAATGCACGTTGACCGCGAGGCTATTGCGCGAGCTCTGGTTAACCTCGTCAATAACGCTCTGAAATACTCGGCGGATGAAAAGTTCATTTGCGTCAAACTTTATCGGGCAAACGGAACTTTGAAACTCGAAGTGGCCGATAAAGGCATTGGCATTACTCGTCGCGAGCAGGCGAAGATCTTCGAAAAGTTTTACCGCACGGGAGATCCACTGGTACACAACACGAGAGGCAGTGGTTTAGGTCTGTCGTTGGTACGCCACATCACCCATGCACACGGTGGAGAAGTAGAAGTGGAGAGCACCCCCGGAAAAGGCAGTAAGTTCACTGTTTCGTTGCCGTTGGCTGCGGCCGAGCAGACAGCGAGCGAAGCATCAGGAGCGATGGCAACATGAAAAGCAAAACACCTTCCAATGGACGTCAAAATGGAGCAGTCACAGACTCTCGCAGCGCGGGTGATACGAGCTTCAAAAGCGCTCGCATTTTGATTGTCGAAGACGAACCCGCAATGGTTGCGGGACTGCGCGACAACTTCGAATTCGAAGGCTATGAAGTAATCAGCGCCGCTGACGGAGTTGAAGGACTGGAGCGGGCATTGGCTGACAATCCGGACCTCATCGTGCTGGATGTAATGATGCCGCGCATGAGCGGTCTCGACTTGTGCAAGCAATTGAAGGCTCGTCGGCCGTCACTGCCGATCATCATGCTCACCGCACGCGGTCAGGAGATCGACAAAGTCGTCGGGCTCGAGCTGGGCGCTGATGACTACGTAACAAAGCCTTTCTCAATTCGCGAGTTGATGGCGCGTGTGAAAGCCGTGTTGCGTCGCATGTCGCCGCAGGCCGGTGAACCGGAGATCTATCGGTTTAGTGACGTCGAGGTGAACGTTCGCAGGAATGAAGTAATGCGCGGCGGATCCCCGATCGAACTTTCGGCGAAAGAATTTGCACTTCTGGCGTATTTCATTTCTCACCCGGCAGAGACACTTAGTCGAGATCGCTTGTTGGATGCGGTCTGGGGTTACGAGAATTACCCAAATACCAGGACCGTCGATACTCATATTGTTCATCTCAGGCAGAAGCTGGAACCAAATCCCGAAGAGCCACGATTCATTCTTACGATCCACGGCAGTGGTTACAAGTTCGTTGGATGATGGAAATGAGTTCTTATGAGTTACACACTCTCCCATGCCGCTTTATCAACTCGGCGTACGACGGACGTTAAAGTCACCAGTCGTAGCTCGCAAACACTTCGCGTACGACACCGCGAGCTCGAGCTGAAGTTTGCGACTCTGCAGAAGGACTACGCCGAACTTCACACTGCTCTCGTCGAAGCCGCGCAGGTTTACCGGAAATTGTGTGCGCCGCATCTCGTTCGATACGAAGACTTCGAAATTGCAAGTGAAACATTTGCAGTTCGGCACGTTCCCGGTGACTTTTTCACAATCGAGGAAACGCCACGCGGCGTGGTGCTGGCGCTCGGCGATATTTGCGGGAAAGGGCTCGCTGCGGGAATGTGGACCACACATTTGGTAGGACTAGTGAGCTCCCGTACGGCAGTCTTCGCCGAGCCGCGCGCAATCGTGTCAGGCGTGAACCGGGACCTTTGCCATATTTCCCCGATGGTGCCTCTTGCCAGCTTGTTTTTGGCAAAGCTCGATCCGGCGACTGGGCTTCTCGACTACTGTAGTGCGGGTCATCCGGCAGCTTTGTTGTTGCGCGCAGACGGTCACTTGGAACTGCTTACTGAAGGTGGCCCAGTCCTTGGTGTCTTACCCGCTGCTTCCTATAGTCAGGGACAAGTGCGATTGCAGACCGACGACGTGCTGCTGATTTGTTCGGACGGCATTCTCGAGTCGTTCAATGAGTTCGAACAGGAATTTGGGAGCGATCGGCTGGAAGGTGAGTTGCGCAAAGCTCGCGGTCGTTCAGCCGACTCGATACTGTTTTCAGTTTTAGGCGCCGTGCAGGACTTTTGCGCGCCGAGACCTTTAACAGACGACATGACACTCGCAATTGTTCGACAGACAAGGAGCATTCTATGAATAGCAGCACTTTTAAGATGACGCCTTCATTTGTCTTATCAGTGATGAGTTTCGCATTGTTGCTGTTGTGCAGCGCCGCGGTCACGGCGCAACAAGCTTCAGCGTCGACTGAAAAATCGCGTTACACGACGCTGGACGGAGCGCGCATTCATTACCAAAGTCACGGCCAGGGCAGGGAAGCTTTGGTTCTAATTCACGGGTGGACGTGCAACCTCGACAACTGGCGGGATCAAGTGCCAGACTTAGCCAAACGCAAACGAGTAATTGTTTTGGATCTTCCCGGCCACGGCCAGAGCGACAAGCCCCAAATCCCATACACGATGGATCTGTTTGCACGGGCCATCGACGCCGTGATGGCCGACGCAAAGGTCGACAAGGCTGTATTGGTCGGCCACAGCATGGGGACGCCGGTGGCGAGGCAGTTTTATCGCAAGTTTCCGCAGAAGACGCTGGCGATTGTGATCGTTGATGGCGGTCTGCGGCCGTTTGGGGACAAAGCGATGAGGGAACGTTTTCTCGCAATGTTTCGTTCACCAAACTACCGAGAGAACGCAAATCAAATGTTCGCGCAAATGGCGGGCCCGAACTTACCCGCTGAACCACAGGAGCGGATTAAGACGTCCTTTTTAAATACACCGCAGCATGTGATGGTCAGCGCGATGGAGGAAATGGGGGAGGATTCCCTTTATGCGACGGATAAAATCAGCGTGCCCGTGTTTGCGATTCTGGCGAAGTCGCCATTCTGGCCTCCCGACACCGAACAATTCCTTCGCGGACTGGCGCCCAAGCTCGATTTTCAAATGTGGGAGGGCGTGGGCCACTTCCTGATGATGGAAAAGCCAAAGGAGTTCAACGAGGCAGTGATAAGTTTTCTGAACAAAAACTCCCTTGTAAAAAAGTAGGGAGTCAACCGCAAATACGTCATTAGCATTCAAACCACTTGAGAGGAGATGGACATGGCAGACGTAAAATCAATTCCGGAAGGATATCACTCGGTGACACCGTATCTGATCATTGACGGAGCAAGTGCGGCAATCGATTTTTACAAGAAGGCCTTTGGCGCTACTGAATTGTTCCGCATGGAACATGAGGGGAAAATTGGCCATGCTGAGATCAAGATAGGGGATTCTCCGGTAATGCTTTCGGATGAACAACCTCAGATCGGTTACAAGGGACCGAAATCCATGGGCGGCACACCCGTCAGCCTCATGATTTATGTTGACGATGTGGATACCGTCTATAAACGAGCAATTGAGTCAGGCGGTGTTGAAGTCAAGGCACTGCAGGATCAGTTCTACGGAGATCGTTCGGGCACGCTGACGGATCCATTTGGGCATGTCTGGACAGTAGCTACGCACAAGGAAGACGTAACACCGGATGAAATTGAAAAGCGGTTGGCGGCAATGGGCCATGGCAGTGGCTCGGCGGCATCTGCTTAGGTGCCGGGTGTCAGGTATCAGGTGCCGGGTGTCAGGTGTCGAGGCACCCGACACCCGGCACCAGACACCCAACGTTGATCGTGTGTTTTTCGTGGATCGGTCTCAACGTGTATTATCAATTAGAAATGATTAAAGTTTTACAAACGATAGTTTTTGTTGCATTCGTAGCGCTTTTGGCGGCTGGTTGTGTTAACAGGGCACAACCTTCTTTCGAAAGACCGCCGGCACCCGTAACCGTGACAACGGCCGTTGCCCAGGATGTTTCTACATACCTTGACGCGATTGGCCGTACTGTCGCTCGCGAAGTCGTGTCGATTCAACCGCAAGTCTCAGGACGTATTATCAAAATTCATTTTGTCGACGGTGCCAACGTAAGAAGGGGCGATCTGCTCTTTACGATCGATCCGCGACCGTTTGAGGCAAACGTCAAACAGGCACAGGCGAACCTCACGAAAGATACCGCTCTCAAGAAACAAGCTGAAGCTAACCTCGCGAAGGAAATCGCACAGGCAAAGTGGGGTTACGCTCAGGTTGAGCGTTATCGCGCGCTGGTGGAGCAAGGCGTCGTTCCCCGCGAACAATACGAACAATTGCGAGCAAACTATGACGCGCTGCAAGCGAACGTTGAGGCTGCTCGCGCATCCGTCCGCAGTGCCGACGAAGCAATCAAAGTTGATGCGGCCGCGATTGAGAGTGCCAAAGTGCAACTCAGCTACTGCTACATTCGCTCGCCCATCGACGGTCGAGCTGGACAGCGGTTGGTTGACATCGGCAATGTCGTTAATCCCGGCGGCTTTGGCAATGCCGTTAATGGCGGACAAAACAGCAATTCTCTCCTGGTCATTGAAAAACTGGATCCGATCTACGCTGATTTCACGATCTCTCAGAACAACTTAACGCTGGTGCAGCAACAAATGCGTCAGGGAACTCTCAAGGCAGAAGTGCGTTTGCCTGATTCAATCGATGTTCCGGTCATTGGCAACTTAACCTTTATTGACAACGCAGTGCAGGACGCGACGGGTCAGGTGAACCTGCGTGCCACGATTCCGAATTCCGGGCATCAGTTCTGGCCAGGCCGCTTTGTAAACATTCGTTTACTTTTGAGCACCATTCCACAAGCAGTCTTGATACCTGCAACTGCCCCGCAAATGTCGGCTAACGGATCTTTCGTGTATGTAGTGAAGGACGCGACCGCCGAACAGAGGCCAGTCACGCTGGGCCAGCGGCAAGGAGATCTGATTGTTGTCGAGAAGGGCGTCCAGGCAGGCGAACAAGTTGTGACCACCGGGCAAATTGGCGTGACTCCCGGCGGCAAAGTTGCCATTGAGAAACCACAGGAAGCAAATCCCGCAACTGCGGCGTCCGACAAACTTTAGTTTGTCGATTGATTTAAGAAGCGCGACAAACTGAAGTTTGTCGGACAATGTCATGAATCTTTCTGAGCCATTCATTCGCCGGCCTGTCATGACTGCGGTGTTAACGCTGTCAGTAGTCCTGTTTGGAATACTGGCTTACATGCAGCTTCCGGTAAACGATCTGCCCGCAGTCGATTATCCCGTCATTCAGGTTAATGTCGGATACCCTGGGGCAAATCCAGACACTGTGGCGAACAACATCGCCACGCCCCTCGAGCGCCAGTTCATGCAGATCAACGGCCTCGAGGTGGTCACTTCGCAGAGTACTCAGGGTTTCGCGTCATTAACGCTTCAATTTGCTCTCGAGAAAGACATCGACGCGGCCGCGACGGACGTACAGACTGCGATCTCTCAAGCCATCTCCAGTCTTCCCGTCGATCTTCCATCGCCGCCAACGTATTCAAAGACTAATCCCAACGATCAGGCGATCATGTATCTTGCGATGACCAGCGACTCGGTCACCGCCGGTCAGCTCTATGAATACGCAAGTACACAGGTGGGCCAGCGGCTCAGCATTCTGCCCGGCGTATCACGCGTTGATGTCTATGGCACGAAGTCAGCGATCCGCATCAAGGCTAATCCATCGGCGTTGTGGGCACGCGGCATCACTATTGACGACCTGAATAATGCGATCAAGAGCGGCACAAGCACGACTGGTGCAGGTCAATTCGACAGCGAATCCGGCACAGCGATACTGCGACCGCAGGGTCAACTTGAATCTGCCGAACAATACAGAAATCTAATCGTAGGCGGTACCAGCGAAGCCCCTGTTTACCTTCGAGACGTCGCGAGAGTCGAAGACTCCGTTCAGGATGAACGGGTCAACATGCGGTTCTGGGTTCGCAATTACTCGGTACCGTCGGCAACTGTGATCGTCGCAGTTAATCGACGCGCCGGCGCCAACGTTGTCGAGGTGTCCAAGAGCATCTATGAGGTCCTGCCGCTTGTCGCGGCGCAGTTACCCGGCTCCATTCGCATCCTGCCGATCTACGATCGCTCACAGAACATCGTGCACTCCGTCAGCGACGTCCAGATGACGCTGTTAATCGCGTTTGCGTTAGTTGTGTTCGTGATTTTCATATTTCTGGGACGAGCAACCGACACACTTATTCCAACCGTAGCTCTGCCACTTTCGCTGCTGATCACTTTCATTGCCATGCGAGCGATCGGTTACAGCCTGGACAACTTGTCGTTGATGGCTTTGACGCTGGCGATCGGTTTCCTGGTTGATGACGCGATTGTCTTTCTCGAAAACACAGTGCGCCGCATGGAGCGGGGTGAGCAGCCATTCGAGGCTGCAATTAATGGCGCGAAGGAAATCAGTTTCACGATCGTGTCGATGACGATTTCACTGGCAGCAGTATTTATTCCGCTGGTGTTTATGGGTGGACTGGTCGGTCGAATTTTCCGCGAGTTCGCTATTACTATCGTCATTGCCATTTTGGCTTCGGGCTTAGTGTCTTTGACGCTGACACCGCTAATGTGCGCGCGAATGTTAAAGGCGCGAGGTCCCGGCTCGAAGAAGACCTGGGTGGAACGAGTAATTGGAGGTATCGAAAAGCGCGTACTCTCGGTCTACGGTGGATCCCTGTGGTGGTTTCTGAGGCACCGCTGGGTCTCACCGGTGATCTGGATCATTTGTCTGGCTGGGACCATAGCGTTGTTCGTAGTCGTTCCTAAAGCATTTCTACCTCCGGGCGACAGCGGCGTTATTTTCGGTGTTTTCATCGCGCAAGAGGGTTCGTCTCCCGAGCAAATGAGCACTTTCCAGGATCGCGTTGACGAGATGCTGCGGGGGGACCCATACGTCCAGAACGACTTCACGATGACAGGCGCCACGGGCTTCCTGGGGTCGAATCAAGGCATGATGTTTACGTACATCGGACCACCTGACAAGCGTCCGCCAATAGCTGAGGTGACCGGGCAGATGATGGGGAAACTGAACACGATCCCCGGCGTAATGTCTTTTCTGCGTCCGTTTCCAGTTTTAGAAATTAGTACGGGAGTAACAAGCCAAACACAAGGTCAATATGCCTTCGCCATTTCGGGTGCAAATCCCGCTCAGGTCTACGACGTGGGCCAGCGCATGATGGGCAAGATGATGGAGTACCCTGGCTTTCTCAGTGTCTCGTCGGATCTTTACAACAACACTCCAAATGTCAACATTGATATTCGTCGCGACCAAGCCAGAACATATGGCGTGTCTGAAGCGCGCATTCTCAATCTGCTGCGCAACGCGTATTCGCAGAATTATCTGTACTTGATCAAAAAGCCGGAAGACCAATACCAGGTGATTTTGGAAATTGAGGATGCTTCGCGTGAGAAGCCGGACGATTTATCCAAGCTTTACATCAAGACTGATGATGGGCAGCGGTTGGTACCGTTAGGAGAGCTAGTTACGTGGAGGACAACGCTTGGTCCTCAAACCGTGAATCACTTGAATCAGTTCACGAGCATGTCTCTGTTCTTCAATCTTAAACCGGGCGTCGCTCTCGGTGACGCTACGGATTTCATCCAGAACGCAGCTGCGGAGATTGTGCCGCCGGGGGTACGCGCGGATTTGCAAGGTGAGGCTCAGACGTTCGCAAGCACTGTGACGAGCATGACAATGCTCATGGCCCTGGCGGTGTTCGTCATGTATGTGATTTTGGCTATTCTCTACGAAAGCTATGTGCATCCACTAACGGTTTTGTCGACACTTCCGACTGCGTTGGTTGGTGGATTGCTTACCCTGCTGGTGTTCGGACAAGAGGCTTCGCTGTATGCGTTCGTCGGCATGTTCATGCTGATGGGTATCGTGAAGAAGAATGGAATTCTGATCGTCGACTTTGCTCGGCAACGGGTAGAAGCGGGCGAGTCTGCTGTTCAGGCGATCCACGATGCCTCAATGGATCGCTTCCGTCCAATTCTGATGACTACGCTGGCGGCAGTGTTTGGCGCTATTCCAATCGCGCTTGGGTATGGTGCGGATGGATCATCCCGTCAGCCGTTGGGCTTAGTGGTCGTGGGCGGACTGATCGTTTCACAATTCATCACCCTTTACATCACGCCGGTTATTTACCTCTATCTCGAGCAGTTTCAGGAGAACGTGCTCGATCGCACGTCCTTCTTCCGCTCGCGGCATATTTCGACGCCAGCCGCAGTTGAGGCTGCGCGTTCTCCTCGGACCGAACCAACCAGAGTCGAAGCTCATCCCGTGCCGTCTGATCTAACTTCTGGCGACTAAACCAATGCCACGCATTTCGGGTTTGGAAAAGAAGCAGGCGCCTTGGCATCTTCGCTGGTTTTACGGCGTGATGCGCAAGATGTTCGGCAAGGACCTCACGCCGGCAAAGATACAGATGCGTCATCCCGGTTTAACCTGGGGCACCATCGCCATGGAAGCCGGCTTGGGAAGAAAGCGTCGGGTCTCGCTGCGATACATCCAGTTGGCCAAGGTGCGTACGGCGGCACGAGTGGGTTGCCCGTTTTGAGTTGATATTAATTCTGCCGTCGGCAGAAAAGCGGGCTTGAGTGACGAAAAGCTCCTTGCTCTTCCGGGTAATGACTTGGAAGTGTTCAATGCTAAAGAGCGCCTGGTGATTGAATTGGCTGATGCGATGGCTGAAACACCAGCGAATGTTTCAGACGAGCTCTATGCGCGCTTGCGCAACGAGTTTTCTGAAGAGCAATTGCTTGAACTCGGAGCACAGATCGCATTTGAAAACTTTCGTGCGCGCCTGAACCGAGTGTTCGACGTCCCCAGCGACGAGTTATACTCGCCGGGAAAATAGGGATAGGTCCTGTCAGTTCCTACAAGGCCCGTTGGACAAAATAGGATAGGTCTTATAGGTCCTATATGTCCTATAGTCTTATATGTCCTATTCGTTATAGGACTTATTGGACCTATTGGACCCATTGATCTCAACCTCACCCTTGGAAACCGACAAATGAATAAACCAAACCTCATCTCACCTCACGGTGGTTACCGCGACCTGAAATCTTTTCAACATGCTGAGCTGGTTTACGACGCCACAGTGAAGTTCTGCGAGCGCTTTATCGATCCTCGCTCACGCACTTATGACCAAATGGTGCAGGCGGCACGCAGTGGCAGGCAGAACATCGCCGAAGGCAGCCAGGCCTCAGGCACATCGAAGAAATTCGAATTGAAGCTTGTAGGCGTCGCGCGAGCTAGCCTGGAAGAACTTCTCTTGGACTACGAAGATTTTCTTCGGCAATGCGGTCTAACTTTGTGGACTAAAAACCATCCCACTGCTCAAAGTGTGCGGCGTCTGGCCTACGAAAAGAATAAGTCTTATTCGACCTATTCGTCCTATATTGAGAAGGCCCCTCCCGAGATTGCCGCCAACACAATAATTTGCTTGATCCATCAGACCAATTATCTTCTTGATCAGCAGCTTCGGCAGCTCGAGCAGGCATTTCTCGATGAAGGCGGTTTCACCGAACGCCTGTACCACGCCCGCTCGACCAGAAAAAGAAAGTGACGGACTTGGCTGCATCAATAGGTCTAATTCGTCCTATTGGCCCTATATCGCGTCCTGTTGGCCCTATATCGCGTGGCCGAATCGGCCCTATTTCGCTATTACTGAGAATCCAAATGCCACCCTGAATTGACCAACTCGTTGCCGCGCCGGACAAAAATCTCTGTGCCTCGTCCACTCTGCGTCGAGCGCTTTCCATTCACCTCGGTCTCATACAAATATGTCGTGTAAATGATCACCGTGTTGCCATATACCTGAATCTCCGTTTTCGGAAACTCCAACCGCACCAACTTCCCACCGCTGCCGGCAAAGCCTTTAGCGCTCGCCAAAATAGCTGCCTTGTTCGCCCATTCCGTGTTGCCGTCATTGATAGCAATTGCCTCATCCGGAATCAGTTTTTCCAGTGTGGCTTGATCGTTTCCAAACCAGGCCTTCCAAACGGCCTCTCGTGCAGTAAGAATTCGCTCGCGTATATGAGAATTGATCTGCAGCGGTTGCGATGTTTGGTCACGCTGCCAAGCCGGATCGGCTACCGTATGCGACGCAACCTGTATCCAGCCTCGCTGTCGTTTTGCATAAACATCCATGATTCGCATTCGATAAGTCGGTTCGAACGTCGTGCCGGACTTCTTTCCCATCTCGCCTATGAAGTTGACAACCGCTAACTCAGGGCTATGGAAAATCACGTCAAAGTCCGAGATTCGATAGCCACGATTCGGATCTGGCTGCGGTTTTGAGCCTTTTACTTTCGGCCAGTCGATGCCGTTAGCGTGCATGTATTCATCTATGCCCTTGATAGGCGTACGAGTGTCATCAAGAAATCCGCGCCAGTCCTGCGAATGCGTGGCGTAGATCTTATCTACGTCCCAATCGATGAAGGCCTGAAAGATGCTTTCGATGTGCGCGCGAATGGCCGCGCGATCGGCGGCTGGATCGTCTGGGCTTACAGCGGAATCAGAACTAACGTCAGCCTCCACAGAACTCACAGCACGCGGCGTACTCAAAGAGAAAATCGCACCCAATACAAATGAGAGAATCGAGAAAGCAACAATCCGAATAGTCATGGCTTTTGCCACCTCCGCAAATTAGGTCTGGCCGGGTAAGGTGATTCTCTCGATCTAAAACAACGATGACAATAAAGAATCAGTCGGCGGTATACATCAAGCAGTAAATGGTCACTCTTTCAGACTTCTCAGGCGGCGCATTACTTGATCTCTCTGGCGGCGGCTCACGGGCACTCGGGTTTCATTATTCAGAACCAACCAGGTTTCGTTTGTTTCGCGGCGCACCTCACGCACCCGGTCCATGTTCACAATCGCCGAGCGATGAGCACGAACAAATCGGTCTGCATCCAGGCGCTGCTCAAGTGATGCAAGCGACTCACGGATGAGGTGACGGCCGCCGCGCGCGTAAATCGCTGCGTAATAATCATCCGCTTCGATCCAATCAATCTCTTCCGCATCGAGCACAAGTTCGCCCGCCGATGTGGGGACCATGATCCGTTGTTTGGCGCGTTCTTTTTCGCGCATCGCTAGCAATGCTGAGAGCCTGCGTGATAGATCGACAGCCTCGGCTGATCGAAGCCGCTCGCGCATCCGTTCCAGCGCTTCCGCGAACCGCGTTACCTGAAGCGGTTTCACCAAATAATCAAGTGCGTGTGCTTCAAAGGCTTGCACCGCGAACGCGTCATAAGCAGTTACGAAGATCACAGCAGGCATCGACTCAGAGCCAATCTCTCGCAGCACACCAAACCCGTCGAGCTCCGGCATCTGCACGTCGAGAAATAGCAGATCCGGCTTAAGCGTCCGCAAAGCCTTAACGGTTTCACGGCCGTTCCTGGTTTCAGCGATGACGGTTACATCCGAGTGCGGCGTCAGCAGTTGCCGTATGCCGCGCCGCGCGAGAGGCTCGTCGTCGGCGATGACTGCTCTGATCCTACGCATTGCTTGCTCTCCTCAACGGAATGCGTATCGTGACAATCGTTCCGCCTTCGTCAGCGTTGATTACTTCCAATCGTCCAGCTTCGCCAAAGAGTGTTTCCAGGCGTGCACGCGTGTTCGTCAGCCCGACTCCTACATCAGGCGTTGGATAATAGCCTGGGCCATTGTCACGCACCGTCAGCACCAGCTCACCATCCGGCTCTCGCGCCGAGATCTCGATTACGCCGGCCTCACTCCGCTTAGCAATACCGTGCCGTACTGCATTTTCTACAATGGGTTGAAGGATAAACTCGGGCACCAACGCGTCTCGAACACTTTCTTCAATGGACCAAATCACGCGCAGTCGATCAGAAAAACGCACCTGTTCGATTTCGAGATACTGCTCGAGGAACCGAATCTCTTCGTCCAATGTAATCCATTGTCGCTTTCCACTTTGCATCACGTTGCGCAGCACACCGCTGAGCAGTTCCAGCATGCGGGACGCATCGCGGATGTTCTGATCGCGGACGAGCACTGTGATTGCGTTCAGGCTATTGAAGAGGAAATGCGGATGCAGCTGCATACGCAGCGCTCCCAATCTGGCTTCGGCGAGTTGCGCTGCCAGTCTCGCCTGTTGCGCCTCGCGTTCCTTCGATTCGCGATGATAGGTGAAGGCATAGACACATCCGAGCACAGTGAAGTACATGAACACCGACCAGGGAAGGCTCGTGAGCACCCAGTTAATGAAATCTGCTAGAAAATTTCCCTGCGACGGAAATCGATTTAACAGCAGCCCCAGCAGCAGACCGAGTGTGGCCCATCCAATGCACAGTGTGATCGCGCCAATCGTGTGGGCGACGATAGCTCGAAAAATTCTGTCTCGCTGCAACGGATAACGGCGCGAGAGGACGTAAGTGATTGGAGTGAGTGCGCCGAGGAAGAGCCACTCGCTGCCGGCGAACACGACGCCACCCCAGTCTACTCCACCACCGCCGAGAAGCGAGGTTACATACGACTTGAGCGCGTCGAGTACTGCTGGGACGAGACAGGCCAGCGAAATGAGGAGCCAATAAGGACGCTTTGTTCCGGATTCGTCGGGATGAGATTTGGGTTTGGGGTCGTTGGACTCTGAGGCCACGCCCAGAGTGTACGGCTAGTTGGCATCATCTTGCAGCCCCATTCTGCCTGCCTTTGGTGCATCGTGCAGCCACCGGTATTCAATCTGCTGCGAGCGGGCGAGTAATACTATCGGTGCAAGGCAAAAGCGGTTTAAATTAGCATGCGTTTTGCTAGGCTTATAAACTCCCGATGCGAACGGTCTGCCCCGCATGAATGTTTTCCAACGCTTCGAGAACCTTAGGCGTAAGTAATTTCAGTTCCGGATAGCGGTTTGGCTTCGCGATCAATACCACAACGGCTATTTCAAACGCGGCTATATTCTGTTGAAACGAGAGCTTCCGATCGACAGTGATCAGAACATCAAATTGCGCAGCCGCTGCACGCAGCAGATCACCATTCTTCAGGCCTTTCAGACCTGCGTCTTCAACTGTAAAAACCTGATGTCCCGGAAAGTCTCGCCTAAGGCGTCGAGGCGTACACTCATCAAGCAGCAGTTTCATAATCAGTGAGGAGACGCTCACGCAACAATTCAATAACTCCTAACGCTTGTTCGCGAGTGACTGTCGGAAAATCGTCAAGAAAAACATCAAGGGTGTCTCCTGCGGTGAGGTAATCAAACAAATGGTTAATCGGAACACGCGTACCATGAAAAACAGGCGTACCGCTCATTTTTTCAGGGTCGATGTCGACCAGATCTTTGATATTCACGACTCCCTCTCATGCGCATTTTAACGCGAACGATTGGAAAGCTCCATACAATGGCGGACTGCCCTGTTAGAATAAGCCGAATTCAATATATGGAACCATCGACCACCATGGAAGTTTTGTCCAGGATTCGAGGCTGGTCATTGGTATTACTCGTGGCAGTCTCATTCGGGTGTCACAGAACTCAGCCGCCAACTCAGAGCTCAGCCCCAATCACAGGTCAGGCGTTGGTTATCAAGCCAACGCAGTCGCCGACTG